>NZ_JAPJPF010000040.1 GCF_030825805.1 Streptococcus sp.
TCGTTACGGTGCTGAAATCTTCCACGCTCTTAAGAAAATCCTTAAATCTCGTGGTCTTGAAACAGCCGTAGGTGATGAAGGTGGATTCGCTCCTCGTTTCGAAGGAACTGAAGATGGTGTTGAAACTATCCTTGCTGCGATCGAAGCTGCTGGATATGTACCAGGTAAAGACGTATTCATCGGATTTGACTGTGCATCATCAGAATTCTACGATAAAGAACGTAAAGTCTACGACTACACTAAATTCGAAGGTGAAGGCGCTGCTGTTCGTACATCTGCAGAACAAATCGACTACCTTGAAGAATTGGTTAACAAATACCCAATCATCACTATCGAAGATGGTATGGATGAAAACGACTGGGAAGGTTGGAAAGCTCTTACTGAACGTCTTGGTAGTAAAGTTCAATTGGTTGGTGACGACTTCTTCGTAACAAACACTGATTACCTTTCACGTGGTATCGAAGAAGGTGCTGCTAACTCAATCCTTATCAAAGTTAACCAAATCGGTACTCTTACTGAAACTTTCGACGCTATCGAAATGGCGAAAGAAGCTGGTTACACTGCCGTTGTATCACACCGTTCAGGTGAAACTGAAGATTCAACAATCGCTGACATCGCAGTTGCAACAAACGCAGGACAAATCAAGACTGGTTCACTTTCACGTACAGACCGTATCGCTAAATACAACCAATTGCTTCGTATCGAAGACCAACTTGGTGAAGTAGCTGAATACCGTGGATTGAAATCATTCTACAACCTTAAAAAATAATCTAGTTAACTAGATATAAAAGATCCTTGAGTTTTCTTAAGGATCTTTTTGTTATCGGGCCAAACAAAAAATCCTCAACTATCTAGTTGAGGAATCGTTTTATTAGAACAAGCCTTTGATTTTATCTACAGCACCGCTGACTAGATCGTTTCCAGCAACAAGTGCTTTCGCTTGTTCTAAGTAGTCACCAAGGTTATCCTTGTTGTCATCGATGAATTTTTTAGCAGCATCGAAATCTTTCTTTTCGATCATTTCTTTGACTTGGTTAAACAAATCCATTGGGTTCATGAGGTTTCTCCTATAAACTATTTATTATTATCACTATTTAATCATTTTTCAACCAAACTAGCAAGCGTTTTGATTCTTAGTTGAAGAGGGCGCAAACTGCCTCTGGTACGTAGAAATCATGGCTCAATTCAGTCAATCTACCACTCGCCTTGTCGCGTTTAAAAACAGTAGCATTGTCTGAATCTTGATGGACTGCAATGAGGTATTCTTGATCAGGACTAAGAATGAAATCGCGTGGATTGAGTCCATTGGTTGGAACGATTTCAAGAAGCACTAGGCTACCATCTGCCAAGATTTCATAAACTGCAATGGAGTTATGGGCACGATTTGAGGCATAGAGGAATTTCCCATCCTCTGAGAGGCGAATAGCAGCGGCCCATTTTTGACCTTCATACTCTTTAGGTAGGGTTGAGATGGTTTGGAAATGTTCAAAGTAGCCAAGTCCGTCATAGAAAAGGACATCGATGGTAGCGTTTAATTCGTTAATGAGGTAGGCGGTCTTGTAATGAGAGTGGAAAATGATATGACGTGGACCAGCACCTGGAGCTGTTTGATAGGTTTGAGTCTTCGTTAGTTTACCAAGATCATCGACTTGATAGACCACTACTTGATCGGTACCCAAATCACAAGTGATGAGTAGCTTATCGGGAGTGAGATCTGCATAATGTACATGGGGACTCGCTTGGTTTTCGTGAGGTCCAGAACCCTGATGAGTCGCTTGGTCGACAAAGGTTAAATGACCATCTTCATGGATGCGATATGAGAGGACTTGTCCCTTGTGGTAGTTAGCTCCATAGACCAAGCCACGCGCCTCATCAACAGAGACATAACAGAGGGGCGCCCCTTCCTCGACCACATGATTGATTAACTGGTGATCAGGACTAAAGCTTGCAATGCCGCCAAGACCTTGCTCCGCACCCACACTGTATAAGAAACCAGCTTTTGAAAAAGCGAGATAGGTTGGGTTTGGCTCTTGAGCAACTAGTTCTAAGTCGCTAAGTTGACCAGTTCTTTCATCGAAGGAAGCCTTATAAATTCCTTTAGAGTCTCGTTTGGTATAGGTTCCGAAATAAATATCTTGCATCACATGCACCTCGACTTTGTTGATAGCTCCATTATATCAGAAAAGAAGGGGATGGAAAACGATTAGGTGAAGGATTGACAAGCTAAGCATTAAAAAAAAGCTCACATTTCAGCTATATCGTGAAATTATGGACTAAAAATGCTAAAATAAAGACAGATTGAAAACGAAGGAGATTCCCGTGGAACATAAAGAAAAAGATTTTAGTTTATCCTGGTTTTTTAAATGGTTTGTAGATAATAAAGCCATTACTGTTTTTCTAGTAACCTTACTGATGGGATTGAATATTTTAGTTCTCAGCAAGATTAGTTTTATTTTTACACCCCTGTTAGAGTTTGGAGCAGCAGTCATGCTACCAGTCATTATTTCAGGGCTCCTCTATTATTTGTTAAATCCAATCGTGGACTTTTTGGAAAGGCACCGAGTCAAACGGATCATTGCAATTTCCATCGTCTTTATTTTGATCGCGCTTCTCATTTTATGGGGCTTGGCTGTCGCTATTCCAGCTATTCAACATCAAGTTCTTAGTTTTATGAAGAACCTGCCAGATTACTTGGAAAAGGCCAATAGGACCATCGATGATGTCTTAGACAACAAAGTGTCGCCAGAAATCAAGCCTCAGCTGGATGAATGGACCAGCCAATTGTCGCAGAATATTACCAGTTGGGCGAGTTCTTTTTCCGCCCGAGCAGTCAACTGGGTCAGCAATCTGATTACTGTCGCCTCTCAGGTCATTATCGCTTTGATTATTATGCCTTTTATCGTCTTCTATCTTTTGAGAGATGGAAAGAACTTAAAAGGGCAAATCATCCGTTTCTTGCCAACCAAGATTCGTAAATCTGCAGACAAAGTACTGTCTGATGTCAATACACAATTGGCTAATTATGTCAGAGGTCAGATTACTGTTGCTATCATCGTAGCTTTAATGTTTATTCTTCTGCTTAAGATCATTGGGCTTCGTTACGCTGTGACACTCGGTGTAACCGCTGGTTTTTTGAACTTGATACCATACTTGGGCAGCTTCTTGGCCATGCTCCCAGCCTTAGTCTTGGGGTTGGTGGCAGGACCAGAGATGTTTGTCAAAGTCGTCATTGTCTTTATTGTTGAGCAAACAATCGAGGGACGTTTCGTTTCCCCACTTGTCTTGGGGAGTCAGCTCAATATCCACCCAATCACGATTCTGTTTGTATTGATTACTTCTGGCTCTATGTTTGGAATCTGGGGAGTCTTCTTAGGAATCCCGGTTTATGCTTCGGCTAAAGTAGTCATCAGTGCTCTATTTGAATGGTATAAAGAGGTCAGTGGTTTGTACGAAAAGGACGAAGTTGAGGAAATTCAAAGTGAAGAATAGTCAAAAAATTCTAGAAGCAATTGAGAAACAAGAGCTAGATCGTCTGCCAGCTTATTTGGATAAGGCTTTGCTAGAAGATGATCCAGCTACCTTGTTAGAATTGGGACAATATTTTGAAAGTATTGGTTTTTACCCAGAAGCCAAGCAAACCTACTTGCATCTGAGAGATGATTATCCAGAGGTCTATCTGAGTCTAGCCACTATCGTAGCGGAAGATGGACTAATGGAAGAAGCCTTTGCTTATTTGGAAGAAATCCCGGAAAGTTCGGAATGGTATCTAGCCAGTCTCTTAGTCAAGGCAGACCTCTACCAAAGTGAGGGCTTGGCAGATGTGGCTCGAGAAAAACTGATGGAAGCAGCGACTCTTTCAGATGACCCTATTATTCAACTAGGCTTGGCAGAGATTGATTTAGAACTTGAAAATTACCAAGAAGCCATTCAAGAGTATGCTCAGTTAGACAACCGTCTCATTTTAGAAGAAACGGGCATTTCCACATACCAGCGGATTGGCTATGCTTATGCGAATCTGGGTCGGTTTGAGTCTGCTATTGAGTTTTTAGAAAAGGCCTTGGAAATTGAGTTTGATGACCAGATTGCCTATGAATTGGCAACCCTTCTCTCTGACCGAGAAGAGTATCAACGTTCTCTGATCTACTTCAAGCAGATTGATACACTGTCGCCAGACTTTGAAGGGTATGAATACGGCTATGCCTTGGCTCTTCAAGCTGAAAATGACCGAGAAACAGCGTTAGCAATAGCAGAGCAAGGAATCCAAAAGAATCCTTTTGACGCTTATCTCCTCCTTCTAGCCTCCCAATTGGCCTACGAGTTGCACCAGCCAGAAAAAGCAGAGAAGTATTTGTTAGAAGCCAAAGAAGTTGCTGAGGATCTTGAAGATATCGCCCTTCGTCTGACAACTCTTTATCTGGAACAGGAACGTTATGAAGACGTCCTTGAATGGCAAGAAGTGGAAGTGGAAAATGTCGTCACCCGTTGGAATATCGCTCGTGCCTTGGTAGCACTCGAAGAGGTTGAAAAAGCGGCTCCGATCTATGAAGAGCTCTACCCAGATTTGAAAGAAAATCCAGAGTACTTAGAAAGCTATAGTTACCTCTTGAGAGAGTTGGGACAAATCGCAAAAGCCCGGGAAGTGGCAGAAGGCTATTTGCAGCTAGTCCCAGATGATGGGCAAATGCAAGCTTTCTATGAGAGCCTGTTAGAAGATTAACTACTTGACCCTTGAAGGGCGGGAATCAGAACAAGTTTGTATCATGGTTCGGTCCCGCTCTTTTTTAATCAGTCTTTCTGTTATTGTCCTTGAGAATATGGTATACTGGAAGGGCTAAAAAGAAGACAAGATGAATGAGGGAGAAGATAATGGAACCGGTGAAATTGTTTCAATACAATACCTTGGGGGCTTTGATGGCTGGTCTCTATGGAGGATCCTTTACGGTTAAAGAATTACTAGAGCATGGAGATTTAGGAATTGGGACCCTGGACTCAATCGATGGCGAATTGATTGTCTTAGATGGTAAGGCTTATCAAGCTAAGGGTTCAGGAGAGGAACCAGAGATTGTGGAAGTATCTTCAGATGCGACTGTCCCCTATGCAGCCATTGTTCCCCACCAGGCCGAAGTGATTTTTCGACAACGCTTTGAAATGACAGATGAGGAGTTAGAGGCTCGCATTGAATCTTATTACGATGGCGAAAATTTGTTTCGTTCCATCAAGATTCACGGTGATTTCGCCAAAATGCATGTGCGCATGATTCCCAAATCAACTTCGGAGACCAAGTTTGCAGATGTAGCAACCCATCAGCCAGAATTTACACGAGAAAATGTTACAGGAACCATTGTTGGTTTTTGGACGCCAGAGATGTTTCATGGGGTCAGTGTAGCAGGCTATCACCTTCACTTTATCTCAGATGACCATACCTTTGGAGGACATGTTATGGATTTTGTCATCAAAGAGGGCATCGTCGAAGTTGGAGCCATTGATCAATTGGACCAACGCTTTCCTGTCCAGGACCGCCAGTATCTCTTTGCCAAGTTCAACGTTGACCAGGTCAAAGAGGATATCCACAAATCAGAATAAAACAAAAGGGCTGAGATGATTCTCAGCCCTTTTTATTACTCATTGATGCGCATAGATTTGATCTTTTCTTCTTCAGGGGTGACCCGTAGGGTTTTCTGACCGGTATAGGTTACAAATCCAGGTTTTCCTCCGGTCGGTTTGTTGAGTTTTTTTGTTTCAATCATGTCGACTTGGACCAGATTGGACAGGCGTCCCTTAGAGAAATAGGCTGCAAGCTCAGCTGCATCGGTTTTGACCTCATCTGAAGGGTTGAGGTTACCTGTAATGACCACGTGACTACCTGGAATATCCTTAGCGTGGAACCAGAGTTCGTCCTTTTTAGCCATTTTGAAGGTCAATTCTTCGTTTTGAAGATTGTTCCGGCCGACCAGAATAATGGTCTTGCCATCTGATGCTAAGTACTTCTCTGGTTTTTTCCGTTTGTGGATCTTTTCTCGGTTGCGTCGTTTGATAAAGCCTGTTTGGATCAGCTCTTCGCGAATCTCGGCTACTTCAGAAAGGCTGGCTTGGGCCAGAGCGGTCTCGACCGTCTCTAGGTAGGAGATAGTTTCCTTGGTTTCCTGGATGAGAGAGGTCAAATGTTTGACGGCTTCTTTTAGCTTCTGGTAACGCTTGAAGTAGCGTTGAGCATTTTGACTGGGGGTCAAGGCCTTATCCAAAGCAATGGTAATAGGCTGGTTGGTATAGTAGTTGTCCAAGGTGACCTGGTCTTGATCATTTGGGACTTGATGGAGGAAGGTAGTGAGTAGTTCGCCTTTTTGACGGAATTCTTCGGCATTTTCTGTCGCTGCTAGTTCGGCTTCCTGTTTGGCCAATTTTTTCCGGTTCTTTTCTAGCTCATTATCCACCTTGCGGATTAGTTCCCCAGCTTGTTGTTGGACCCGGTCGCGCTCAGCCTTGTCCAAGTAGTAGTGGTCGAGTAGATCTGATAAGGTTTCAAAGGTCTCCTCCTGGCTATCTGCATAAGCGAGAGCAGCAAAAGATTTTTTCGTTAGACGGGGATCTGTTGGAGCTTCAAAGAATGCTCGGAAGGTTTTTAATTTTTCTCCGCTTTCTAATCGACTGGCCAATTCTTGAGCAGTATCTCGACCAAGACCCTGGAAATGGGTTTGAAGGTTTTTAGGTGTCAACTCTTCTCGGTGAAGAAAGGCGAATAAGGCTTCGTCTTTAATGGTAAAGGGGTTGACCGCTTCGGTTTTTGGAGGAGCTACATAGGTTGATCCAGGGAGAATGGTCCGGTAGCTATTTTGTGAGAAGCCCACATGCTTGATTGCTTCGATGATTTTTCCAGTTGCCTTGTCCAGAAGAATGATATTGCTGTGCTTACCCATGATTTCAATAATCAGGGTTACAGATATATCATCCCCAATCTCATTTTTATTGGAGACGGCAATTTCTAAAATACGGTCATTCTCCAGTTGCTGGATCTGCTCAATGACTGCCCCTTGGAGATACTTGCGCATGACCATGATAAAGGTATTAGGGAAGGCAGGATTCTCAAAATTGGTCTGAGTCCGTTGGATCCGACCAAAAACAGAGTGGGAAGACAGCAAGAGTTTTTGATTCTTGCGATTGCTACGAATTTGTAAAACCAACTCTTGTTCAAAGGGTTGGTTAATTTTTTGGATGCGACCATATAGGAGTTCGCTTTGTAATTCATTCACCATATGGTGTAAAAAAAATCCATCAAAAGACATGGGGTTCCTCAACATTCTAGACTAATTCTAGTAAATTATATCAAAAAAGTGCCTGAAAACCCAGTAAGAAGGCGGTTTTCAATCCTTGTAAAAGCATCCGTTAGAAAATGAATTTCAGGAAATGACGAACGTTTTCAAAAAAAACATAAAAAAGTATTGACAAGGCTTACGGAAACATTTACAATGGATTCAATTAGAAAAGTAATAAATGAAAATTTAATAGAGAGCTCACGGTTGGTGGAAGTGGGTAGTGGACATTTATGAAATTGGACTAATGATGAGATGAATTTGAAACAATAAAAATTCGGTCGGCACACCTTATCGTGCAACTTGTTGCTAGACAAGACAGAGACATGGGAGGAGTATATCCATTTTCCCATAAGTGAGGTGGCACCGCGATGACACGTCCTCACATAGCTATAGCTATGTGTGGGCGTGTTTTTGTTTCAAAAAGAAGGGAGAAAAGAAGATGAAGAAACGATGGCGACTCAGTCTTTAACAAAGATGCGAAAAAACGAAAAAATAAATAATTGAGGTAAAGAAAATGAAAAACAAACGTGTATTGGGAATGATTGGTGCTTTGCTAGCTATTATTTTAGTAGCAGTAGTCTATCCAATGTTAAACAATAAAAATGAAGCTAATAAAGCAGATGGAACTAAAAAGGTAAAAGTCGGTGTCTTGCAGTTGGTCAGCCACCCATCGCTAGACGAAATCTACAAGGGGATTCAAGATGGCTTGGCTGAAGAAGGCTATGACAAGGACAAGATTGAGATTGAATTCCTCAATGCAGAAGGGGACCAAAACAAGGTTGCTACCATGAGTAAGCAATTGGTCCAAAACAACAACGACGTTTTGATCGGAATCGCAACCCCATCTGCTCAAGGTTTGGCTAGTGCAACCAAGGACAAACCAATCGTCATGGGTGCTATCACAGACCCAGTCGGCGCTAACTTGGTCAAAGATTTGAAAAAACCAGGTGGCAATATCACAGGAGTATCTGACCACAACCCAACGGAACAACAGTTGAAATTGATCAAAGAGTTGACTCCAAACGTGAAAACAATCGGTGTCCTTTACTCAACCAGTGAAGATAATTCTAAAACGCAAGTAGAAGAATTTACAAAATTGGCTGAAAAAGCAGGCTACAAGGTGGTTCCTTATTCAGTCCCTTCTACAAATGAAATTGCTTCAACGGTTTCTGTCATGACTGGTAAAGTGGATGCTATCTGGGTTCCAATTGACAACACCATCGCTTCAGCCTTCTCAACGGTAGTCGAAGCAAACAAAACAGCTAAAAAACCAATCTTCCCAAGTGCGACAGCCATGGTCGAAGCTGGTGGTTTAGGCTCAGTCGTTGTCGATCAACACGATCTTGGAGTGGCAACTGGTAAAATGGCTGCGAAAATCTTGAAAGGTCAAAAACCAGGTGATACACCAGTCGAAATCTTCACAGATGGTAAATCTGTCATCAACAAAAAAGTGGCAGAAGAATTAGGCATTACCATTCCAGAATCTGTCTTGAAAGAAGCTGGACAAGTCATCGAATAAAAACAAACGGATAACAAGAACGGCAGAGGAATTTGGCTTTGGCAGGTCTTTAAATCCTGACCTTTAAAAATGTTCACCAGTGCCCAGGACCAGCTTATTTTACTCTTGGTAGAGGAGAAAGAATTGAAAATCAAAATAACAGATCTTCATCCGACCCAACTATATTTATCAGAAAAGAAGTTACATGATATCCAGATGCTTGATCAATCGGCGGAAATCATCAATGTGGATCCAATTAGTATTCTTGCGTTTGGAAATTGCTTCTTGATTACAAACGGGCATCACAGGGCTTATCAGTCTTTATTGGCAGGTCGGGATACGATTTCTGCTGAGTTTGATAAAGATGGTGGTGATGAAATTTATCATCTCTATGCGCAAGCTTGTGAGGAAAGAAAGATATCCTCTGTTTTGGATTTAAAACATCGTATCTTACCTCAAGATGAGTATGAAGCAAAATGGTATAACTGGTGTGATGGTTTTAACCAAGCAGCAACTCTTCTATTGAAAAGGAAAGCAGATGAAACAGACAAGGCAAATAAATAATGCCCTGGGTCTTGTTTCTTTGTCTATTGAAATTAGTCTCATCTAACTTGTTTTTTAACTAAAAATCTGCTAAACTAGATAGTAATTGAATAGAAATCTGCAAGACTAGTACCTCAAGGGAAGTGCAACAGGGAGAAGAGCCGTGACTGAAAGCTCTTTGCATGAAAGCTGAGTGAATTCACTTGCGCAAGGATTTAGAAATTAAGGTCTGAGTTTCAGATAAAAAACGGATGGTACCGCGTGTCAACGCTCCGAATATGGATGTGGCGCGTGGTTTTTTCTATGTCTGAGTGAGGACCATGATGGAGGAAATATGTCAACGATTGAAGAACAACTAAAAGCGCTTCGAGAAGAAACGCTGGCAGCCTTGAAGCAGATCTCTGCTGAAAATAAAAAAGAGATGCAAGAGCTACGCGTCTCTGTCCTTGGGAAGAAAGGCTCTCTAACCGAGATCCTCAAAGGGATGAAAGATGTCTCTGCTGAGATGCGTCCGGTCATCGGGAAACACGTTAATGAAGCCCGTGATGTTTTGACGGCTGCCTTTGAAGAAACAGCTAAGCTCTTGGAAGAAAAGAAAGTCCAAGCCAAATTAGCTAGTGAGAGTATCGATGTGACCCTTCCGGGACGTCCAGTCGCAGTTGGTCATCGCCATGTCTTGACCCAAACCAGTGAAGAAATCGAAGATATCTTTATCGGGATGGGCTACCAAGTTGTAGATGGCTTTGAAGTCGAAAAAGACTACTACAACTTTGAACGCATGAACTTGCCAAAGGATCACCCAGCTCGTGATATGCAGGATACCTTCTATATCACAGAAGAAATCTTGCTTCGGACCCACACATCACCAGTTCAGGCGCGTGCAATGGATGCGCATGACTTTAGCAAGGGACCTTTGAAAATGATTTCTCCAGGCCGTGTTTTCCGTCGGGATACAGATGATGCGACCCACAGCCACCAGTTCCATCAGATCGAAGGCTTGGTTGTTGGGAAGAACATTTCTATGGCGGACCTTCAAGGAACGCTTCAGTTGATCGTGCAAAAGATGTTTGGTGCAGAACGTCAAATCCGTCTGCGTCCTTCTTACTTCCCATTCACCGAGCCATCCGTTGAGGTCGATGTATCTTGCTTCAAATGTGGTGGAGCGGGATGTAATGTATGTAAGAAGACAGGTTGGATCGAAATCATGGGGGCCGGTATGGTTCACCCACGCGTGCTCGAGATGAGTGGCATTGATTCGACAGTCTATTCAGGATTCGCCTTTGGACTTGGTCAGGAGCGTGTAGCCATGCTTCGTTATGGAATCAATGATATCCGTGGCTTTTATCAAGGAGATGTTCGCTTCTCAGAACAGTTTAAATAATCATGTTAGTTAGAGTAAAAATCGATCAATTACAGACCTTACGTGACCTAGAGGTGGAAACCTATCGGGAGACCTTTGGTCCCTATATTGTTGAGGAAGACTTGGAAGAGTACTTCTCTACCGTGCTCTCTTTGGAGCAAATCGAGAAGGATCTGCTAGATCCAGAATCTGAAATCTATTTTGTCCTCAATGAAGAACAAGAAATCTGTGGTTTTCTCAAGATCAATTGGGGGCAAGCACAGACGGAGCCAGTAGAGATGGACAAGTCCTTTGAGATCCAACGGATCTATGTCAAAAAGGAATTTCATGGGGCTGGTTTTGGCAAGGAAATGTTTATCTTTGCGCTGGATCAAGCCAAGAGCCGGGGCTTTGAGTGGGCCTGGCTAGGTGTCTGGGAACGCAACTTTAAGGCGCAAGATTTTTACTATCGCTTTGGTTTTGAACGATTTAGTGAACACCAGTATGTTACCGGAGATACCGTGGATACAGACTGGTTGTTGAGAAAGAAATTGATCTAGAATGGACAAGAAGTCTCAGAATTGGAAGCTTCCATTCTAGAGAAGGGGAGGTTATTAGACCTTCCTAAGCTAGCCTCGAGCTGGAAAACACAAAATGAAAGGATCAAAACGAGGGTGGATGGAGATCTAGGAAAGATATCTAGATTTCTGCTTAGCCCTTGGTATCTTACATATGTTAGTTAGTTATAAATGGTTAAAAGAATTGGTGGACATTGATGTGCCATCACAAGAGTTGGCTGAAAAAATGTCAACCACAGGGATTGAAGTAGAAGGTGTCGAATCACCAGCTGCTGGCCTCTCAAAAATTGTCGTCGGAGAAGTCTTGTCTTGCGAAGATGTGCCAGAAACTCATCTTCATGTTTGCCAAGTCAATGTGGGCGAAGAAGAAGCTCGTCAAATCGTCTGTGGAGCACCAAATGTGCGTGCAGGAATCAAGGTTATGGTGGCTCTTCCAGGTGCTCGCATCGCGGATAACTACAAGATTAAAAAAGGGAAAATCCGTGGCTTAGAGTCACTAGGGATGATCTGTTCACTTGGTGAATTGGGCATTTCTGATTCCGTTGTACCTAAGGAATTTGCAGATGGCATCCAAATCTTGCCGGATGATGCAGTACCAGGTGAGGAAGTATTCTCTTACCTAGACTTGGATGATGAAATCATCGAACTTTCCATCACGCCTAACCGTGCAGACGCTCTTTCTATGCGTGGGGTAGCGCACGAAGTAGCAGCGATTTATGACAAGGCAGTCAATTTCAAAGACTTTGCTTTGACTGAAACAGACCAAGCTGCAGCAGACGCTCTTTCTGTCAGCATTGACACAGACAAGGCGCCATACTATGCTGCTCGTATCTTGGACAATGTGACCATCGCACCAAGTCCACAATGGTTGCAAAACCTCCTCATGAATGAAGGTATTCGTCCGATCAACAATGTCGTTGACGTGACCAACTATATCCTACTCTACTTTGGTCAGCCTATGCATGCCTTTGACTTGGATACCTTTGAAGGAAACGAGATCCGTGTCCGTGAAGCGCGTGCGGGTGAAAAATTGGTGACCTTGGACGGGGAAGAGCGTGAGTTGGAGACGAATGACCTAGTCATTACTGTGGCTGACAAGCCAGTAGCCCTTGCCGGTGTTATGGGTGGTCAGGCTACAGAAATTTCTGAAAAGTCTAGTCGTGTCGTCCTTGAAGCCGCTGTCTTCAATGGCAAATCTATCCGCAAGACCAGCGGTCGTCTCAACCTTCGTTCTGAATCATCTTCTCGTTTTGAAAAAGGCATCAACGTGGCAACTGTCAATGAAGCCCTTGATGCGGCAGCAAGCATGATAGCAGAGCTTGCAGGTGCAACCGTGCGTAAGGGCATCGTTTCAGCAGGTGAATTGGATACTTCAGATGTAGAAGTATCTTCCACTCTTGCTGACGTCAACCGTGTCCTTGGTACAGAGCTTTCCTACGCAGATATTGAAGATGTCTTCCGTCGCCTTGGTTTTGGCCTTTCTGGAAATGCTGATTCCTTTACTGTGAGTGTTCCACGTCGCCGTTGGGACATCACTATTGAAGCTGATCTTTTTGAAGAAATCGCACGTATCTATGGTTATGACCGCTTGCCAACCAGTCTTCCAAAAGACGATGGGACAGCAGGTGAGTTGACTGCGACTCAAAAATTGCGTCGTCAGGTTCGGACGATTGCTGAAGGGGCAGGCTTGACTGAAATCATTACCTACGCTCTGACAACTCCTGAAAAAGCCGTTGAATTTACGACTGCACCAAGCAACCTAACAGAACTTATGTGGCCAATGACTGTGGACCGTTCAGTTCTCCGTCAAAATATGGTTTCTGGTATCCTTGATACAGTTGCCTACAACGTAGCGCGTAAGAACAAAGACTTGGCTCTTTATGAGATTGGAAAAGTCTTCGAGCAAACAGGTAATCCAAAAGAAGACTTGCCAAATGAAATCAACAGCTTTGCCTTTGCTTTGACTGGCTTAGTTGCTGAAAAAGACTTCCAGACTCCAGCTGTTCCAGTTGATTTCTTCTATGCTAAGGGAATCTTGGAAGCCCTCTTTGCTCGCTTGGGTCTTGAAGTGACTTATACAGCAACCTCTGAAATCGCTAGCCTCCATCCAGGACGTACAGCCTTGATTTCACTCGGGGATCAAGTTCTTGGTTTCCTCGGTCAAGTACACCCTGTGACGGCTAAGGCTTATGATATTCCAGAAACTTATGTAGCCGAGCTTAACCTTTCAGCTATCGAAGCAGCCCTTCAACCAGCTGCTCCATTTGTGGAAATTACGAAGTTCCCAGCAGTCAGCCGTGATATCGCCCTTCTCCTCAAAGAAGAAGTGACTCACCAAGAAGTGGTCGATGCCATCCAAGCTGCAGGCGTGAAACGTTTGACAGACATCAAACTCTTTGACGTTTTCTCAGGTGAAAAACTGGGTATCGGAATGAAATCTATGGCATACAGCTTGACCTTCCAAAATCCAGAAGATAGCTTGACCGACGAAGAAGTCGCTCGCTATATGGAAAAAATCCAAGCATCACTCGAAGAAAAAGTAGACGCAGAAGTGCGATAAATCGTAAAAACATGAAACAGTTGAGAAATTCTCAACTGTTTTTTTTCTTACAGGATTTGCAAGTTATAGGCCTTGAAACCCTATAAAAATAAAGAAATTCCTTTAAGTACTCAAAATATCCATGTCAACCATCCTTCTATTTTTGACAAATATTTTTATTTTTTTGACAAATACACTTGTCAAAAAGAAAAAGAAGTGTTACAATGATTTTAGTTGAAAGAAGGGGAGGTTTCTTATGGGAGCCATATGGATTCTTTTTATCCCTTTTCTGATTATGGTTTATGCGAGCTCAGAAAAGAAGAATAAAAGGTTGAACAAACGCATTAGACGATTAGAAAAACAAGTGAAAGGAAATCAAGACATGTCTAGAATTTTAGAAGAATTGAAAGGCCAAACGGCCACTGTTTTAGTGAGTGGTGTTGGATTCGAGTATGAAATTTTGGATATCGACGAAGATTGGGTCAAACTGACTCGTGTGAATCATAAACAACAGAGGGAAACCAAATTAGTCCGCATCGAAGATATTCAAGGTATTCAACTATAAGGGGGCGAAAGCCATGATCTTAAAAAATCGACTGAAAGAGCTGAGGGCGCGTGATGGCCTCAACCAATCCGAGCTAGCCAAGCTAGCAGGAGTCTCGCGCCAGTCCATCAGTCTCTTGGAGCGGGGGGAATACACCCCCTCGGTTATTATTGCCATCACCATCGCCCAGATTTTCAAGGAACCGGTGGAGAATGTCTTTAGTCTAGTAGAGGGAGAGGAATAAAAGTGAAAAAGAAGTTAAAAGAAAGGTCAGCCCGTTTTCGTTTTTGGAGAAACATGGCCATGGTCCTATCAGGATTAATCATTGGTTTTTTGACAGGTTATTTTGGTTCAGACCATCCTATTGAATTCCAAAAGCTATTTGATCGAGATATGATCTATATAGGGTCAATCATTTTATATCTGGTGGTTTTCGGGATTGCGTCTACCTACCTCATCTCATCGCGCCAGTCTTATCAGATGATGGAGGAGGCAGAAGATGAAGACGAAGCCTACCGTTATGAAAGCCAAACGAGAAGAATCTATGACTTGGCTACGATGTTCAAAGGCGTCATGATTGTTCCCTATCTATTAGTGATTTTCTTCTCTTGCCAAAAACTAGTCTATGAAGAAAAACTAACAGGTGCTTTTGGGAAATACACCATCCCGCTTATTTTTCTTGCTTTGTTCCTTCTTACTTTTGGGCTAGAACATCAGTTTCGAAAAACCTTCAAACAGATTTATGGAAAAGCAATCCCACGCAATGCTAGTGGGGCAGAAGTCCGTGAACTAATAATGAGCATGATAGATGAGGCAGAGAAACAAATTTGCTACGAGGAGAATTACGATATTGTCTTCAAGTTAAGCAATTATGTCTTACCGATTTCCTTAATGGCGATATTCTTAGTTGGCATTGCTTTCCAGGCAGATATCTTGTTAGCATTAGTAGTTGTATCACTAATTTATGTCTATATCTTGGTCTCTCAATACAAGATTACCAAACGTTATTATAAAGAGTAAAGGAGTCATTCATGTTAGAAATTAGAAATTTAGAAAAGAGTTTTGGCAAGAAGCAAGTCTTGTTCGGCATTGACTTGACTGCGAAAAAAGGATCCATCTTAGGTTTGATCGGGAAGAACGGAGCTGGGAAGACCACTATCTTTCATAGTATCCTCCGCTTCCTTGACTACAGCGGTGATATCCAATTGGATGGCCAAGCAATCAGTCAAGAAACCTATAAGGAAATTGGCTACCTGCCAGAAGAGCGAAGCCTTATGCCTAAGTTAACCATCTATGAGCAAGTCCGTTACCTTGCTAATCTCAAAGGAATGTCAACTGCTGAGGTCAAGGAGAAACTTCCAATCTGGATGGAAAAGCTCCAAGTAAAAGGAAAATTAACCGATAAGATCAAGAGCCTCTCAAAAGGGAATCAGCAAAAGGTTCAATTGATCATTACCATGATCCATGAGCCAAAATTGATCATCCTGGATGAGCCTTTTAGCGGACTGGATCCTGTCAATACAGAAGTGCTTAAGCAGGTCATTTTTGAAGAAAAAGAACGCGGTGCCACCATTATCTTCTCTGACCACGTCATGACCAATGTGGAAGAACTCTGTGATGAGTTGGTTATGATTCGTGATGGATCTGTGATTCTTTCAGGTCCCGTACAAGAAGTTCGCAATAGCTTCGGGAAGACTCGTCTCTTCGTATCCAATGACTTCAGTAAAGAGGAGTTGGAAGTGCTGCCTCACGTGACCAAGGTGACCATGACCAAGCAAGGCCTGTGGAAGTTGGTATTGGATGATGAAACAGCAGGTCCGGACCTCTTTGATCAGTTGACCAAGGGTCGCTATCTAGCAACCTTTGACCAACAAGCCCCAACCATTGATGAAATCTTTAAACTAGAATCAGGAGTAGAAGTATGAAACAGATGCTGATTGTTATCAAAGAAACTTATTTACGCCAAGTGAAATCATGGAGCTTTTTACTGATGGTGCTTACTCCCTTTCTCTTCTTCGGATTGACGATTGGAGTGAACTATTTCGTCGGATCTTCTACATCTGCGAAAAGCAACATCGCCTTGATTACAGATCAAGCTCCTGTCAAGGAAGTCTTGAAAGGGACCGATGGCTTGACCTTTGACTATAAGGACGAAGCAGCAGCTAAAAAGGCCATGAAAGAGGAAGAAATCAAGGGAATCCTCACAGTTGAAGAAAAGGATGGCCAGCTAGAGGCTCGCTACCAGAGTGAGGATGCCATGAAGCCAGGTTTCAAAGCAATCCTTATGGCTAAATTGAGTCAGGTCCAACAAATGCTCAATGTTTCTAAAGCGGATTTAAGCCAAGAGCAGTTAGCAGCCCTTTCGCAACAGGTCTCATTGATTGAAAAAATTGATGAGAAGAAAGAAGGGCTGAAAATGGTGCAGACCGTGGTAGCTGGAGGAATCGGTTTTCTTATCTACATGATTCTGATGTTTTATTCAGGTATCACTGCTCAAGAGGTAGCCAGTGAAAAAGGGACCAAGATTATGGAAGTGGTCTTCTCAAGCATTCGCGCAACTCACTATTTCTATGCTCGCATGATTGGTCTTTTCGGAGTCATTTGTACTCATATTGGTATCTATGCAGTCGGATTGGGAGGCGTTTGGATTTTTAGAGACTCCATTCCTCTTGTGAAAGATATCTTATCTCCAGACTCTCCTATCACCCAACATATTGGACAATCCATTTCCTTGAATACCTTATTCTTGATCATTCTTGGAATCTTCATGTACGTGGTTCTTTCAGCTTTCCTAGGTTCAACAGTTGCTCGTCCAGAAGATACAGGAAAAGCGATTTCGCCACTGATGATGTTAGTGTTCTTTAGCTTCTTTGGAGTAACTACCTTAGGTAGCGCAGGTGATGTCCTTCTGTTGAAGATTGGATCATACATTCCATTCATTTCAACCTTCTTCATGCCATTCCGTACCATCAATGGCTATGCAAGTGGACTTGAATCATGGGGATCATTCGGAATTGCCTTGGCCTTCACGCTCCTCGGCACCATGATCATTGGAAAAATCTATTCAAGCCTTATCTTACAAACAGATGACCTAGGTTTAGTCAAGACTGTTAAAAAAGCCTTGAGCTATCGTTAAAAGAGACACCTTCAGTGGATACTGGAGGTGTTTTACTTTGTGAAATCATTGCTGTTTGATCTTCTTTACATTATAATGAAAGAAGAATGAAAAGGAGGCGGACATGAACTATATTGAGTTTGCTGAAAATGAGCGTCTGTCCACGATTGTCCTTGGGATGATGAGGATCAGTCAGATGAGTGAAGATGAGGTGGAGGCCTTGGTGGAGGCAGCTTTGTCGATTGGGATCAACACCTTTGATCTGGCGGATATCTATGGCGATGGCCAGTGTGAGATCCTGCTGGGTAAGGTTCTCAAGCGTCGTCCGGATCTTCGGGACCAGATGTGGATCCAGTCCAAGTGTGGGATTCGCAAAGACGGCTTTACCTATTTTGATTTTTCCAAGGACTATATTTTGGACTCCATCAATGGCATTCTCGAGCGTTTGCAGATCGAGCGCTTAGATAGTCTCCTCCTTCACCGACCGGATGCCCTCATGGAGCCGGAAGAAGTGGCGGCAGCTTTTGATCACTTGGAGCAAGCGGGCAAGGTCCGCCATTTTGGGGTGTCCAATCAAAACCCTATGATGATGGAATTGCTCAAAACGGCTGTCCAACAGCCTCTCAAGATCAACCAGTTGCAGTTGAGTGCTGCCTTTACACCGAGCTTTGAAGCTGGTTTTCATGTCAACATGGAAGGGCCTAAAGCAGCCGTGCGAGATGGCAGTGTCTTTGAGTATTGTCGCTTAACTGATACGGTGATTCA
>NZ_JAPJPF010000041.1 GCF_030825805.1 Streptococcus sp.
GCGTAGTAGAGCCCACTCAACCACTGCGTCTTGCTCGACAATCCAAAGACAATTGCGAGGCTAGGACTTTTGTCCCAGCCTCTTTTTTCTGGCTTAATTTTACAAATTGGGAATTACATATAATTATTTGAAAAAATAAAAATAGTTAGTTACAATAAAAATGTAAAAGCGCTTACTCGATTATTGGGGAGGTTAATATTGTAAGATATCTGTGTTTCTTTCTTGAGATAGGAGGATTTTTAGGAAAGATAAAATGTCAGAACAAGTATATGCAAAGAATCTCAGCATTTCCGCTTTAAGTTTCAGAAAAATAATTAAGTGAATTAAGCAATGATTGAAATATTAAAAATGGTTTATTGGAGGTAGTTAAAAATGAAAGAAAAATATAAAGTGACTGGGCAGTTATTTTTACTCTCAAATTTACCGATTTGTTGTTTTATTTTGAAAGATATTTCATTAGTCTATGCTAGGTTGCTATTTGTACTTTTCTTATTTTTTACATTATATTTCTCTTATAAAATAAGCATAAAACATAATGTCATTAATCGTATTCAGAAACTAGAGTGGAACAAAGTATTTTATTGCTTAGCATTCGCTGTTTTGTTAAGACTCATAGTTCATTTGTATTTAAGCATTTTTGGAGATACCCAAAATGATGCGTTATTACAAATTTTAAAAGATATTATGGGCGTAGAGTTATTCAATTTTTATGCAATTTTCGTAGGACCAGTTTTAGAGGAATTAACTTTTCGTGGTGCAATAATGAATTATTGCTATAATATGAGCAGGAAAGGTTTCATCATATCAAATATATTGTTTGGATTTGTGCATTGTATGAACGAACCTAGTATTGGAATTTTTATTAGATCGATTTTACTGTATAGTTTGTTAGGCGGTATAATGTCTTACATTTATTATAGAACTAAAAGGATAGAATACTCTGTACTAATTCACATGCTTGCTAATTTTTTGGCTGTAATAGATTTTTAATTATGTATTCTAATTTTTTTTATATTTGTAATTTTATGTAAGGTTTTGCTCAAGAGACCACTAATAAATATGACTGGAGTAATGTTGGCAGCTAAAGAAATGTTCTTCAAAATAGAAAATATCCTCCGTGAGCAAGGAGTACTTGAAAAGTTTGAAGAGGAAAATGGAAAAATAACTGGTCATATGATGATTACGATGACGGAAATACCTCCTGAATAATGAAGTTACACTGTCTAAACAGGATCTTATAGATGAAAATATCGAATTATTAGTAGTAGATGGTCAGTTAAAAGGAGTCGTGAAGGATGTCAAAGGCAGTCCGAATGCAGAAATTGTTTATAATGTTAACTTGAGTAAAGCGAACGGATGAAATGACTTTATCTAATCAAGAAATAAAAAAATCCAATTCCATACTAAAAATAATATTAGAAAAAGTAAAGATGCAAGTCTGTCAATATTTTGAACATATTTTGGGATGAAAATTCGAAGGGTAAGAGAAATCAAAAAAGGAGGTTCTTATGTGTATAGTTAACCAAGTTAGGAAAATAGCAACTTATATTTGTGAAGCTTTTGAAGACTGGGGTTTGGATGATCCTGTAGAGGAAGGATACCTGGAAGATTATCAGGAAATTTCTGGAGCATCTGAGGAGGAAATTCAGGAGTTTGAGAAGAGAATTGGAATTTCTCTCCCAAATGAGCTTAAGGAAGTCTATCGTTACAAAAACGGCAGTAAATTCTTAGCAGTCCTACCCTGTGTGATTGGCCAAAGAGAAATGGCTTTCTCTTTGATGAGCCTACAAGAGATTGAGTCGATAAAAAAATTTTTTCAAAATAGGGATGCTCTGTTGACGGAATTTCCTGACTATTTTTCAAGCCAAGATGTTGAAGAAATGCGTGATAGCAGAGTTAAACCCTATCTTTTTAATAAAAAATGGCTTCCTTTCGCGGAGTATTGCGATTCTTGTTATCTCATGCTTGATTTTGATCCAGACCAGGAAGGGCAAGAAGGGCAGATAATCTGCTACATTCATGACCCTGATGAAATTATCTATGTGGCAGAAAGTTTTACGGAGCTGATCGAGGGGATAATGGAAGTGATCGTATGAAAGAGGGCAGTATATTGTCCCAGATGTTTCAGAATGGTTTGAGAGAATGAAGTAAAATGGTTTTAGGGACCTGCAATTACTTTGCTCAATTTCAGTAAAAGCCCGAGTGTTGTTTGAATTGGATGGCAACCACTGCACTCTAAGTGTTCATTCAAAAGAATTACTATACTTACAGAGAGCACCTTTCGAGGTGCTTTTTCCTATACCCAAACTAAATCAAAGATAAACAAAAAACCACCCTATCTTCCACAGGCAAACGTGACGGTAGAAAATAGAGTAGCTTTAGAACGTTAACGATTAGTTATCGTCTTTGTGAAGGATGTTTTTCACGCCGTTGATAGCTCCTTCGACAGCTTCTTTTGCGTCTTCAACGACTTCTTTTGCTTTTGATGCAACTTTTTCAGCAACGCCTTCAGCTTCTGTTTTTTTATCGCCGGTTACTTTACCGAGACCTTCTTTAACAGAACCTTTAACTTGGTTTAATTTATCTTCTAATGACATAGTGTCACCTCCGTTAAGTAAATAGTTTTTTTAATCTGAATTCAAGACAGTTCATTTAAAAAATTAAAACTATTTAGCTCAGATTAATATAAGTATATGCCTTCTGAAATGGGAAGTCAAATATTCGCTACGGTATTTTGAAAGTGGGAAGGAGTCATGATGAGATAGCAACTAATGATGGATGAATAGGTCCTTGCCTTGTTTTTAATTGAAGAAGCATAGATCTTCCGCTACTTCAAAATAAAATCGTCCAGGTGATTAAGGAATAATATAGTGTAGCATCGTCAGGCTAGAAAATCTAAATGGCTGTTTTCTCCTAGCAAAGTGGAGTAAAAAACAAAAGAAGATGCCACTTTCTGTTCAAAAAGGGACAATTTAGGAGTTTGTTGATTTAAAGATTTTTCGTGTGCTATACTAAAATTGTCAAAGTTGCAACTAGACAATATTTTTTAATCTAATAAATATAAGGAGGTATTCATAATGAATACAAAGATTTTGGAAGAATTTGATAGTTTAGATAGCGATTTTCTCTCAACAGTAGCAGGTGGTGGGGTTTTTAATACTATATATATGGGACCGCCTCCAGTTTCAGGTGGTCCGAATGGTTGGGAATACTTCCGTAAGTTGATTGCGCCACTTGAAATGCGAAGTTTCTTCGCAATTTAATGAGTATCGGCTAAATTTTTTTTGTTGGTGGAGGATGTTATGAAATATGCCAAACATGGACTTGCTTTACTGTTCCTGTTATATTTATTTGTTTTTGGGATTGAAGGCCTTGGTATCTACCTAACTGGAGTTTTCAATGGTGATGTAAGTTTTCTTTATTTCATCTATTTGATTCTCTACTCTTTGCTTCTCATCGGCATTCTATTTTGGTTTAAAAGGCAGAAGATAGTCGTCCGTTCAAATATACAGAAATGGAAGTGGCACTATCTGGGATATTTTGCTCTGGTGCTCTTGTGGTTCTTTGTTGAAAGATGGGTGCTGCAAACTTTTCAGGATTTGCTGGTTCCTGTCGTTCATCAAACCAAATTGCCATCCTCCATTTATCTAAATGGCCCTGGTATTTCGGGTATTTTGTTTTTTGTCCTAGCAACTGTTACATCTCCTATGATCGAAGAATTTATTTTTAGAGGCTATCTGATGAATGTCTTCTTTAAAGAAAGTAAGTTTCATTTAGACGTTTTGCTTTCGGGCTTTCTCTTTGCGGCCTTTCATCTGATCCATCAATATCGGGATCCTGTAACATTTTCTCTTTATTTCTGTTCAGGGCTCTTCTTCGCAGCTGTCTATAAGAAAACTAAAGATATCCGGTTGCCCATCTTCTTGCATGCCTTTAGCAATTTTCTCACTTTTTGGAAACCGATCTGGATTTTTATCTTCAATTATATCTACTGGCATTTTCTTGTTAAATAACCTTGTTTTTGTAGCTGGGCGTGAAATGGGAGTTAGAGGTTGGAGTTGTTTAATGAAACTAGGATCACTTTTTAAAAGTGATCTTATTTTCGTTTAAGGGGTGGTATAATGAAAGTATACTCAAGGTGAGACAATTGATTTATTTACAGAAAAGAAGTTTTAAAATGAAAACGATGATAAAAACCTATCCTGTTATCAGTACGATAGCTCTAATCTGTTTGTTGCTCGGTTTATTGACTTCCTTTTATGGGGATGCTATGTATAACCTATTGGCTTTTCATTCGAAGCCGGTGTATGGTTGGCAGTATGTCAGTGGGACCTTGATGCACGGTAGTAAAGGAGCCCCTGTCTGGTTTTTATGGGTCCATTTGATTTTAAACGGACTCATGATCCTTCCCTTCGGTGGACTGCTAGAAAGAAAAAGAGGCTCCAGACAAGTCTTAATCGTTTTTGTGACGGCGACAGTCCTCTCTTCCATCGTTTTTCACTTCTTAACACGCGGGCAGGACATTCAGGCAACAGGAATCTCTGCCGTCGGCTATGCCTTTGTGACCGGAGGGATTATGCTCCTGCCAAACGTGTGGAAAGAATTATCACGCACCGTAAAATGGTTTTATCTATTCTTAATTTTTCTATCTAGCCTCATGCTCTTACCAGTAATCACCGGATGGATCTCAACGCTATTGCATCTTTCAGGGATTGCGAGTTACCTTGGGGTTTCTATCCTCAGCCACTACCTTAAGAAAAATCGCTTTAGCCATCGTTGATTTATAAAGACTAACAGACATTCAAGAGATTTTCTTGGATGTTTTTTATTTATAAACCGAACCTTTTCTAAAACATTTATGCGAAATTAAGGCGATTATGCTACAATGGAAGCAAATAGATAGAATGGAGCAGTGACATGAAAGCAATTATTACAGTCGTTGGAAAAGACCAAAAAGGAATCGTAGCGGGTGTCGCAACGAAAATAGCAGAATTGGGACTTAATATTGATGATATCTCTCAAACGGTATTGGATGAGTACTTCACCATGATGGCGGTCGTATCGTCAGATGAGAAAAAAGATTTCACCCAGCTTCGTTCAGAGTTAGAAGAATTCGGTCAGTCTCTGCATGTGAAAATCAATATCCAAAGTGCAGCGATTTTTGATGCTATGCACAATTTGTAAGATAGGGGTTGAGAATTTATGGACATTAGACAGGTAACAGAAACCATTGCCATGATTGAGGAGCAGAACTTTGATGTTCGGACCATCACCATGGGGATCTCGCTTCTAGATTGTATTGATCCGGATATCGATAAGGCAGCGGAAAAAGTCTACAAGAAGATTGTGACAAAGGCCAAGGACTTAGTGGCTGTTGGGGATGAGATTGCGGCGGAACTCGGCATTCCCATTGTGAACAAGCGGGTTTCGGTCACTCCGATTTCCATTATCGGAGCAGCAACCAATGCAACAGACTATGTACCCTTTGCCAAGGCGCTGGATCGTGCAGCGAAGGAAGTTGGGGTTAACTTTATCGGTGGCTTCTCAGCTCTGGTTCAAAAAGGCTACCAAAAAGGGGATGAAATCCTCATTAATTCGATTCCTCGCGCCCTTGCAGAGACGGATTTTGTCTGCTCTTCTGTTAATATTGGTTCCACTAAGACGGGGATTAATATGACAGCTGTCAGAGATATGGGCCGTATCATTAAAGAAGCATCGGAAGCAGATCCAATGGGACCAGGTAAACTCGTTGTCTTTGCTAATGCGGTAGAAGATAATCCCTTTATGGCGGGAGCCTTCCACGGTGTCGGTGAAGCCGATGTCGTCATCAACGTTGGGGTTTCAGGACCTGGTGTCGTCCAACGGGCCATTGAAAAAGTTCCCGGTGCAAGCTTTGATGTATTGGCGGAAACAGTTAAGAAGACAGCCTTCAAGATTACCCGTGTCGGTCAATTAGTCGGTCAAATGGCTAGTGAACGTCTCGGTGTTGAGTTTGGAATTGTCGACTTGTCTCTTGCTCCAACGCCAGCTGTTGGGGATTCGGTTGCCCGTGTCCTTGAAGCCATGGGGCTTGAAGTGGTCGGAACTCATGGAACTACCGCAGCCCTTGCCCTGCTTAATGACCAAGTAAAAAAAGGTGGCATCATGGCTTGTAATCAAGTCGGTGGTTTGTCAGGTGCCTTCATTCCGGTCTCAGAGGATGAGGGGATGATTGCCGCGGTCCAATCCGGTCATATCAACCTGGAAAAATTGGAAGCCATGACAGCTATCTGTTCCGTCGGTTTGGATATGATTGCCATCCCAGCTGATACTCCAGATTCGACCATTGCGGCCATGATTGCCGACGAAGCAGCTATCGGCGTTATCAACCAAAAGACAACAGCGGTTCGGATCATTCCTTATGGAAAAGAAGGTGATATGTTAGAGCTCGGAGGACTTCTTGGGTCTGCTCCGGTAATGAAGGTCAACAAGGCCTCGTCAGCTGACTTTATTGCCCGTGGTGGTCAAATTCCGGCCCCAGTTCATAGTTTTAAAAATTAAAAGAAAGCCTTGGGGCACTTCGCGTGTTCGGGGCTTTTAATGTTGGCTGGAGAAGTGAAGGTGAATCGAGAGGTCATCGCTGCCAGTTTCCTTATAAAAAATGATATAATAGAAGGACGTAAAAGGAGATCACATGGCGAAAACAAGATTATTTATTATTCGGCATGGAAAAACCATGTTTAATACGATAGGTCGTGCCCAAGGTTGGTCGGATACACCTTTAACTGCTCAAGGAGAAGAAGGCATCCGTGAATTGGGGGTTGGTTTGAGAGAATCTGGTTTAGACTTTGTCCGTGCTGTTTCCAGCGATTCAGGTCGCGCCATTCAAACCATGGGAATTGTTTTAGACGAGCTTGGGCTCACAGATCAGATTCCTTATACTTTCAACAAAAAGATCCGGGAATGGTGTTTTGGAAGTTTTGATGGTGCCTACGGAGGGGAACTTTTCCGTGGAGTCGTTCCTCGGGTTCTAGATATTGAAGACTACAAGAAACTCAGTCTGGAAGAGCTAGCGAATGGGATTTACCAAGTAGATACAGCTGGTTGGGCTGAACCATGGGATGTGTTGAAAAAACGGATTGTAGATGGCTTTGAGGAGATTGCCAAGGAAGTTGAAGCCAAGGGTGGTGGAAATGCCTTGGTTGTTAGTCACAGCATGACCATCGGATCCTTTGTTTGTATTTTGAATCCAGAGATTGAGTTGGATCCAAGGGTTGAAAATGGTAGTGTCACCTTGGTAGAATACGAAAATGGACAATTTTCAATCCAG
Organism: Streptococcus sp.; assembly: GCF_030825805.1. Classification (GTDB taxonomy): domain Bacteria; phylum Bacillota; class Bacilli; order Lactobacillales; family Streptococcaceae; genus Streptococcus. The sequence goes on from NZ_JAPJPF010000041.1 coordinate 7,310, forward strand.
ACCATCGGAGATGAGTCTTATCGCAAACTGGGTGCTAACTGGTTAGCAGCCCACTCAGAAGAACTTGGTTTGAAAAAATAAGAAACCTTATATAAGAAGAAAACAATTGCAGGAGGATAAAAATGGCAAAGACAAAATTGTATATTGCCCGTCATGGAAAAACCATGTTTAATACCATTGGTCGCGCCCAAGGTTGGTCTGATAGTCCCTTGACAGAAGCTGGGGAACGAGGGATTCATGAATTGGGGATTGGTCTACGTGAAGCCGGGATTCAGTTCCAACAAGCCGTGTCCAGCGACTCCGGTCGAACCATTCAAACCATGGGGATTGTGCTAGAAGAATTAGGGTTAACGGGTAAGATTCCTTACCGTTATGATAAGCGCATCCGCGAATGGTGCTTTGGAAGTTTTGATGGAGCCTATGACGGGGAACTCTTTTTGGGGGTTCTACCACGTGTCTTTCGGGTTGATGACTTCCATCATTTGAGCTTGATGGAGTTGGCCGAAGGGATTGTCGAAGTGGATACAGCCGGCTGGGCAGAGTCCTGGGAAACTCTTCGTGACCGCATTTTGGATGGCTTTACGACGATTGCCAAGGATGTCGAGTCTCAAGGTGGCGGGAATGCCATCGTGGTCAGTCATGGGATGACCATCAGTACCTTGATTTACCTGATTGATCCAAAAGCCTTTAAAGAATTGGTCTTGGACAATGGTAGTGTGACTGTTATTGAGTATGAAGATGGCCAATTTAAACTAGAAGCAGTTGGAGATCTGTCATACCGCCAGGTTGGAGCGAAATGGTTAGAGGAAGATCATGACTAAATATAAACTTGCCAAGAAAAGAGAAAAGAAAGTTAGCTGGATCGTACTCTGCTGTTTAGGCCTCTGTCTAATTGGAGCAGGAGTGGGTATTTTCTATTTGAAACCTCAATGGCTTCATATGGGCTCTGTTGAAGATAAAAAAGTAGAAACGACTACTCCTAAAAAGGTTGAGAAAAAGGAAGAAAAACCGAAGACAGACCTTCCACAAGTTTCTAGCAAGGATTGGAACCTAGTCCTGGTCAACCGAGACAACAAGTTGGCTGAACTGAATCCTCAGTTAGTCGATGTTGAAGAAATCAAGGTGGATAGTCGGATCGCAGAACAAACCAAACAATTTCTAGTGGCGGCAAGGGCAGTTGCTCCTGAGGAGTCCTTGATTTCCGGTTATCGAAGTGTAGAGGAGCAAACAGAAGTTTATAATGAGCGGGTAGCTCAATTAGAAGCTACTGGGCTTCCTCATGAAGAGGCAGAACGTCAAGCACAAACACAAGTACAGGTCCCAGGGGCTAGTGAGCACCAGACAGGCCTTGCGATTGATATGAGTGCCCCAAATGGGCTGTCCGAAGAGGTGGTGCAACAAATTATTGCCTTGGCGCCACAATATGGGTTTGTTCTCCGTTATCCAGAAGGGAAAAACGCAATCACGGGTGTGGACTATGAAAACTGGCACTTCCGCTACGTCGGTGTAGAAAATGCCCAGTATATGGTCAAGCACCAGCTGGTCTTAGAAGAATATATTCAAAAGCTGAAAGAAGCAGGTTTATAGTTTTTTTGGCCTAGTATCGGTCTTAAGAATGATTTTTAGCACTCTTGAAAAAAGAGTGCTAATTTTTTGGATTTTTTTCTTGACTTTCTTTTGAGAGGGTGTATAATAGAATCATGGTTTAGCACTTGAGTGTTTAGAGTGCTAAAAATGAAAGAGAGGTGAGGTCGTGGTTACAGAACGTCAAAATGAGATTCTAAATCTTGTCGTCGATATCTTTACCAAGACCCACGAACCAGTCGGTTCAAAAGCGCTACAAGATGTCATTCAATCCAGTAGTGCGACCATTCGAAACGACATGGCTGCCCTCGAAAAACAAGGCTTACTAGAAAAGGCCCACACTTCGAGTGGCCGCATGCCTAGCCGAGCTGGTTTTCAATATTTCGTTCAGAATTCGCTCGATCTAGAGTTGATTGATGAGCAAGATGTCTACCAGGTGGTGAAGGCCTTTGATTTCGAAGCCTTTAAGTTAGATGATATCTTGGATGCTACGGCCAAGTTACTAGCCCAGATGACGGGCTACACCGCAGTGATTCAGGATGTGGAGCCGACACGGCAGCGCTTGACGGGTTTTGAGATTGTTCCATTATCCAACCATGATGCCTTAGCAGTTCTGACCTTGGATGAATCAAAGCCTGTCACCGTACAGTTTGCTATTCCAAAGAATTTCTTAACCAGTGACTTGGAAATCTTTCATCAGCTAGTTCAAGAACGTTTCATTGGAAATACGGTCTTGGATATCCACTACCGCTTGCGGACGGAGATTCCACAGATTGTACAGCGCTATTTCAAAACGACAGACAATGTCTTGGATCTATTCGATTACGTCTTCTCGCAACTGTTTCAAGAACTGGTCTTTGTAGAAGGAAAGGTTTCATCTTTGAGTTATGCCGATCTTCAGACCTATCAGTTCTTAGATAATCCCCAACACGTAGCCTTGGAGTTACGAGGGGGAATGCCAGAGGACCAAATGACCCAGATCCTGGTTGCAGAATCTCAAGAGAAGGCCTTGAAAAATGTGACGGTCATTAGTCACAAGTTCTTAGTTCCTTATCGTGGGATGGCCCTCATGCATGTGATTGGTCCCGTAGAGATGGACTACAGGCGTGTGATAAGCCTGGTCAATGTTATCGGCCGAGTACTGGTCATGAAGTTGACGGATTATTACCGTTACCTCAACAGCAACCATTATGAAGTAAATTAAGACCAAATGAAAGGGGTGTATGCCTTGACAGAAGATATCAAAAAAGAAGATGTGAAAGAAGAGGAAGTTGCCGAGACAACTGAAGAAGTTGTTGAGGAAAGCAACCAACCTTCTGAGTTAGAAGAAGCACAAGCGCGTGCCGAGGAATTTGAAAACAAATACCTTCGTGCTCATGCTGAGATGCAAAACATTCAGCGCCGTGCCAATGAAGAACGTCAACAATTACAAAAATACCGTAGCCAAGATTTGGCAAAAGCGATCTTACCATCACTGGACAACCTCGAACGCGCCCTTGCCGTCGAAGGATTGACAGATGATGTGAAGAAGGGCTTGGAAATGGTCCAAGAAAGTTTGGTACATGCTCTGAAAGAAGAAGGAATTGAAGAAATTCCAGCGGACGGAGCCTTTGACCATAACTACCACATGGCCATCCAAACCTTACCTGCAGATGATGAACATCCAGCAGACACTATCGCACAAGTCTTCCAAAAAGGCTACAAACTCCATGACCGCATCCTGCGCCCAGCCATGGTAGTTGTCTACAATTAGGCTAGAAAACTTAAAAAATCTTGTCCGAAACGACACTAAACTATGAAAGAAAGATAAGATGCAAGCCGGAGGCTTGCAAGGAAGATATTTCCCGCCGTGGTGAAAGTTTCAGTAGCTTGTGCTACTGAGACAGGGGATTTTTGAGACAGTAGGCTTAAAAATAAGTGATGAAATCCCGAAGGGAGTTGCTCACGTCCCCACCACTTAAGGGAAATATCAAAAAAAGAAGAAAAATCAACAAGGAGAAAAACATATGTCTAAAATTATCGGTATTGACTTAGGTACAACAAACTCAGCAGTAGCAGTTCTTGAAGGAACTGAATCAAAAATCATCGCGAACCCAGAAGGAAATCGCACAACTCCATCTGTAGTGTCATTCAAAAACGGTGAAATCATCGTTGGTGACGCTGCAAAACGTCAAGCAGTGACAAACCCAGATACAGTCATCTCTATCAAATCTAAGATGGGGACTTCTGAAAAGGTTTCTGCTAACGGGAAAGAATACACTCCACAAGAAATCTCAGCAATGATCCTTCAATACTTGAAAGGTTACGCTGAAGAATACCTTGGTGAAAAAGTAACGAAGGCTGTTATTACAGTTCCAGCTTACTTTAACGATGCTCAACGTCAAGCAACTAAAGACGCTGGTAAAATCGCTGGTCTTGAAGTAGAACGTATCGTCAACGAACCAACTGCAGCAGCCCTTGCTTACGGTTTGGACAAGACAGATAAAGAAGAAAAAATCTTAGTATTCGACCTTGGTGGTGGTACATTTGACGTATCTATCCTTGAATTAGGCGACGGTGTCTTTGATGTATTGGCAACTGCAGGGGATAACAAACTCGGTGGTGACGACTTTGACCAAAAAATCATCGACCACTTGGTAGCAGAATTCAAGAAAGAAAACGGCATTGATTTGTCAACAGACAAGATGGCTCTTCAACGTTTGAAAGACGCGGCTGAAAAAGCTAAGAAAGACCTTTCTGGTGTAACTTCAACACAAATCAGCTTGCCATTCATCACTGCTGGTGAAGCTGGACCTCTTCACTTGGAAATGACTTTGACTCGTGCAAAATTTGACGATTTGACTCGTGACCTTGTAGAACGTACAAAAGTTCCAGTTCGTCAAGCCCTTTCAGATGCAGGTTTGAGCTTGTCAGATATTGACGAAGTGATCCTTGTCGGTGGTTCAACTCGTATTCCTGCCGTTGTAGAAGCTGTTAAAGCTGAAACTGGTAAAGAACCAAACAAATCAGTGAACCCTGATGAAGTTGTTGCCATGGGTGCTGCGATCCAAGGTGGTGTCATCACTGGTGATGTCAAAGACGTTGTCCTTCTTGACGTAACACCATTGTCACTTGGTATCGAAACAATGGGTGGAGTCTTCACAAAACTCATCGACCGCAACACAACTATTCCAACATCTAAATCACAAGTCTTCTCAACTGCAGCAGACAACCAACCAGCCGTTGATATCCACGTTCTTCAAGGTGAACGTCCAATGGCAGCGGACAACAAAACTCTTGGACGTTTCCAATTGACTGATATCCCAGCTGCACCTCGTGGTATCCCACAAATCGAAGTGACATTTGACATCGACAAGAACGGTATCGTATCTGTTAAAGCGAAAGATCTTGGAACTCAAAAAGAACAAACAATTGTTATCCAATCTAACTCAGGTTTGACAGACGAAGAAATCGACCGCATGATGAAAGATGCAGAAGCAAACGCTGAAGCAGATAAGAAACGTAAAGAAGAAGTTGACCTTCGTAACGAAGTAGACCAAGCAATCTTTGCGACTGAAAAGACAATCAAAGAAACTGAAGGCAAAGGCTTCGATGCAGAACGTGATGCTGCACAAGCTGCCCTTGATGAGCTTAAGAAGGCCCAAGAAGATAACAACTTGGACGAAATGAAAGCAAAACTTGAAGCCTTGAACGAAAAAGCTCAAGGACTTGCTGTGAAACTCTACGAACAAGCCGCAGCAGCACAACAAGCTCAAGCAGGAGCAGAAGGCGCACAAGCAACAGGCAACGCAGGCGATGACGTCGTAGACGGAGAGTTTACGGAGAAATAAAATAGTCCAGTGGACTATTTTATACCGAGCTTGAAAATCGGGGAGCGAGGCGTTAAGAATGACTGTTCACTCTAATGATTGGCATTCTATGGCAATCGCTATAGCGATTTGCCTAAACGCCTAACTAGTAAATGATAAAGAAATCCAGAGGTTGCAACCCAGCCTCTGTTTTTCGGTAAAATAGAGGATGTTGCCTATGAAAAAAGTACTTTGTTTGATTTATCCTAATTTTTCTCTTTATGAGATAACTGCTTTAACGAGTACTTTAGCTCTGTCTTTTGACGTCACGATTGATTATGTCGCTTCAGATCATTCGATGGTGGTCTCTGAGGATGGGGTGCTCTGTCAACCGACCAAAACACTAGATCAAATCTGTATAGAAGAGTATTCTTGTGTGATTTTGCCAGGAATGGTCAATATAGGGCCTGCTCTACAGGATGAGAAATTGATTTCGTTTTTGAGGGACCTTGGTGAGCAAGATATCCTCATTGCAGCCATTTCTTCAGCGCCTCTTTTATTAGCGAAAGCAGGTCTGTTGAAGGACACGAAATTTACAGGTGGAATTTGGCAAAACTTCTTTGATTATTTTGAATTTCTTCCACGTGAGAATTTCCAACCCAAAGTGGTTGTGCAAGATAAACAAATCATTACGGCTATCGGTTTTGCCCATCAAGAGTTTGCAAGAAAAGTGATTCTAAGCTTAGGGTTGGCAGAGAATACGGACAACTATTTTAAAGAACAGAACGAGTATGCTGAAGAGGATTTGATATTTACTCTATCAGACCAAGAGTTTGATCAAGTGAAGCAGAGTATAGAAAACAGCCTCTAAAGCTGTACATAAAAATTATAGAAAGGAACAAAGGTGTTCGCAACTGAACACGGGCTACGGACGGTGCCAAAAAGATAGTTTTTTCTAGGACGCAAGCGTCCGTCGTCAAAACTCCTATTTTGGCTGTGTCCGTTTGACGCCCTTTGTATCTTGAATTATGAACAATACTGAATTTTATGACCGTTTGGGCGTTTCAAAGAATGCGTCTCAGGATGAGATTAAGAAAGCCTATCGGAAATTATCTAAAAAATATCACCCAGATATCAACAAGGAGCCTGGTGCTGAGGAAAAGTACAAGGAAGTTCAAGAAGCTTATGAGACTTTGAGCGACGAACAAAAACGGGCAGCTTATGACCAATACGGTGCTGCAGGGGCCAATGGTAGTTTCGGCGGCTTCGGTGGCGGAGCAGGTGGTTTTGGTGGTTTTGATGGTGCTGGATTTGGTGGCTTTGAAGATATCTTCTCTAGCTTCTTTGGTGGTGGTGCAAGCCGCAATCCAAATGCTCCACGTCAGGGAGATGATCTTCAGTACCGCGTCAATCTCAAGTTTGAAGAAGCCATCTTTGGAACTGAGAAGGAAGTCAAGTACCATCGGGAAGCCAGCTGTCGGACATGTGATGGGACTGGTGCTAAGCCAGGAACAAGTCCAGTAACTTGTGGACGCTGTCATGGTTCTGGGGTTATCAATGTGGATACGCAAACCCCACTTGGGATGATGCGTCGTCAAATCACCTGCGATGTCTGTCATGGACGCGGTAAAGAAATTAAAGATCCTTGTACAACCTGTCATGGGACTGGTCACGAGAAACAAGCGCACAGTGTCAATGTGAATATCCCTGCTGGGGTTGAAACAGGTCAACAAATCCGCCTCTCTGGTCAAGGAGAAGCTGGCTTTAATGGAGGGCCGTACGGAGATCTCTATGTGGTGGTCAATGTTGAGCCGAGCGACAAATTTGAGCGTGATGGATCAACCATTTACTATAAATTGAACTTGAACGTTGTTCAGGCTGCTCTTGGGGATACGGTCCATGTTCCAACGGTTCACGGCGATGTTGATTTGGTCATCCCTGAAGGGACCCAAACCGGTAAGAAATTCCGTCTCCGCGGTAAAGGAGCACCAAGCTTGCGTGGTGGCTCAGTAGGAGATCAATATGTATCTGTTAATGTGGTGACACCAACAGGTCTAAATGACAAGCAAAAAGAAGCCCTTCGTGCATTTGCGGAAGCTGGTGATATCAAGGTCAACCCAAAGAAAAAAGGCTTCTTTGATAAGGTTAAAGATGCCTTGGATGATTTATAAAATAAAAGAAGATTTGGTTTTTCCAATCTTCTTTTTTTATCAAGAATAACACCTCCGAAACCAAGGGCTTCAGAGGTGTGGCAAAAGAATCAAATTAAACAAGACCTTGGGCAATCATCGCATTTGCGACATTTTCAAAGGCTGCGATATTGGCACCCGCAAGGTAATCTTTACCAAGACCGTAGGTTTCTGCAGTTGTTTTAGCAGTGTTGAAGATGTTGGTCATGATGTCTTTCAAACGTCCATCCACTTCTTCACGTGTCCATGAAAGACGGAGGCTGTTTTGGCTCATTTCAAGAGCAGATACAGCAACCCCACCAGCATTGGCAGCTTTAGCAGGTCCGTAAAGGATGCCGTTTTCTTTGTAGACTTTGATCGCATCAAGGTCGCTAGGCATGTTGGCTCCTTCAGAAACAACTTTTACCCCTTGAGCAACCAAGCGTTTCGCTGCTTCACCGTTGATCTCGTTTTGAGTTGCACATGGAAGAGCGATATCATAGTTACCAGCGTAAGTCCATACAGATCCTTCGTAGTAAGTAGCAGTTGGTTTTTCAGCAGCATACTCAGTCAAACGAGCACGACGTTTTTCTTTGACGTCTGTAAGAAGGTCGAAGTCAATGCCGTTTTCGTCGATCACGTAACCGTTTGAGTCAGATACAGAGATAACAGTTGCACCAAGTTCAGTTGCTTTTTGAAGAGCGTATTGAGCAACGTTACCAGAACCTGAGATCACGACTTTCTTACCAGCAAAGCTGTCGCCGTTGGCTTTGAGCATTTCTTCAGTGTAGTATACCAAACCGTAACCAGTTGCTTCTGGACGGATCAAGCTACCACCGAAACCAAGAGGTTTACCAGTCAAGACACCAGCATCAAATTGGCGAAGGCGTTTGTATTGTCCGTAAAGGTAACCAATCTCACGTCCACCAACCCCGATATCACCAGCTGGGACATCAAGAGAAGGACCGATGTGTTTTTGCAATTCAGTCATGAAGCTTTGGCAGAAACGCATTACTTCAGCGTCTGTTTTTCCTTTAGGATCGAAGTCAGATCCACCTTTACCTCCACCGATTGGAAGGCCAGTCAAAACGTTTTTAAAGATTTGTTCGAAGCCGAGGAATTTCAAAATCCCTTGGTTAACTGTTGGGTGGAAACGAAGTCCGCCTTTGTAAGGACCGACAGCAGAGTTGAATTGAACACGGTAACCACGGTTAACTTGAACTTTTCCGTCACGGTCAACCCAAGGAACACGGAAGCTAATCACGCGCTCAGGCTCAGTGATACGTGCCAAGATGTTTTCTTCGATGTATTCTGGATGTTTTTCAAATACAGGTTCCAAAGTGCTAAGGAACTCTTCAACAGCTTGAAGGAATTCCGCTTCATGGCCGTTGCGAGCTTTTACGGTTTCGAAAGTGCTTTGGATATATTCTTTTGCAGTTGTCATCATGTTTCTCCTTTTTTCATTGAAACGAATTCCAGCAGGTTAGCGAACTTACTGGTATATGGAGGCACTGCTGAGAGCAATGTCATGTTTTATTACGTCGATAATTATAGCAGACTTTTTTTGACTTGTAAAGAAAAAAGTTGAATTTTCTGAAAATTTTCACAACTGCCTATGAAGTGGGAAAAAATGGATGTGAAAGGACGATAGGATTGGAAAAATGTCTGATTTTTCCCCTCTATATAGAAAATAAAAGGATAACGTTTAAGGTGATTTTTTCTATTTCCGTACGTTTCTTGCTCTTTTCTGGTTTTCTAGTCATGAATCCTCCTTTTCGTGCTATAATGGCTGTAAGAATTCATTTCAAGGAGAAGAAGATGGTATCGACAAAGACGCAAATTGCTGGTTTTGAATTTGATAACTGCCTGATGAATGCGGCAGGTGTGGCCTGTATGACCACTGAGGAATTAGAAGAAGTGAAGAATTCGGCTGCTGGGACCTTTGTGACCAAGACAGCCACCTTGGAGTTCCGTTCTGGAAATCCAGAGCCACGCTACCAAGATGTCCCACTTGGCTCAATCAATTCGATGGGGCTACCTAACCAAGGCTTGGACTATTATTTGAATTACCTATTGGAGTTGCAAGAAACAGATCCCAATCGGACTTTCTTCCTATCTCTCGTCGGTATGTCTCCTGAAGAGACCCATACCATCTTGAAAAAGGTGCAAGAAAGTGATTTTAAAGGTTTGACAGAATTGAACCTTTCCTGCCCCAATGTCCCAGGAAAACCCCAGATCGCTTATGATTTTGAGACGACGGACCGAATCCTGTCAGAGGTCTTTGCCTACTTTACCAAACCTCTTGGGATCAAGTTGCCACCTTATTTTGATATCGTTCATTTTGATCAAGCAGCAGCGATCTTTAACAAATACCCGCTCAAGTTTGT
>NZ_JAPJPF010000042.1 GCF_030825805.1 Streptococcus sp.
TTCACCTACAGTTTGAAAAGGGAACGTTTAATGCGATTCTAGGACCAAATGGGGCAAGGAAATCAACGACTGAGAAATAAGATTATTGACTCACTATTTATGGAAGTAGTTATTTAAGAGAGAAAGATGAGTTACCAAAAAGTTACTAAAATTTAAAAAATGAGTCTATTTTGCAAGATTCAAAAGTTCTAAAACCCTATTAAATCAAGGTTATAAGATTTAAAAAATGGGTTCATAGAACTCAAAATCCAGTGTCCGCAAGGACGTGCCGGTTCGACCCCGGCCGCCGGTATAGTACTAAAGACAAGGTTTTCGGACCTTGTCTTTTTCTTTTATTTGTTCAATTTGTAACGCTGAGTTACTTAACAGTTACTAAAAATTGTTTTTATTGTTTTCTGAAAATACTTTGACTATTTTCCTTTACTGTGTTATAATTAACCGGTAAAGTATTTACTGGTTAATAGAAAGGAAGTTCCTATGAAAGTCGCTAATCAGATCGATGAGTTTTTAAATTCTATTTTACTTATTTCTGAGAATCAGCATGAAGTGTTGATTGGTTCTTGTACTAGTGGTTTTTCTTTAACCAATACGCAAGAACACATTTTAATGTTACTATCAAAGAATAATTATTCCAATTCTGAGCTTGCTAAATTGTTGAATGTTAGTCAAGCTGCTGTTACTAAGGCTGTTAAACAATTACTTTCTTTTGGGATGTTAGAAGCTCTAAAAGATGAGAAAGACGCTCGGATTGTTTTGTACCGTTTAACAGATTTGGGGCGTCCAGTTGCTGAGGAACATTCTCATCATCATGATCATACTTTGGCTGTTTATAATCAAGTTTTGAGCGAATTCTCTCAAGAAGAACAAATGGTTATTTCTAAATTTTTATCCCGCTTATTGGAGGATCTTCGTTAATGCGTTATATCACTGTTAAAGATCTTTCATTTTATTATGATCGAGAGCCTGTTCTAGAAGGTGTGAATTATTACTTGGACAGCGGGGAGTTTGTGACGCTGACTGGTGAGAATGGCGCAGCCAAATCTACTTTGATTAAGGCAAGTCTTGGCATCTTAAAACCAAAAGTAGGGATTGTTGAAATTGCTAAGGAAAATGTAACTGGTAAAAAATTACGAATTGCCTATCTTCCCCAACAAATTGCAAGCTTTAATGCTGGCTTTCCCAGTTCTGTTTATGAGTTTGTGAAATCGGGGCGGTATCCTCGTAAGGGTTGGTTTCGTCGGTTAAATCATCATGATGAGGAGCACATTTTAGCTAGTTTATCTGCTGTTGGGATGTTAGAGCATCGTGATAAACCATTAGGGGCTCTATCCGGTGGCCAGAAACAACGGGCTGTCATTGCACGAATGTTTGCGTCTGATCCAGATATTTTTGTCTTGGATGAACCGACTACTGGGATGGATGCTGGTAGTAAGGATGAGTTTTATGAATTGATGCACCACAGTGCCCATCATCATGGGAAGGCCGTTTTGATGATTACGCATGATCCTGAAGAGGTGAGTCATTACGCAGATCGCAATATTCACCTGGTGAGAAAACAAAATTCTCAATGGCGTTGCTTTAATGTCCATGAGAAAGATGGAGGTGAGGACCATGCTTAGTCTCTTTCAGTATGATTTTATGCAACGGGCTTTGTTGGCGATGGTTGCTATGAGTCTCTTCTCTCCTATCTTAGGTGTATTTTTGATTTTACGTCGTCAGAGCTTGATGAGTGATACGCTGAGTCACGTTTCTCTATCAGGGGTTGCTTTTGGTCTTTTCCTTGGTTTCTCCCCGACTATTTCTACAGTCATTGTGGTGATTATAGCGGCTGTATTTTTAGAGTACTTACGAACAGTCTATAAAGATTTTATGGAAATAGGGACAGCGATTCTCATGTCGACGGGCTTGGCCTTGGCTTTGGTGATCATGAAGGGTGGCGGTAAAAGCTCCATGAGTTTGGACCAGTACCTATTTGGTTCTACCTTGACCATTACCGATGAGCAAGTGCTAGCTCTGTTTGTCATAGCGGCGATTGTTTTATGTTTGACGGTTCTCTTTATTCGTCCGATGTATATTCTTACGTTTGACGAGGATACAGCTTATGTAGATGGTTTACCCGTGCGTCTCATGTCTATCTTGTTTAATATTGTGACAGGGGTGGCTATCGCCTTGATGATCCCGGCTGCGGGTTCCTTGTTGGTATCTACCATCATGGTCTTGCCAGCTAGTATTGCTTTAAAGCTAGGAAAAACCTTCCGTTCAGTCATGCTTTTGGCAGTGGTCATTGGTTTTGTAGGGATGGTCAGTGGTCTCATTCTTTCTTATTATCCGGATACACCGGTTAGTGCGACCATTACCCTCTTATTTGTATCCTTCTTTTTGCTCTCAAATCTTTTTGTTAAATTTAGAAAATAGGTGATCTTATGAAAAAACTTGCATGGCTGGTGTTAGCCTTTTGTAGTCTTCTTTTAGTAGCTTGTAGTGGTGGTCAAAATCAGTCAGGAAAATTGAAAGTCATGACGACATTCTATCCTGTCTATGAATTTACTAAGCAAGTCGTTGGAGACGAGGGAGATGTGGAGCTCTTGATCGGGTCTGGTTCGGAACCCCATGATTTTGAATTATCTGCCAAGGGTCGCGCAAAGATCCAAGAGTCAGATGTCTTTGTCTATGAGAACGAGAACATGGAAACGTGGGTGCCTCAGTTGTTGAAATCAATGGATGGCAAGAAAACCAAGGTTGTCAAAGCGACGGAGAATATGCTGCTTTTACCAGGTGGCGAAGAAGAGCATGACCATGAGGGAGGGGAAGAACACCATCATGAGTACGATCCCCATGTCTGGCTTTCTCCGCAGAGAGCCATTAAAATGGTGGAAACGATTCGTGATCAACTGGTGAAACAGTACCCAGATAAAAAGGCTAGCTTTACAGCTAATGCGGATGCCTATATTGCCAAGTTGAAAAAATTGGATGACAGCTATACGAAGAGCTTATCTGAAGCGAAACAGAAAAACTTTGTTACTCAACACGCAGCTTTCCGTTATTTGGCCCTGGACTATGGCTTGAATCAAGTTTCTATTTCAGGTTTGTCACCAGATAGTGAACCGTCTGCGACTCGCTTGAGTGAATTGACAGAGTACATCAAGAAGAATGACATCAAGGTCATCTACTTTGAAGAAAATGCTTCTAAATCCTTATCGAAAACCTTGTCTGCTGAAACCGGTGTGGATCTAGCTGTTTTGAATCCATTAGAGAGCTTGACAGATGAGCAGATGAAAGATGGTGAAGACTACATCTCTATCATGGGAGCCAACCTCAAATCTTTGGAGTTAACAACAATTCAAGCTGGAAAAGAAATCGCTCCAGAAGAGGAAGAAGACACCAAAACAGTAGCCAATGGCTACTTTGAGGACAGTGCTATTAAGGACCGAACTCTTTCAGACTATGTAGGTGATTGGCAGTCTGTGTATCCTTATCTAAAAGATGGAACCTTGGATCAAGTCTTTGACTACAAAGCTAAATTAACCAAGTCCAAAACAGTTGAAGAGTATAAAGCCTACTACACCACAGGTTATAAAACAGATGTCGACCGGATTGTCATTACAGACAAAACCATGACCTTCTATAAGAATGGCGAAGAGAAGAAGTTCGAATACCGCTATGCTGGGAAGCATACGCTAAACTATACAAAAGGGAATCGTGGAGTGCGGTATCTCTTTGAAGCAACTGATCCGAATGCGGGTGAATTCAAGTATGTTCAATTCAGTGACCATCAAATTGCTCCTAATAAGGCAGCTCACTTCCATATTTTCTTCGGTGGGGAAAGCCAAGAGGCTCTTTATAAGGAATTGGAAAATTGGCCTACTTACTACCCAAGTGACCTATCCGGATTCGAAATTGCGCAGGAAATGTTGGCCCATTAATCAATTAGAGAAGGAACCAGTTGGTTCCTTTTTTGATAGTAACAGAAACTTGTCAAATTGCTAGAAAAAGGATAAAATTAGGCTTATAGAATAGATTGAATATGGGGAGATTCATGATGAAAAAGTATCGTTTGCTATTGTTGATTTCTGCTCTACTGTTTTTCCTTGGAGCCTGTGGTGATAAAAAGCAGGAGACAGGATCTGAAAGTAAAGAAAGTACAGTTCGTCAATCGAAGGATAGCTCAGCTACTAGTGAAACAAAGAAAGCTGAGAGTTCGAGTGATAAGAAAGAGAAAACAAAGATGGATATTGAAGCAATCGCTCAAGGGGATTATAGTAGTGTAGCTGGTGTCTGGAAAGATGATAAGGGGAATAAACTCGTCTTTGATCAAAATGGTTTGGTCTCTAACGAATATGAGTCTTATGGTCTTTCCTTGACGGATTATGGAACTGTTTCAGGAGGAGTCTACGGAGGAGTTACAGGAGGATTTTTGATGGAATTCATCCCTGCCGGGCTTACGATTGATGACCAAACGGACGAAAATGGAGAAGTCATCTTCCATGATGATTCTGATGTTAATAAGGACCGTCTCTGGACCGGAACTGGGATGTACAGTTTTACGGAACAAGGTTCTTTCCTCTATAAGGTTGGGAATTAGCTAGTATATGTGTAATGAAAAAGAATGAAGAGTGTCCTACTCTTCATTCTTTTTTAGATTTTAGGGAGCCAAGAAAGGTAGAAGTCTAGCTTCTCCGCTTTCAAGAGGTCTTGGTGGCTCACTCTGTCGACCTTTTTTCCATCAAGAGAAGCATCTTGAAGAAAGTGTGCTTGGGCTGTGTGAGCTGTGCTATGGATATGCAGCCATTTTTTCTCTTGAGGGAGAAAGAGGTGCAAGTGTTTGAAGAGGGGAATCCCTAGGTCATAGACTGGCTTGCCTGGACAAGTTGGATAGAGTCCTAAAACCGACCAGATATACCAGGAGGATAGGCTGCCATTATCTTCATCTCCTGGATAGGCTTGAAAGCTTGGCTGGAAGGCTTCCTTGCGAAGGGCCTGGATTAGGATGCTAGTGTATTCCGGGTGTTGGCTATAGCGGAAGAGATAGGGGATGTGAAAACTCGGTTGGTTTGAAATGGCAATTTGTCCAAAAGGAGCTTGGGCCATCTCACTCATTTCATGAATTTCGTAGCCATAGCCCGTCACTTCGTAATGCGGTGCTTGAGTGGCTAGTCGAGTTAAGTAGTGGGTAAATCCTCCTTCTCCACCAAAGAGTTGCTTGAGGCCCTCGATGTCGTGAAGGGCGCCTAAGGTTGCCTGAATGGCAGAGCACTCTGCATAGTCGCGTCCCCAACTGATGGGGGAAAAGTCTGGTCTGAAATGGCCCTTCTTATCTTTGGCCCGGATATAACCTGTTTCTGGATCAAAGAGGGTTCGATAGGAAAGACTAGACTGGGCATATTCTTTGGCCAACTCTTCCTTGCCAAGTAGCTGGGCAGTTTGGGCGATACAAAAATCGCTATAGGAGAAGTCAATGGTGTGACTCACGCTTTCGTGATAGTCAGTGGATAGATAGCCTAATTCCTTGTATTCTTTAGCTCCTCGTCGACCGTAATGACCATTTGGGTCTTCCTTCCTAGCTGTATCTAGCATGGCTTCAAAAAGCTCCGTGTGGAGGTCGGGAGCTAGGCCTTTTTGAATGGCATCGGCAATGACCCCATCAATGAGGGTTCCAGGCATCATGCCTCTTTCGTCCGGCGCTAGCCATTTAGGGAGGAAACCGGTATCTCGGTAATGGCTGAGGAAGCCTTCGAGAAATTCCTGGTAAAGCTCGGGATAGACTAGGCTATAGAGAGGAAAGGTGGTCCGAAAGAGATCCCAGAAGCCCAAACTCGTGAAGTATTTTCCTTCTTGAATGCGGTTGTGGGCGAAATCGCGATGGACTGCTTTCCCCTCAGGGGTTACTTCATAACAAGTCTGAGGAAAGAGCAGACTACGGTAGAGACAGTGATCGAAAAATGTTCGATCCTCTCCGCCCGTATCTAAAATTTCAAATCGGTCCATTAGCTCTTGCCATTTGCGGCTCGCTTTTTCTTTCATCTCTTCAAAGCTAGCTGTAGGAAGGTGAGATTCGGCCAACTCAGGGTTGATAAAGGAAGTGCCTAATCGAGCTTCTAGGGTAGGGCTGTCAAATTCTAGGATCAAATCCTGTCCTAGCCAGTGAGTGCGAGTGATGGCTTGGTCAAATTCGACATGAAGATAGAAAGGATAGGTTTGTTGGTCGGTATGATTTTGGTCTAGGATGTAGAAATGTAGATTCGTTTCTCCGAATTCTACTTCAGCTAGTCCATTGGGGCAATGAATGGCCAGTGAAAGTGCAGACGGCCCTCTAAAGCGGAGAATGGCCCCGTAGAGGCTGGGTGTCAGCTCTGTATGGACTTGATAGCGCTCTGAGGTGAGAGCTAAATAATGGGGCTGAAAGACAGCTTCTTGGACCCGGTAACTGCTCTGTCTGAAATAGAGGTCTTCTTGAGTCGGAATGTCTGTTAGTGGGGTGAGGAGACACCAGGAAAAATCTCCAATCCAAGGGCTAGGCTGATGGGTCAAGCGAATACCTTGAAAGATAGGAAGGTTGGGGTTGAAAAACCAAGCGTCCTGTTCATGTGTCGTCTGTGGAAGGAAATAATTCATCCCAAAAGGAACTCCTGTGTAAGGAAGGGTGTTGCCGTTAGAATAAGCTGAGTGATTGTCTGTTCCTAAGCGGGTATCAATATGAGTAATATCGGTCTTCATGCGGGACCTCCTGTGTCATACTAGGGCCTTCAAGCCCTTTTCTTTCTTTATTTTAGCAGAAGCCCCTCAAATGGGAAAGTCTTTTTCAAAACTAGAAAAGTTTGTAGAAAAAGGGCTATAATTTGCGTATGTATTTCCCATCTGAAATCTTTTATACTGAATAGGAAAGAATCGATACGTGTGAGGAAAAGGAATGACTTATTCAAAAGAAATCGTCAGAGAATGGCTGGACCAAGTAGCAGAACGTGCCAAGGAGTACCCGGAGTGGGTGGATGTGTTTGAGCGTTGCTACACAGACACTTTGGATAATACAGTTGAAATTTTAGAAGATGGGTCAACCTTTGTGTTGACAGGGGACATCCCAGCTATGTGGTTGCGTGACTCAACGGCTCAATTGAGACCCTATCTTCATGTGGCAAAAAGAGACCCTCGTTTGCGCCAGACCATTGCTGGTTTGGTCAAGCGCCAGATGACCTTGATCCTCAAGGATCCCTATGCTAACTCTTTTAATATTGAGGAGAACTGGAAAGGCCACCACGAGACTGACCACACCGATTTGAATGGCTGGATTTGGGAACGTAAGTATGAAGTGGACTCGCTTTGCTATCCCTTGCAATTGGCTTACCTCCTGTGGAAGGAAACTGGTGAGACTAGCCAATTTGATGAAACCTTTGTCACAGCGACCAAGGAAATCCTTCATCTCTGGACAGTGGAGCAAGACCACAATAACTCACCATACCGTTTCGTCCGTGATACCGATCGTAAGGAAGATACCTTGGTAAATGACGGCTTTGGGCCTGACTTTGCTGTGACAGGGATGACCTGGTCAGCCTTTCGTCCAAGTGATGACTGCTGTCAGTATAGCTACTTAATTCCGTCAAATATGTTTGCAGTGGTTGTCTTGGGTTATGTCCAGGAAATCTTTGCAGCATTGAATCTAGCCGATAGTGAGAGTATCATTGCAGATGCAAAACGCCTGCAGGCTGAGATTCAAGAAGGAATCGAAAATTACGCCTACACTACAAATAGTAAGGGCGAGAAAATTTATGCCTTTGAGGTAGACGGTTTGGGAAATGTTAGCATCATGGATGATCCAAACGTACCAAGCTTGTTGGCAGCTCCTTATCTTGGCTACTGCGCGATCGACGATGAGGTCTACCAAGCTACTCGTCGGACTATTTTGAGCCCTGAAAATCCTTACTTCTATGAAGGAAAGTACGCAAGCGGACTCGGAAGTTCTCATACCTTCTATCGCTATATCTGGCCGATTGCCCTGTCGATCCAAGGTTTAACAGCTACAGATAAAGCTGAGAAGAAATTCTTGCTGGATCAGTTGGTTGCCTGCGATGGTGGAACAGGTGTCATGCACGAAAGTTTCCACGTGGATGATCCAACCAAATATTCGCGTGAATGGTTCTCTTGGGCCAACATGATGTTCTGTGAATTAGTCTTGGATTACTTGGATATCCGCTAATACTCTTCAAAAATCAAATTCAAACCACGTCAGCTTCGCCTTGCCGTATATATGTTACTGACTTCGTCAGTTCTATCTACAACCTCAAAGAAGTGCTTTGAGCAACCTGCGGCTAGCTTCCTAGTTTGCTCTTTGACTTTCATTGAGTATAAGGAGCACGCTTTAGCTTCACTGATTCTTGTTAGAATCACAAGTTTATATTTAAAACATTAAAAATTTAAGTTAGAATGAGGTTTTACTCATGGAAAATGTTGTTGTACACATTATCTCTCACAGCCACTGGGATCGTGAGTGGTATTTACCTTTTGAAAGTCACCGCATGCAATTGGTGGAACTTTTTGACAATCTCTTTGATCTTTTTGAAAATGACCCTGAATTCAAAAGTTTCCACTTGGATGGACAAACCATCGTCCTCGATGACTATTTAGAAATTCGCCCTGAAAATCGCGACAAGGTACAGCGCTATATCGACGAGGGCAAGCTCAAGATTGGTCCCTTCTATATTTTGCAGGATGATTACCTGATCTCTAGTGAAGCCAATGTCCGCAATACCTTGATTGGACAGGCTGAATGTGCCAAATGGGGCAAATCAACTCAAATTGGTTACTTCCCTGATACCTTTGGAAATATGGGACAAGCTCCTCAAATCCTTCAAAAATCAGGGATCCACGTAGCAGCCTTTGGGCGTGGAGTGAAGCCGATCGGATTTGACAACCAAGTTCTCGAAGATGAGCAGTTTACCTCTCAATTTTCTGAAATGTACTGGCAAGGGGCGGATGGTAGCCGTGTACTCGGCATTCTATTTGCTAACTGGTACAGTAATGGGAATGAAATTCCAGTGGATAAAGATGAAGCTTTGGCTTTCTGGAAACAAAAATTGGCAGACGTTCGTGACTATGCATCGACCAACCAATGGTTGATGATGAACGGTTGCGACCACCAACCGGTTCAACGGAACTTGAGTGAAGCTATTCGCGTGGCCAATGAGCTTTTCCCTGATGTGACCTTTATCCATAGTTCCTTTGATGACTATGTGCAAGCAGTGGAAAGTGCGCTTCCTGAACAATTATCAACGGTTACGGGAGAATTGACCAGTCAGGAAACCGATGGTTGGTACACACTTGCTAATACCTCTTCTTCACGTGTTTATCTCAAACAAGCCTTTCAAGAAAACAGCAATTTGCTAGAGCAAGTGGTGGAACCTTTGACCATCCTTACAGGTGGCCACAATCACAAGGATCAATTGACCTATGCCTGGAAGATGCTCTTACAAAATGCGCCACACGATAGTATCTGTGGTTGTAGTATTGACGAAGTTCACCGTGAAATGGAAGTTCGTTTTGCCAAGGTCAACCAAGTTGGAAACTTTGTCAAGACCAACCTTCTGAACGAATGGAAGGGTAAACTAGCGACTCAAAAAGCTCATAGTGAGCACCTCTTTACGGTCATCAATACAGGCTTGCATGATAAGGTGGATACCGTCAGCACGATTGTCGATGTAGCGGTTTGTCCATTTAAGGAATTGCATCCGACAGAGGGCTTCAAGAAAATGGCCGCTTTGACCTTGCCAGACTATCACGTAGAGGATTTAGAGGGTCATCTTGTAGAGGCGGAGATTGAAGACTTGGGGGCAAGCTTTGGCTATACCCTGCCTAAGGATAAATTCCGCCAACCCTATATTGCGCGTCAAGTGCGCGTGACGGTTCCGGTTCACCTAGCGCCTCTTTCTTGGACCACCTTCCAGCTCTTGGAAGGAAAAGCTTCCCATCATGATGGGATTTACCAAAATGGGGTTCTCGATACGCCGTTCGTAACCCTCAGTATTGATGATGGCTTGACCCTTTACGACAAGACGACCAATGAGGCTTATGAGGACTTCCTTGGCTTCGAAGACCGCGGTGATATTGGCAATGAATACATTTACTTCCAACCAAAAGGAACAGAACCCATCTATGCGGAGCTGAAAGCTCATGAGGTCTTGGAAAATAATGCTCGCTATGCCAAAATCTTGCTCAAGCATGACTTGACCATCCCAGTCAGCGCGGATGAACAATTGGATGCGGAACAAAGAGGCATTATCGAGTTTATGAACCGAGAAGCAGGACGGTCAGAAGAGCTGACAACCATTCCGTTGGAAACAGTGATGACCGTCTTTGTGGATGACCCGCAAATTCGCTTCAAGACGCGCTTTACCAATACTGCTAAGGATCACCGCATTCGTCTCTTGGTCAAAACTCATAACACTCGTCCAAGCAATGACTCGGAAAGCATTTATGAGGTCGTGACACGGCCGAATAAACCAGCAGCTTCTTGGGAAAATCCTGAAAATCCACAACACCAACAAGCCTTTGTCAGCTTGTATGATGATGTTAAAGGAGTGACCGTAGCCAACAAAGGATTGCATGAATACGAAATTCTTGGAGACGACACCATAGCTGTAACCCTTCTCCGTGCTTCAGGGGAACTCGGTGACTGGGGCTACTTCCCAACACCAGAAGCCCAGTGCTTGCGAGCTATCGAAGTTGAGTTTGCAGTAGAATGCCATCAGGCTCAGGATCGTTTCTCAGCCTTTCGTCGTGCCAAAGCCTTCCAAGTGCCATTTACAGCTCTTCAAGTTGCAAAACAAGAGGGTAGCGTTGCAGCAACAGGTAGTCTCTTCAACCATCCAGCACTGAATTTGCCACAAGTCTGCCCAACAGCCTTTAAAGTTGCTGAGAATGAAGAAGGTTACGTCCTTCGTTACTACAACATGAGCCAAGAAAATGTTCGCGTGTCTGACAAACAACAAACCATTCTTGACTTGCTGGAACGCCCATATCCAGTTCATTCAGGACTATTGGCACCACAAGAAATTCGTACAGAATTGATCAAAAAAGAAGAAATTTAATTTCAAAAAGTAAACATAACAAGAAAGGAGGAGCGACAAAGTAAGAATCGATTGCTGACTCGCTCCTTTTTACAGGTAAAAGCTATGACCCTTGCAACGATTGATATCGGAGGGACTGGGATTAAGTTTGCCAGTATCACTCCTGATGGAAAAATTTTAGATAAGGCCAGCACCCCAACGCCAGAGACTCTGGAAGAGTTGCTAGCTTGGTTGGAGCAACGCTTGTCAGAACGTGACTACCGTGGGATTGCTATGAGTGTGCCAGGGGCTGTTAACCAAGAAACCGGGGTGATTGAAGGAATCAGTGCCATTCCTTACATTCATGGTTTTTCTTGGTATGAGGTTCTTGCTCATCACCGACTTCCTGTCCATCTAGAAAATGATGCTAACTGTGTCGGACTGAGTGAACTGCTAGCTCATCCTGAGATTGAAAATGCAGCCTGTGTCGTGGTTGGGACAGGGATCGGTGGGGCCATGATCATCAATGGCAAGCTACACCGTGGTCGTCATGGTTTGGGCGGTGAGTTTGGCTACATGACCACCATCGAGCCGGCAGAAAAGCTCAACAACTGGTCGCAACTCGCTTCTACAGGAAATATGGTTCGCTATGTCATCGAAAAATCTGGTCAGACTGACTGGGACGGCCGCAAGGTGTACCAAGAGGCAGCAGCAGGAAATGCCCTCTGCCAAGAAGCCATTGAACGCATGAACCGTAACCTAGCTCAAGGCCTGCTCAATATCCAGTACCTAATCGACCCAGATGTCATTAGCCTAGGTGGTTCTATCAGTCAGAACCCAGATTTTATCAAAGGGGTGCAAAAAGCGGTAGACGCCTTTGTGGAAAGATATGAAGAATATACCATCGCTCCAGTCATTCAAGCCTGCACCTATCACGCAGATGCCAATCTCTACGGTGCCCTTGTCAACTGGTTACAGGAGGAAAACCAATGGTAACTTTTACAGGACTTAGTCCCAAACAAGCCCAAGCTATCGAAGTCTTAAACAATCACATTTCTCTACCGGATGTAGAAGTAGCGGTCGCTCAGTCTGACCAAGCTTCTATCTCTATCGAGGGTGATAATGGGCAGTATCAACTGACCTACCGCAAACCTCATCAACTCTACCGTGCCTTGTCTGTGCTCGCAACAGCTTTAGCAGAAGGGGACAAGGTAGAGATTGAGGAAAAAGCTGCCTATGAAGATCTAGCCTACATGGCAGACTGTTCGCGCAACGCCGTGCTCAATGTCGCATCGGCCAAGCAGATGATTGAAGTCTTGGCTCTCATGGGTTATTCAACCTTTGAGCTTTACATGGAAGACACTTATCAGATTGAAGGGCAACCTTATTTTGGTTATTTCCGTGGAGCTTATGCTGCTGAAGAGTTGCAGGAAATCGAAGCCTACGCCCAACAGTTTGACATGACTTTTGTCCCATGCATCCAAACCTTGGCACACTTGTCAGCCTTTGTCAAATGGGGTGTCAAGGAAGTGCAGCAACTCCGCGATGTAGAAGATATCCTCCTCATCGGTGAAGAAAAAGTCTACGACCTGATTGACGGTATGTTTGCGACGTTATCTAAACTACAAACTCGCAAGGTCAACATTGGGATGGATGAAGCTCACTTGGTTGGTTTGGGACGCTACCTTATCTTGAACGGTATTGTGGACCGTAGTCTCCTTATGTGTCAACACTTGGAGCGCGTGCTGGATATTGCAGACAAGTATGGTTTCCACTGCCAGATGTGGAGCGATATGTTCTTCAAACTCATGTCAGCAGATGGCCAGTACGACCGTGATGTGGAAATTCCAGAAGAAACACGAGTTTTTCTTGACCGCCTAAAAGACCGTGTGACCTTGGTTTACTGGGATTATTATCAGGATAGCGAAGAAAAATACAACCGTAACTTCAGTAACCACCACAAGATTAGCCAGGATATCGCCTTTGCAGGTGGGGCTTGGAAGTGGATTGGCTTTACACCTCATAATCATTTCAGTCGTCTTATCGCTCTTGAAGCCAACAAAGCCTGCCGTGCCAATCAAATCAAGGAAGTTATTGTGACTGGCTGGGGGGACAATGGTGGTGAAACGGCCCAGTTCTCGATTCTACCAAGTTTGCAAATCTGGGCGGAGCTCAGCTACCGCAATGATTTAGAGCGTCTATCAGCTCACTTCAAGACCAACACAGGCTTATCGGTTGAGGACTTTATGCAACTTGATCTTGCCAACCTCTTGCCAGACCTACCAGATAATCTCAGTGGTATCAACCCCAACCGCTATGTCTTTTATCAGGATGTTCTCTGCCCAATTCTTGACAAGCACATGACACCTGAACAGGACAAGCCACACTTTGCCCAAGCAGCTGAGATTCTTTCTGACATTAAAGAAAAAGCGGGCACTTATTCTTATCTTTTCGAAACTCAGGCCCAGTTGAATGCTATTTTAAGTGGCAAGGTTGATGTGGGACGACGCATTCGTGAGGCTTATCAGGTGGATGATAAAGACAGCTTGAAACAAATCGCCAGGGAAGAATTACCAAAATTAAGAAGCCAGATTGAAACCTTCCACAAGCTCTTTAGCCACCAATGGTTGAAAGAAAACAAGGTCTTTGGCTTGGATACAGTAGATATCCGTATGGGTGGACTCTTGCAACGGATCAAGCGCGCAGAAAGCCGCATTGAAGATTATCTAGCTGGTTCCATCTCACGGATTGATGAGTTGGAAGTAGAGATCTTGCCATTTAATGATTTCTACGGAGATAAGGATTTCGCAGCTACAACAGCCAACCAGTGGCATACCATTGCGACAGCTTCGACCATTTATACGACCTAATAGAAAGCCTTGTATTTCAAGACAATGATGTTGAAGGAGGAGAAAGATGTCCGATGGAGACATTTCTTCTCCTTTTTTCTCCATTTTTAAGGCTATGTCATAAATTTGTAGAATTTTTTCTATAATTAGGAGTTTGAAAAAGTTTTCATAGAGTTTTATAATAAAAAATGTAAACGTTACCAAAAAATAAAATGACAAAGGGGGGAGTCAGATGAAAAAGTTTGTTAAGACCTTGAGAGAAAATCTTATTTTCTTCTTGATGGTTTTACCAGGTGCAGCGTGGTTGATTTTATTCTTCTACATACCTGTTTTGGGAAACGTTGTCGCATTTAAAGACTATCATATCACCGGAGAGGGATTTATTGATAGTGTAATGAAGAGTAAGTGGGTAGGATTTGATAACTTCAAATTCCTCTTTAGTTCTAAAGATGCTTATATCATTACAAGAAATACCGTCCTTTACAACCTAGCCTTTATTTTCTTGGGCTTGATTGTTTCTGTTGGGATTGCCATTATCTTTAGTGAGATGCGTTCCAAACGGTTGGTTAAAGTGTTTCAAACATCAATGTTGTTCCCCTATTTCTTGTCATGGGTTATCATCAGCTTCTTTACAGATGCCTTCTTAAACGTCGATAAAGGCTTGATTAACCACATCTTAACATCACTTGGGATGAAAGGAATCAACTTCTATACAGAGGTTGCCATTTGGCCAGCGCTTCTCCTCTTCTTAGGAATCTGGAAAGGTTTTGGTTATAGCAGTGTTATGTACTATGCAACCATCATGGGAATTGATCCAACCTTCTACGAAGCAGCAACAGTGGATGGAGCATCTAAGTGGCAGCGAATCCGCCACATTACCATTCCTCAGTTGGCTTCCTTGATTACGGTCTTGACTATCCTTGCCATCGGAAATATCTTCCGTGCTGACTTTGGATTGTTCTACCAAATCCCACATAACTCAGGTGCCCTTTATAGTGTGACAAACGTAATTGATGTCTATGTCTACAATGGACTTGCTAAATCAGGAGATATTGCGATGGCCGCAGCGGCTGGTCTTTACCAATCAGTTGTCGGATTGATTCTCGTTTTACTTTCTAATATTGTAGCACGTCGTATTGATAAGAATGCAGCGCTCTTCTAGAAAGGAGGATACCATGGCAAAATCAAAAATTAAAAAAGAAAAAGTTGATAATGTTGGGATCCACTCCTTCAGTAAGAAAGCAGACCTCTTCTTTAGTAGCATTGTTGGCTTGATTGCTCTATCCTGTATCTTGCCCTTCATCTTTGTTGTCATGATTTCCTTGACAGATGAACAAAGTTTGGCGATTCACGGCTTCCAATTTTGGCCTGCTAAGTTTGGTGCAGATGGCTATCTTTTCCTTGTTCAATTTAAGGATAAGATTCTTCAAGCCCTCTTTATTACCTTGTTTGTGACGATTGTAGGGACAGCATGTAATGTCTTCATTACAACGACCTACGCCTACGCAATCTCACGTAGAACCTTTAAGTACAGAAATTTCTTTACTGTATTTGCCCTCTTGAGCATGCTCTTTAGTGCAGGGATGGTACCAGGTTACATCGTTACCACTCAGTTGCTTCATTTAGGAGATACGGTTGGTGCCCTCATCATACCGATGTTATTGAGTCCTTTCAATATTATCTTGATGCGGACCTTCTTCAAACGGACGATCCCAGAAGCCATTCTTGAGTCTGCTCGGATAGATGGAGCCAGTGAGACACGGATCTTCTTCCAGATCTGTTTACCACTTTCTCTCCCAGGGATTGCGACCATCAGTCTCTTTACAGCCCTCGGCTTCTGGAATGACTGGTTCAACGCCCTCCTCTACATCAAGAGTGAAAACCTCTATCCCCTTCAATACTTGCTGATGCAAATCCAAAATAATATGGATTACATTTCTAAATCCGTCGGTGCATCTAGCCAAATCGCTGGTGCAGTCCAATCCCTTCCCAAAGAAACCGGACGGATGGCCATGGTGGTGGTGGCAACAGTTCCAATCGCTATCCTCTATCCATTCTTCCAACGTTACTTTGTAAAAGGATTGACTATCGGTGGTGTGAAAGAATAAGCGAACCTTTCTCACCCACCCTTCATTATGTTAATAAAGAAAAATAAAAAAGGAGTTTTTCTCATGAAAAATTGGAAAAAATATGCTTTAGCTTCTGCTAGCGTTCTTGCACTTGGAGCAACTCTTGCTGCTTGTGGTAACTTGACAGGTGATAACCAAAAATCATCTAAAAGTGAAGATGGCAAAACAGTTATCAAAATGTACCAAATCGGTGACAAACCGGATAACTTGGATACCTTGTTAGAAAATGCGAACAAGATCATCGAAGAAAAAGCTGGCGTTAAATTAGACATCCAATACCTTGGTTGGGGTGACTACGACAAGAAGATGAACGTTATCATCTCATCTGGTGAAAGCTACGATATTGCTTTTGCTAACAACTATGTTATCAACGCTCAAAAAGGTGCTTACGCTGACTTGACAGACTTGTACAAGAAAGAAGGGAAAGAGCTCTATGAAGCACTTGACCCAGCTTACATCAAAGGGAATACAGTAAACGGCAAGATCTATGCTGTTCCAGTTGCAGCCAACGTTGCATCTTCACAAAACTTTGCCTTCAACGGACCACTTCTTGAAAAATATGGTATCGACATCTCAAACGTCACTGACTATGCTTCTCTTGAACCAGTCTTGAAAGCGATCAAAGAAAAAGATCCAAACGTTGTTCCTTTCGCAATGAATAAGAGCTACGGTGGACCTTCTGATGACTTCGATTACATTGCAGTAGATGGACTTCCATTCGTTGTCGATTTGCAAGGTGACACAACTAAGATCGTTGACCGTTACACGATTCCACGCTATGTTGAAAACTTGAAGACTCTTCATAAATACTATGAAGCTGGCTACATTCCAAAAGACG
>NZ_JAPJPF010000043.1 GCF_030825805.1 Streptococcus sp.
ACCAAGCAAGTCGCGTCATGGGAGAAAATCCAGATCGTAAATTTGCGATCATTACTGGATTAAACCTTCCGATGTTGATTCAAGCTTATACAGAGCGTTTGATGGATACAAATGCTGGCGTTGATCAAGTTGCTGCAAACATCATCAAAGAATCTAAAGATGGAATCAAAGCTCTTCCAGAAGAATTGAATCCTGTCGAAGAAGCAAGCACTGCTTCCGCTGCCCCTGTTGCCCAAGCTGCTATTCCAGAAGGAACAGTGATCGGAGATGGCAAGCTCAAGATTAATCTTGCTCGCTTAGATACTCGTCTCCTTCATGGACAAGTCGCTACTGCTTGGACTCCTGATTCAAAAGCAGATCGCATTATCGTTGCTTCAGACTCAGTTGCCAAAGATGAACTTCGTAAAGAGTTGATCAAGCAAGCAGCACCAAATGGTGTCAAAGCAAATGTTGTCCCAATTCAGAAATTGATCGACGTTGCAAAAGATCCACGCTTTGGTGAAACACATGCTTTGATCTTATTTGAAACACCTCAAGATGCCCTTCGTGCCATCGAGGGTGGTGTTCCGATTAAAACCTTGAACGTTGGTTCAATGGCCCACTCAACTGGTAAAACCATGGTTAACAATGTCTTGTCAATGGATAAAGAGGATGTGGCTACATTTGAAAAAATGCGTGATCTTGGAGTGGAATTTGATGTCCGTAAAGTACCAAATGACTCTAAGAAAGATTTGTTTGACTTAATTAACAAAGCGAACGTTCAATAATCGATTACTTACGAAAGGATTTTAAACATGTCTATTATTTCTATGGTATTAGTGGTCGTTGTTGCCTTCTTAGCAGGTCTTGAAGGTATCCTTGACCAATTCCAATTCCACCAACCACTTGTTGCTTGTACCTTAATCGGTTTGGTAACAGGTAACTTGACTGCCGGTGTTATGCTTGGTGGTTCCCTTCAATTACTTGCACTTGGCTGGGCCAACATTGGTGCCGCAGTTGCACCCGACGCTGCTCTTGCATCAGTCGCTGCTGCCATCATCATGGTACTTGGGGGAGACTTCAGTGCAAAAGGAATCGCTGTGGCTCAAGGTGTAGCTATTCCACTTGCAGTTGCTGGTCTTTTCTTGACCATGATCGTCCGTACTCTCTCCGTTGGTTTGGTCCACACTGCCGATGCTGCTGCTAAAAAAGGTGATATCAAAGGCGTAGAACGCGCTCACTTTGTAGCACTTCTCCTTCAAGGTCTTCGTATCGCCATTCCTGCAGCCCTTCTTTTGATGATCCCTGCTGACACTGTTAAAGGTGCTCTTGAAGCGATGCCTGCTTGGTTGTCAGACGGTATGCAAATCGGTGGTGGTATGGTCGTAGCCGTTGGTTACGCCATGGTTATCAACATGATGGCAAGTCGTGAAGTTTGGCCATTCTTTGCCATTGGTTTTGCTCTTGCTGCCGTTAGCCAATTGACCTTGATTGCTCTTGGTGCAATTGGTGTTGCCCTTGCCTTGATCTACCTTTCTCTCTCTAAGAAAGGTGGCAATGGAGGTGGCGGAGTTGCTACTTCTAATGACCCAATCGGCGATATCCTTGAAGACTATTAAGAAAGGTGTGACACTATCATGACTGAAAAATTACAATTATCTAAATCAGATCGTCAAAAAGTTTGGTGGCGTTCAACCTTCTTGCAAGGTTCTTGGAACTATGAACGGATGCAAAACTTGGGTTGGGCTTACTCATTGATCCCAGCTATCAAAAAACTTTACACGAAGAAAGAAGACCAAGCGGCAGCTCTTGAGCGTCACATGGAGTTCTTCAACACTCACCCATACGTAGCTGCTCCAATCATCGGGGTAACTCTTGCCCTTGAAGAAGAAAAAGCAAACGGAGCTGCTATTGATGATGCTGCTATCCAAGGGGTGAAAATCGGTATGATGGGGCCTTTGGCTGGTATTGGAGATCCAGTCTTCTGGTTTACAGTTCGTCCAATCTTGGGAGCTCTTGGAGCATCTCTTGCCTTAACTGGTAACATCCTTGGTCCACTCATCTTCTTCTTTGCATGGAACGCAATTCGTATGTCCTTCTTGTGGTACACCCAAGAACTCGGATACAAAGCAGGTTCTGAAATTACTAAAGATATGTCTGGTGGTATCTTGCAAGACATCACAAAAGGTGCATCTATCCTTGGTATGTTCATCCTCGCTGTCTTAGTAGAACGTTGGGTATCGATTAAATTCGTCTTCAATGTTTCTTCTGTCAAATTAGATGACAAGGCTTATATCCACTGGGATAAACTTCCTGAAGGATACAAGGGAATCCAAGAAGCCTTCGCTCAAGTTGGTTCAGGCCTATCTCAAACACCTGAAAAAGTTACAACTTTCCAACAAAACTTGGATTCATTGATTCCTGGTTTGATGGGATTACTTCTTACTTTTGCTTGTATGTGGTTGCTTAAGAAAAAAGTATCTCCTATCACCATCATTATCGCCCTCTTTGTCATCGGTGTCTTGGCACACGTTGCTGGCTTGATGTAAGCAAAAATCAATAAAAAGAAGGTTTCGGCCTTCTTTTTATTATGATATAATAGAATTACTTGAAATCAGGAGGAAAGAATGGCGCAATCGCAGAATAAAACCGTTGAATTCCATACCACAGGAGTCTCTTATCTAGGAGTGGGAGGAAAGGTTGGAAAAATTTTAGTTGGAGACGTGGCTTTTGAATTTTATGCAGATGCTAATGTAGAAGACTACGTCCAAATTCCCTGGAAAGAAATCGAACAGATTGGAGCCAACGTATCCGGGCGTAAAATTAGCCGCCATTTTGAAATCTATACCAAGGAAAGCAAATTCCTGTTTGCTTCTAAAGACTCGGGAAAAATCTTAAAAATTGCCCGTGAACACCTTGGAAATGATAAAATTGTCAAATTGCCGACCTTGATCCAAACCATCGCAGCTAAAATAAAAAATCTATTTGCAAAATAGCTTCTTTTCTTGTATAATAAACAAAAACGGATAAGTAAGTTAAGAGGCTCTTTCAGAAAGTCTGCGGTTGCTGTGAGCAGATAGAAACCTTAATTGAAATTCTACCGTTTCTTTAAAATACAATATTGAATCAAGTGCACACCTGTGAAGTTGGATGGAACCGTGGCCCTGCCACTCCAACACTATAACAGGTGTGTTTTTTGTTAAAGGAGAAGCTATGTTAGATATTAAACGAATTCGTACCGATTTTGATACGGTTGCTGAAAAATTGGCGACACGTGGGGTAGACGCTGCTATCTTAAATGAGATGAAGGAAATCGATGCTAAACGTCGTGACATCTTAGTCAAGGTTGAAACCCTCAAGGCAGAGCGTAACACCGTTTCTGCTGAAATTGCTCAAGCCAAACGCAACAAGGAAAATGCAGACGACAAGATTGCTGCCATGCAAACCCTATCTGCTGAAGTCAAAGCGCTAGATGCAGAATTAGCGGAAATCGATGCTAAATTGACAGAATTTACCACTACTCTTCCAAACATCCCAGCTGATAGTGTTCCTATTGGTGCAGACGAGGACGATAACGTAGAAGTTCGCCGTTGGGGAACTCCTCGTGAGTTTGACTTTGAACCAAAAGCCCACTGGGATCTTGGCGAGGACTTAGACATCCTTGACTGGGAACGTGGTGGGAAAGTCACTGGTGCCCGCTTCCTTTTCTATAAAGGCCTGGGAGCTCGTTTGGAACGTGCTATCTACAACTTTATGCTAGATGAACACGGTAAGGAAGGCTATACTGAAGTCATCACCCCTTACATGGTCAACCATGACTCTATGTTTGGTACTGGGCAATATCCAAAATTTAAGGAAGATACTTTTGAACTCAGCGATACTAACTATGTCTTGATTCCAACTGCTGAAGTGCCTCTAACGAACTACTACCGTGATGAAATCATCGATGGCAAAGATCTACCAATCTACTTTACTGCTATGAGTCCATCATTCCGTTCAGAAGCTGGTTCAGCTGGTCGTGATACTCGTGGCTTGATCCGCCTTCACCAATTCCACAAGGTTGAAATGGTCAAATTTGCCAAACCGGAAGAATCATACGAAGAATTGGAGAAAATGACAGCCAACGCTGAAAACATCCTTCAAAAACTAAACTTGCCATACCGTGTTGTTGCTCTTTCTACAGGAGATATGGGCTTCTCAGCTGCTAAGACTTATGACTTGGAAGTTTGGATTCCTGCACAAAATACTTACCGTGAAATCTCAAGCTGTTCCAATACAGAAGATTTCCAAGCCCGTCGTGCGCAAATCCGTTACCGTGATGAAGCAGATGGTAAAGTGAAACTTCTTCACACCTTGAATGGTTCTGGATTGGCTGTTGGACGTACCGTCGCTGCTATTCTTGAAAACTATCAAAACGCAGATGGTTCTGTAACCATTCCAGAAGTCCTTCGTCCATACATGGGTGGAGCTGAAGTTATTGCACCAAAATAAGATAAGATAAAAAAACTGAGTCTTGCATCTGCAAGCTCAGTTTTTTTAATATTTACGAAAACGCTGGTAGCGTTGCTCTAGCAGATCTTCGAGAGACAAAGCTTGTAGTTCCTTCAATTCTGCTTGAATTTCCTTCTTCACTTGAGCTAGTAGTTCTCCATTTGAGAAACCATGCTCCGGAATCACCTTGTCCACAATATCCATATTTAACAACTCATGCGAAGTAATCTTCATCAACTCAGCAGCTTCCATGGCACGGCTTCCATCTTTCCATAGAATAGAAGCAAATCCTTCTGGACTCAAGACGGCATAGATAGAGTTCTCCAACATCCAGACCTTGTCCGCTACAGCCAGAGCAAGGGCGCCACCTGAGCCTCCTTCTCCGATGATAATTGCAATAATCGGAACCTTTAAATCACTCATTTCCATGAGGTTACGCGCGATAGCCTCACCCTGTCCCCGTTCTTCAGCGCCAACACCCGGATAAGCACCCGCGGTATTGATGAAGGTTACTACTGGACGACCAAACTTCTCCGCCTGTTTCATCAGACGCAAAGCTTTTCGATAACCTTCAGGGTGGGGTTGACCAAAGTTTCTACTGAGGTTATCCTGAAGATTCTTTCCTTTTTGAATCCCGACAACCGTTACCGCTTGATCTCCAAGCCAACCAATTCCACCAATCACTGCACCGTCATCTCGGAAATTCCGATCTCCATGTAGTTCGATAAAGTTTTCAAAAATTCCATGAGCATAATCAAGAGCTGTCAAACGTCCTTGGTCACGAGCTTCTTTAATAATTTGTGTTATTCTTGTCATTACTTCCCTCCATGAAAGGCTAACAAGTCTGCGATTGTTGAACGCATATCACTACGCTGGACAATCACATCCACAAAGCCATGCTCTTGTAAAAATTCAGCCTTTTGGAAATTATCCGGCAACTGTTCCCGCACGGTTGACTCGATCACTCGACGACCTGCAAATCCCACAAGGGCTTGACTCTCTGCAATGATGATATCCCCTTCCATTGCAAATGACGCCGTTACCCCTCCTGTTGTTGGGTCTGTTAGAACGGTAAGATAAAACAAGCCTGCTTTTGAGTGTCTTTGAACAGCTGCAGAGATTTTAGCCATCTGCATCAAACTGACGATTCCTTCTTGCATCCGAGCACCACCAGAAGCTGTAAAGAGCACGACTGGGAGCTTTTCTTCTGTCGCCAATTCAAATAGGCGGGTAATCTTTTCACCGACCACAGAGCCCATAGAAGCCATGATAAAATTGGAATCCATAATACCAAGAGCGACTTTATGGCCCCCGATCTTTGCAGTTCCTGTTAACACAGCCTCATCAAGCCCTGTTAATTCACGAACAGTCGCCAATTTCTTCTTGTAGTTTGGAAACTTAAGCGGGTCCTTGGTCTCAATACCCGTAAACAGTTCAATAAAGCTTCCTGGATCAATCGTCAATTGAAGCCGTTCTACAGCAGAAATACGGAAGGTATAGCCACACTTAGGACACAGACGTTCACTTCCTAGATCCTTTTGGTAAATGGTATGTTTACAGCCCGGACACTGAGAAAACAACTCATCTGGAACCTCTGGTTTCGGCTGAGGTGCTTCAATGGCCGACCGATTGGGATTAATTCGAATGTACTTATCTTTTTTAGAAAATAAAGCCATCAACTTCTCCTTACTTGGTAAAAGAACTTTGTAATTGTGCGCGTTCATTCCTTGTGAAAATGAATCTCACATTTACAAAGTTCAATGCTTATTGATTTTTCTGATAATTTGGTAAAAATTTTTCCATCAGAAAGGCGGTATCGTAATCACCAGCAATCACATTCGAATCTGAAATCAAATCCAATTGGAAATCACTGTTGGTCATTACACCGTCAATTTCCAACTCATAGAGGGCGCGTTGCATCTTCATCAAGGCATCGAAACGATTCTCTCCATGGACAATGATTTTGGCAATCATACTATCGTAGTAAGGTGGAATCGTATAGCCAGGATAGACTGCAGAATCCACGCGCAAGCCAACCCCTCCACTTGGAAGGTAGAGATTGGTGATCTTTCCTGGACTTGGTGCAAAGTTAAAGGCAGGATTTTCCGCATTGATCCGGCATTCAATGGCATGACCGGAAATTTGGATATCTTCTTGACGCACAGACAATTCTTGGCCTTCAGCAATCTTAATTTGCTCTTTCACGATATCAATTCCAGTGACAAATTCTGTCACGGGATGCTCAACTTGAACCCGAGTATTCATCTCCATGAAGTAAAATTCGCCTTTACCTTCATCGTAAAGAAACTCGATTGTCCCAGCATTTTCATAGCCAACAGATTCTGCCGCGCGGACAGCTGCAGATCCGATTTGGTCTCGAATTGTCTTACCGATTGCTACGGATGGAGATTCTTCGAGGACTTTTTGGTTGTTTCTTTGAAGGGAACAATCCCGTTCACCCAAATGAACCACATGTCCAAATTGGTCAGCCAAAATTTGAACCTCAATATGACGAGCTGGGTAGATGACGCGTTCAAGGTACATAGCTCCATTGCCAAAGGCCGCCTTAGCTTCTGTCGAAGCAGATTCAAAAGCTGGAACTAGGTCCTCTGCCCGTTCTACTTTACGGATACCTTTACCGCCACCTCCAGCTGACGCCTTCAGCATAACAGGATAGCCAATCCGATCAGCAACTTCCAAGGCTTCTTCAGCTGTATGAACTTCACCATCTGATCCTGGAATCACAGGTACGCCTGCTTTGATCATTTGTGCTCGGGCATTAATTTTATCACCCATCATATCCATAACAGATCCTGATGGTCCAATAAACTTAATCCCTACTTCTTCACACATGGTGGCAAACTTCGAATTTTCACTCAAAAATCCAAATCCTGGGTGAATCGCTTCTGATCCAGTCAAAACTGCTGCAGATAAAACAGCATTCATGTTCAAATAAGACTCGGTTGACTTGGCAGGCCCAATACAAACTGCTTCATCCGCTAGTAAGGTATGCAAGGCTTCTTTATCAGCCGTTGAATAGACAGCGACTGTTTCAATTCCTAATTCACGAGCAGCTCGAATAATCCGGACCGCAATTTCACCACGATTCGCGATTAAAATTTTTCGGAACATAGAAACCTCCCTAGTTACCAATTGCAAATGTTAGGGTCCCGCTAGCAGCTAATTTCCCATCGACTTCCGCTTTTGCTTCCACGACCGCAATCGAACCACGACGCTTGACAAAGGTAGCCGTCATCACGAGCTGATCTCCCGGAACGACTTGTTTTTTAAATTTAACCTTATCCATTCCAGCGTAAAAGACTAATTTCCCTTTATTTTCTGGTTTGGATAATTCTAAGACACCGGCAGTTTGTGCCAAGGCTTCCATAATGAGGACACCTGGCATTACTGGGTAGCTTGGAAAGTGCCCATTAAAGAAGGGCTCATTGATCGTCACATTCTTAATGGCTACAATCGTATCCTCACTTGTTTCAAGGACGCGATCCACCAACAACATCGGATAGCGATGCGGAAGAGCCTCTTTAATAGCTTGAATATCGATCATTTAATCCGTACCAATCCTTTCCCAAACTCGACCATTTCTTCATTTGAAACAAGGATTTCAGTGACGATTCCATCTCTTGGCGCAGGAACTTCATTCATGACTTTCATTGCTTCAATAATCAATAAAGTTTGGCCTTTTGAAACGCTATCTCCAACCTGAACAAAAGCTGGTTTATCTGGACCTGAAGCTAAATAAGCTACACCGACAAGAGGACTTTCAACTACTTCCCCTTCTGCTGCTACTGTTGGAGCAACTTCTGGAGCTGACGGAGCAGCTGGTTCTTCTGCGAGAACAACAGGGCTTTCAACAGCGGGCGCCACTTCCTGAACTACAGGAGCTGGCGTAGCAGGTTGCGAGCTAGCTACACTGCCAGTATTTTTACTAAATGATAGCACATCCGTTGCATTTTGATAGCTAAATTCACGAAGACTGGATTGGTCAAATTGACTCATTAGGTCTTTAATTTCTTGAATATTCACTTTATCCCTCCCAACGTTTAAAGGCTAAGACAGCATTGTGTCCTCCAAATCCAAATGTATTGGAAATAGCATAGGAAATCGGACGTTCTTGCCCTTCACCAAAGATGACATTGGCTTCAATATAATCTGATAACTCTTGTGTTCCAGCAGTTTTTGGAACATATTGATGGCGAATTGCTTCAATTGTCGCAATAGCTTCAACTGCCCCTGCTGCTCCCAAGAGGTGACCTGTAAATGATTTTGTAGAAGATACTGGAACTTCTGTACCAAATACAGAAACGATTGCACCACTTTCTCCTTTTTCATTTGCTGGAGTAGAGGTTCCATGGGCGTTGACATAATCAACTTGAGCTGGTTCAATTTCTGCCTCATCCAAAGCCAACTTCATTGCCTTGATAGCACCTTGACCTTCTGGATGTGGAGAAGTCATATGGTAAGCATCACAGGTATTACCGTAGCCCACCACTTCAGCAAGAATGGTTGCACCACGTTTTTCAGCGTGTTCCAAACTTTCAAGTACCAACATACCTGATCCTTCACCCATTACAAATCCATTCCGATCTTTATCAAATGGAATAGAAGCACGAGTTGGATCTTCTGTTGTTGAAAGAGCTGTTAGGGCTTGGAAACCGGCAATTGCAAATGGCGTAATAGAAGCTTCTGAACCACCTACCAACATCAAATCTTGGAAACCAAATTTAATGGCACGGAAAGCATCCCCAATCGCATCATTGGAAGAGGCACAAGCAGTATTGATCGATTTACAAATTCCATTAGCTCCAAAACGCATAGCAACATTACCAGATGCCATATTTGGCAGAGCTTTTGGAAGGGTCATTGGTTTGACACGTTTTGGCCCTTTTTCATGCAAGCGAATCACTTGATCTTCGATTTCTTTGATACCACCGATACCAGAAGCAACAATGACACCAAAACGATCTTTATCAATAGCTTCTACATCTAAACCTGCATGATTCACAGCTTCTTGAGCGGCATACAAAGCATATAATGAGTAGTTGTCAAAGCGGTTTGTATCTTTTTTGATAAAGTATTTATCAAATGGGAAATCTTGGATTTCAGCTGCATTATGAACAGCAAAGTCACTGTGGTCAAATTTTGTAATCGGACCAATTCCAATTTTTCCTTCTTTTAAGCTATTCCAAAATTCTTCTGGAGTGTTTCCGATTGGAGATGTCAAGCCATAGCCTGTTACAACAACACGATTTAATTTCATTTCAAAACCTACCTCTTTTTATTGCATGGTTAAGCCACCATCAATTGCGATGACTTGCCCTGTTAGATATTCTTGAGTCGCAAGAAAGACTGCAACATCTGCTACTTCTTCTGTATTTCCAAATCGTTTCATTGGAATTTGAGCGAGAGACATTTCTTTAATTTTTTCCGGAAGTCCTTCTGTCATATCAGACTCAATGAAGCCCGGCGCAATGACATTGACTCGGACATTTCTACCAGCTACTTCACGCGCTACCGATTTAGAAAAACCAATCAAACCAGCTTTTGAGGCTGCATAGTTAGCTTGTCCAACATTTCCGGTTAGACCGACAACACTCGACATGTTAATGATAGCACCTTCACGCGCCTTGGTCATCGGCTTTAAGACTGATTGTGTCATATTAAAAGCACCAGTCAAATTCACCTTCAAGACTTGCTCAAAATCTTCTTCCGTCAATTTTAACATGAGCTTATCATTGGTAATCCCAGCATTGTTAACAAGGATGTCTACTGAGCCAAGTGCTTCAATCGCTTCCGCGACCATTCGTTTCGCTTCCGTAGCTTGGGATACATCCCCAGTAACGCCAACTACCTTCACACCGTATGAGGCAAATTCATCCACTAGACCTGCAGGGAGCTCTCCACGACTATTTAAGACAATGTTGGCACCTTTTGACGCAAATTTATGTGCAATAGCCAATCCAATGCCTCGACTTGAGCCAGTAACAAATACATTTTTATTCTTCAGTTCCATAGTCACCTCATCTTATTCGTTCAGTAAGGCATCAAGGCTTGCTTGATCCTCAACATTTTTCGTTGGAAGAGTTTTATCAATTTTTTTCAAGAAACCAGTCAAGACCTTACCTGGACCAATTTCAATCACTTCATCTACTCCAAACTCTTGAATCGTTGCAATCGAATCATAGAAACGAACAGGCTCCATCACCTGGCGAGCTAATAAAGCTTTGATTTCGTCTGATTTCATGATCTTTGCTTCTGTATTCCCAACCAAAGGCAAGCTAAAGTCCTTAAAAGTAACTTTTTCAAGTTCAGTCGCTAGTTTTTCACTAGCAGAAGCAAGTAAGGCCGTATGGAAAGGACCAGAGACATTTAGAGGAATCAACCGTTTTGCCCCTGCTTCTTGTAAGAGTTCAACTGCATAATCCACAGCTTCAACCTCTCCACCAATCACAATTTGGGCAGGAGTATTGTAGTTAGCTGGTGTTACAACTCCCTTTTCAGAAGCCTGTTGACAGATTTCTTCAATCAAGGCAGGATCAGTATTCATGACAGCTACCATCTTCCCGCTTCCAGCAGGCGCAGCTGTTTCCATAAATTCACCCCGCTTGGCTACCAAAGCGACTGCTTCTTCAAAAGAAAGAGCACCTGCAGCAACCAAAGCAGAATATTCTCCTAGAGAAAGACCGGCAACAATATCCGGTGTCATGCCCTTTTCTGCTAATAGACGATAAATAGCTACTGAAGTTGTCAAAATAGCCGGTTGGGTAAAGCGTGTTTGATTGAGCTTGTCTTCATCAGAATCAATCAATTCTCGTAAATCATAGCCCAAAATCTGACTTGCAGTATCAAATGTCTCCTTAACAATCGGATAAGTTGCATACAAGTCACTAGCCATCCCCAATTTTTGGGCACCTTGACCAGCAAATAAGAAAGCACGTTTTGTCACTGTCCTCTTCCTTTCCTTTACTTGTTAGAATTTGACATCTGCCCAGCGAGCTGCTTCTTTCTGAATGACTTTAGCAGCTCCAAAATAGATATCTTCCAAGATTTCAGCACAGGTTTCTTCTTTACCTACGAGACCTGCAATTTGTCCTGCCATCACAGATCCGTTATCAACGTCTCCGTCCACAACAGCATTGCGAAGAGCACCTGCTCCTAATTCTTCAATTTCTTCTTGAGTCTTCTTACCTGCCAAGAAATCTTTTTCCGCTTGGTTATAGGCAGAAGCCAATTTATTCTTAATCGCACGAACTGGATGGCCAACAACTGACGCAGACACTACTGTATCAATGTCTTTAGCTTTCAAGATTTTATTCTTAAAGTTTTGGTGAGCATTTGATTCTTTAGCTACGACAAATCGTGTTCCCACTTGAACAGCAGCTGCTCCAAGCATGAAGACTGCAGCTGCTCCAGCACCATCAGCCACACCACCAGCACCAATAACGGGAATAGAAACAGCTTCGACCACTTGACGAACCAGGGTCATGGTAGTCAATTTACCAATATGCCCACCTGCTTCCATTCCTTCAGCAATCACAGCATCCGCACCTAGTTTTTCCATCCGTTTTGCTAAAGCTACTGAAGGTACAACTGGAATAACGGTAATGCCAGCTTCGTGGAAACGATCCATATATTTCCCAGGATTCCCTGCACCAGTGGTAACAACTTTAACCCCTTCTTCGATAACCAAGTCAACAATGTCATCTGCAAAAGGAGAGAGGAGCATGATATTCACTCCAAAAGGTTTGTCAGTAATGGATTTGACACGATCAATATTCGCTTTGACAACTTCTTTAGGTGCATTTCCTCCACCGATGATCCCAAGACCACCTGCATTGGATACAGCTCCAGCAAGATCTCCATCTGCTACCCAAGCCATACCACCTTGGAAAATTGGATATTTAATGTTTAATAATTCTGTAATTCGTGTTTGCATAGTACCTTCCTCATTTTCGCTTAAGTAATAGTTTGAAAGCGGTTCTTTGCTTTGAGCGTCAAACTATTACCTAAACAAGAGAGAATATCTTTCGATACTCTCATCCATTATTATTTAGTTTTTTCTTCTACGTAAGCAACAAGGTCACCTACAGTAGACAATCCTTCTTCAGTTTCAATTTGAATGTCGAATGCATCTTCAATTTCTGAAATCACTTGGAACAAATCCAATGAATCAGCTTCAAGATCTTCAAAAGTAGACTCAAGTGTTACTTCTGATGGTTCTTTACCAAGTTCTTCAACGATAATTTCTTGTACTTTTTCAAATACTGCCATGATTGGCCTCCTTAAAATAATAAAAAATTTTTAAAATGTGTTACCACATGTTTAACTAGATTGTAACAAGAAGTGAGCCCCATGTCAAACCTCCACCAAATCCAGACAGAAGAATTGTTTGACTTCCATCCAATTTGATCAGTCCTTGGTCGACACACTCCGATAATAAAATTGGAATACTTGCGGCACTCGTGTTACCATATTCCATCATGTTTGCAGGAAGTTTTTCCCGATCAACCCCGATTTTCTTAGCCATTTTATCTAAGATACGGTCATTTGCTTGGTGCAGAAGAAAAAAATCAATCTCTTCAACAGGCACTGGAGCATCTGCTAACGTATTTTTAATACTCTTAGCCACATCCCGAATGGCAAAATCAAAGACTGCTCTCCCATCCATTGACAAATATTTTTTATCTTCTTCCTTATCAGAATATGGTGAAGATAAACCAACAGATGATGATTGAAGAACTTCTCCACGGGAACCGTCTGAAAACAGACTTTCTGCTAAAAAAGTTTGTTGCTCGGAAGCTTCCAATAAAACACCGCCAGCACCATCCCCAAACAAGACTGCTGTTGTCCGATCTTCCCAATCGATCACTTTCGATAAGGTTTCACTTCCGATAACGATTCCTCGTTTGTACTGGCCAGAGCGAATATACTTTTCAGCAGTCGCAAGCGCAAATACAAATCCACTACAAGCAGCGGTCAAATCAAAAACAAAGGCTTTAGAGGCACCAATTTTAGCTTGAACACGAGCAGCTGTAGATGGCATCATAGAATCCGGAGAAATCGTTGCAACAATGATAAAATCTATCTGATCCGCATGTAAACCACTCTTTTTAAGCAAGCGACGAGCTACTTCCGCAGCTAAATCGCTGGTTGACTCCGACTTGGATATATGGCGCTTTCGAATTCCCGTCCGACTTGCAATCCACTCATCGCTGGTATCCATCCGTTCAGAAAGATCTTGATTGGAAATCACTTGGCTAGGCGAATAATGGGCTACTTGACTTATTTTTGCAAAAGTCATTATTTCAACTCCTCCAAGAAACGATAAAGGTTCTGCAAACCTTTTTGCATCACTTTCCGTTCATCTGGAGACATCCCATCGATAATCTGATTGACCATCCGCTTGTGAAATTGTTGGTGAAGCCGATACAAGAGTTTTCCTCTTTTGGTCAAACTCAAATGGACAACCCGACGATCAACTTCAGATCTGGTTCGTTCAATATAACCTTTTCGTTCAAGGTTATTTAAACTGGTTGTGACTGTACCTAACGTTACCATTAACGAACGCGAAATATCACTTGGAGTTGCGTTTGGTGTTGAGCCGATGACATCTATTGTGTGCATTTCCTTAATAGAAACATCATTAAATCGACTGCTACGTAAACTAGTTTCTTCGATGACTAAAACGTTGTTAAAAATGGATGTAAGGTAATCATTGACTAGTTGAAAATTCAAAAACCACACCCCCTATTCATTACTTTGATAATCGAATTTTATCAAAATTCAAAGCAAATAGCAAGTCTCAACAACAAAAACATAAAAATTTTACGTTTTTATTTTCCTATAAATTTTGGACGTCGACGCTCTGAATAGGCAATAACTCCCTCTTTAAAGTCTTCTTTTAAAGATAGATTTCTTTGCAATCTCAACTCAATTTCAGCATAGCGATCCCAATCAGTCAGCATGCTAGACCAGGCCAACTCTTTAATCGCAGCAAAAGAATTGTCTGAGCTACGTCTTAACTTCATGAGAAGTTGGTTAACAGTCTTGTCTAATTTATCTACTTCAGAAACCTTATACACAACGCCATATTCCAGAGCCTTTTCAGCACCTAATGGTTCACCGGTCATCGCTAACTGAGTTGCTCTACTCAAACCAATGGCTCTTCCTAAAAGGAAAAGACCACCAGCATCAGGAGCTAAACCTACTCCAACAAAGGCTTGAATAAACTTGGATTTATCAGAAGCAATACAAAAATCTGCTGCTACTGCCATATTAGCAGTTGCTCCTGCAACCGCACCATCTGCTACCATAATCACAGGTTTTGGAAGTTGCTTCATTTTTTTAGAGATTTGATTAACCAATTCCGCAATTTGCGTTAACGAATCGATATCATCGGCATCGACAGCCCGCTTCATCTCTGCTAAATCACCACCAACCGAAAAAACCTTACCGACTGCTTTAAATAGAATAAAACGAATATCTGGATTCTTCTCAGCTAATTCTAATGCTTCAAGGATTTCCTGACACATTGGAATGTTAAAACCATTTGAAACCTCAGGTCTATTTAAAATAATAGATGCGAGATCCTCTTCAACAGAATATATAATCGTTTCGAACACCATAAGCCACCTCTTTACTAATTAGCTGTTCAAATTGTTTGATAGTTGAACTTATTTATTTTTATATTATTTTAGCACAACTACTTTGAGAAGTAAATTACATTTTCATAACAAAGTGTCTCAGCCGAAAGACTTGCTTGATAGCAGTGCTGTTTTAGATTGTAACCAAGCTCTATCTTTGGTATAATTTAAAGAAAGTTGTGTAAAGGAGTCCACATGAAAGTAGTTAAATTTGGTGGTAGTTCATTAGCATCTGCTACCCAGTTAGAAAAAGTATTCAATATCGTTAAAGAAGATGAAGCCCGTCAATACGTGGTCGTTTCTGCTCCAGGGAAACGCAATGCGGAGGACACAAAAGTCACAGATGCCCTCATCAAGTATTTTAAAGAATATACCAACGGAAAAGATACGAACCAAAGTCAAGAATGGATTATCAATCGCTATCGATCTATTACAGAGGAGTTAGACTTAGACGAGGAAATTATCGAAGAGATTGCTAGAGATATCAAATCCCTTGCAACACTTCCCAAGTCTGACAACACTTTCTTATATGATACCTTCTTAGCAGCTGGAGAAAACAACAATGCGAAACTCATCGCAGCTTACTTTGTAAAAAAGGGGTTAGAAGCAAAATATATCCATCCAAAAGATGCAGGTATCTTTGTAACAAGTGAACCTTGCAATGCCCGCATTCTTCCTTCTAGTTACGATAAGATTGAAGAACTGAGAAACCATAATGAAATTTTAGTGATCCCTGGATTCTTTGGAATTACTAAAGAAGGCCAAGTCTGTACTTTTTCAAGAGGTGGTTCTGATATTACAGGATCAATTATCGCAGCGGGAGTTAAAGCAGATCTCTACGAGAACTTTACAGACGTCGATGGTATTTTTGCAGCTCACCCAGGCATTATCAAACAGCCACATTCTATTCCTGAGTTAACCTATAAGGAGATGCGGGAATTAGCCTATGCTGGCTTTAGTGTCCTCCATGATGAAGCACTGGTACCAGCCTATCGTGGAAAGATTCCAATGGTGATCAAGAACACCAACAATCCAAAACATCCAGGTACGAAGATTGTGCTGAACCATACCGATGAAAATGTTAAAGTTGTTGGAATTGCAGGAGATTCTGGATTTGTCAGCATTAATACCACCAAATACCTAATGAATAGAGAAGTCGGATTTGGTAGAAAACTATTACAAATTTTAGAAGATTTGAATATTAGTTGGGATCACATGCCAACTGGAATTGACGATTTATCGGTTATTCTACGTTCGAAAGAATTAACCCCAATTAAAGAACAAGAAATCTTAAAACATTTAATCCAAGACTTACAAGTGGACTATGCAGAAATCGAACATGATCTTTCTATTATCATGATAGTAGGAGAAAATATGAAAAATCAGATCGGTGTAACTGCAACAGCTACGAAAGCTTTATCAGAAAACAACATTAATATCCAAATGATTTCCCAAGGATCCAGTGAAGTTTCTATCATGTTTGTAGTTAAT
Organism: Streptococcus sp.; assembly: GCF_030825805.1. Classification (GTDB taxonomy): domain Bacteria; phylum Bacillota; class Bacilli; order Lactobacillales; family Streptococcaceae; genus Streptococcus. Next base: position 16,623 of record NZ_JAPJPF010000043.1, read on the forward strand.
CAAGAACAAGAAAAACAAGCCATAAAAGCTCTATACAATGTATTCTTTAACTAAAAAAAGGTTCGAAAGAACCTTTTTTACTTATCTAATAAAAAAGAAAAATAAAAAAGAAAAATAAAAAAAAACCCCTTTCGGGCACTTACTCCGCCAGTAGGACTCGAACCTACGACATCATGATTAACAGTCATGCGCTAC
>NZ_JAPJPF010000044.1:0-13955 GCF_030825805.1 Streptococcus sp.
TCAATTTGTATATTCATATCTTCCTCTTTTTGTTAATATAATTAACAATATAGTTATAAAATTACCGTGATTTTTACCACGGTAATTCTTGCCAAACCTGTTCAACATCATCCATCAATTTCATAATCATTTGAAGATCCTCCTCGTTATAGTTTTTTAAAACTGAAAAAATAGCTGTCTCAATATGTTCTTGCTGCTCTTTATGAATGTTAAAAACTTCAACTCCTTTTTTGGATAATATCAGATATTTATTTTTTTCATTATCCGGTGCAAATTCAAAAGCAACGAGGTCTTTCTTGGTTAAACGTCTAACACTCTGAGTAATGGCACTCCTAGACACTTCAAGTAACTCAGATAATTTCACTAGATTCACAGGCTGATTGCGGCCTATCAGGTCGATCAAATGGACTTCATTAATAGTGATTGATTTATCAATACTGTTCCTATGCTGAGCTTTTTTCAACTGTTCAAAAGCTAAAGCAAAGCTGTTAAAACGATTATTAAACTTATGCAGTTCTTTCTTATTCATGGTTTCCTTCTTTTTGTTAACCATATTAACAAAATACCAATTTCTTGTCAAGAAGAGTCAAAAATCCTCCAGAGCTGAACTCTGAAGGATTCATTTTTATTTCACAACAATATTCACAAGCTTATTCGGTACCGCAATCACTTTCACAATTTCCTTGCCATCGATCTCGGCCTTGACTTTTTCGTCAGCGAGAGCGACTTCTTGCAATTCTTCGCGTGACAAGTCTTTAGCGACCATGAGTTTAGCACGGACTTTACCTTTGATTTGGACGACGATTTCAATTTCGTCTTCAACCAATTTGCTTTCGTCCCATGTTGGCCAAGCTACATAAGAGATAGACTCACCTGTTGCTGCCACTATTTGCCAGAGTTCTTCTGCCAAGTGAGGCGCAACTGGGGCAAGCAATTGGATAAATCCTTTGGCATAATCCACATAGAGTTTGTCTTCCTTATTAGCAGCATTGACAAAGACCATGAGTTGGGCAATGTCTGTATTAAACTTCATCGACTCGATTTGCTCTGTGACAGATTTAACAGTTTCGTTATAAACCTTGTCAAGAGCACCATTGTTTTCCGCAACGATTTCTTTGCTTGTAATCAAACGGTAAACACGGTCGAGGAATTTACGGCTTCCTTCCAAGCCTTCTTCTGACCAAGCGATCGAAGCGTCAAGTGGTCCCATGAACATTTCATAGACACGAAGGGTATCGGCACCGTATTGTTCCACCACATCGTCTGGGTTAACCACGTTCTTGAGGGATTTCGACATCTTAGCTGGTGCTTGCTCCAACTCTTCTCCTGTTTCCACATGGAAGAAGGAACCGTCGCGTTTTTCAACCTTGTCAGTCGCTACAAGAGCCCCACGGTGGTCACGGTAGCTAGTCCCCAAGATCATACCTTGGTTAAAGAGTTTTTGGAATGGCTCTTTCGTTGGAACGACACCGATATCATAGAGGAATTTATGCCAGAAACGAGCGTAAAGCAAGTGAAGAACGGCGTGTTCTGCACCACCCACGTAGATATCTACTGGCAACCATTGTTTAAGGAGATCTTCGTCAGCCAATTTTTCTGTGTTATGTGGGTCGATATAGCGGAGGTAGTACCAGCTTGAACCTGCCCATTGTGGCATGGTGTTGGTCTCGCGACGGCCTTTCACGCCATCTTCACGAGTCACTTCAAGCCAGTCAGTCAAGTTAGCTAGTGGACTCTCCCCAGTACCTGAAGGACGGATATCCTTGGTTACAGGCAAGACAAGTGGCAATTCATTTTCAGGAACAGCCGTTGAAGTCCCATCTTCCCAATGAATGATTGGGATTGGTTCACCCCAGTAACGTTGACGGCTAAAGAGCCAGTCACGAAGACGGTAAGTGATTTTTTCTTGACCACAGCCTTTTTCTTCCAACCAAGCCACAATCTTAGCAATCGCTTCTTCTTTGTTAAGCCCGTTCAAGAAGTCTGAGTTGACGTGAAGACCATCTTCTGTGTAAGCTGCTTCTTCAACGTTTCCACCTTCCAACACTTCTACGATTGGAAGACCAAACTGTTTAGCAAATTCCCAGTCACGCTCATCGTGGGCAGGTACGGCCATAACAGCACCTGTACCGTAGCTAGCAAGAACATAGTCGGCAATCCAGATTGGAATTTCTTTACCATTGACAGGGTTGATGGCATAAGCACCAGTCCAAACCCCTGTTTTTTCCTTGGCAAGGTCTGTACGAGCCAAGTCTGACTTGAGGCTTGCTTGGTGTTTGTAGTCAGCTACAGCCTCTGCTTGTTCCGGAATTGTGATGGCATCTACCAAGTCATGCTCAGGAGCCAAAACAGTGAAGGTCGCACCAAAAAGGGTATCTGGACGTGTTGTAAAGACGGTGAATTCCTTGTCTGTTCCTTTCACCTTGAAAGTGACATTGGCACCAGTTGATTTCCCAATCCAGTTGCGTTGCATGTCCTTGATAGATTCTGGCCAATCCAGGTCATCCAAGTCATTGAGCAAGCGCTCCGCATAGGCAGTGATCTTGAGCATCCATTGGCGCATTGGTTTGCGGACAACTGGATAGCCACCACGCTCAGATGTTCCATCTGGAAGGACTTCTTCGTTAGCGATGGCTGTTCCTAGTTCCTCAACCCAGTTTACTGGCACTTCAGCTTCATAAGCCAAACCTTTTTCGTAAAGTTTAGTGAAGATCCATTGCGTCCACTTGTAGTAGTTCGGATCTGTCGTATTGACTTCACGGTCCCAGTCGTAAGAGAAGCCAAGCGCATTGATTTGGCGTTTGAAGTTGGCAATATTTTCTGCTGTGAATTCTGCTGGGTCATTCCCTGTATCCATGGCATATTGCTCAGCAGGCAAACCAAAAGCATCCCATCCCATTGGGTGAAGGACATTGTAGCCTTGGGCACGTTTGAAACGGCTAAGGATATCTGTTGCCGTATAACCTTCTGGGTGTCCTACGTGAAGACCCGCTCCAGATGGGTAAGGGAACATGTCAAGCGCATAAAACTTAGGTTTTGAAGCGTCTGTTCCTGTCTTAAAGGTGTGATGGTCAGCCCAGTGTTTCTGCCACTTAGGCTCGATTTCTTTATGATTGTAAAAACTCATGCTGTCTCTCCAATTTTCGTGATGCTCCTATTATACCATTTTTAGGGGATTTTTAAAGGTTCTATCCACCAAAAAGAGGCTGGGACAAAGTCCTAGCCTCTCAATTGTCTGCGGAGGTGGGACGACGAAATCAAATTCTAACGAATTACCGATTTCTGTCCCACTCTCTTCCCTGTTCAATATACAATCGCTCTTAAACTCCTAGTCTTCTACGTGACTTTCTAGTTCTTTTTGAGCTTTCTTATTGGATTCTTCTTTTTCTTTCTTCCATTGTTCACGCGCTTCATCGTACTCCTTGGTTGTCAAAACTTTGTCTTGCAATTCCAAGTACTTGTAGTTGAAGGTTTGACCCTTGTGTCCTGTCCAAGCAAAGGCAGCTGTGTATGGAACTGTCTTACGAACACCTGGAGAGGCACCATCTGAATGAATCGGGATTAAGAGGGCACTATCAGTCAACCAAGCCTGAGCCTTAGCATATTTTTCATAGCGGTCATTGACATCTTTTGTTTCATTATGTGCATCTTCAATCAATTGATCGTATTCATCAAAACCAGCTTCTTTAGCAGCTGCGTTATTAGTACCAGCATCAAATCCGAAGTAAGAATTTGCATTTTCACCATTCTTAGAGTTTGTGATATCTAGGTAAGAAGATGGATCGGTATAGTCTGGACCCCAACCCAAGTTGTTGTTCAAATCCCAGTCTTGTTGAGAAGCATTTTCAGCAAAGTAGGTCACTCGATTAAGATCGTCCTCAGATACCATATTCAAGTCGATGACGACATTTTCTGCTCCTAGGGTAGATTCGATCGACTGTTTAAAGGATTGAGCTTGCTTGACTCCTTCTGTATAGGTGGATGAAACAGGGAGGTCCAAATGAATCGGGAACTCTACCCCTTGGCCTTGAAGAGCTTCTTTGGCCTTGGCAAACTCTTCCTTGGCCTTGGTTGGATTGTAAAGGGTATCTTTTCCATCTTCGACAGAAACACCTTTCCATTCATCACCATATTCTTCTATGTTTTTCTCTACAGACTCACCGAAATCTTTGCCATCAATTTGAACAAAGTTTGGAGGAGTGAAGGTGTTGCGGATGACCTTGTCTGCAGATGCTTCCCCATTGGCTTGCGCTACATAGGCCTTGCGGTTGAAGGCAAACATAATGGCTTGACGGAAGTCTTTATTCAAGATTGCTTTCTTGGTTGAGCTCTTTTGAGCATCTGTAGTTTTAGTCGTAATCTCATAAGCTTGACGGTCAATGTTGAAAGACAAGTTATAAGTAGAGGATCCTTGGTCACTGAAGACAATGTCATCTTTGTGTTTCTTCTCTACACTCTTATAGTTAGAGCCATTTGGGAAGACACGGGCAAAGGTATAGTCTCCGTTATCAAATCCACGGATCAAAGATTCTGAATCTTGTCCATCATAATAGGTCAGCTTAACCTTAGAAATTTTTACATTATCAGCATCCCAATAGGTTGGGTTCTTTTCAAGCGTCACAACAGATTTAGAGGTGATAGCTTTAATCAAATAAGGACCACAATAAAGAATACTAGAAGGGTTCGTACCTTGACCGTAGTCATCTCCCTTAGAATCTAAGAATTCTTTATTGACTGGCATCAAAATGCCCATGGTGGTTTTTGAATTCCAGAAACTTTCTGGTTGGTTCAAGGTGTATTGAACCGTATAGTCATCGACAGCTTTGATACCAACTGTTGAGAAGTCTTTGGTTTTCCCTGAGACATAATCATCCAACCCTTTGATAGATTGTTGGACGAGATAGAGGGCCGAAGATTTCTTGTCCGCTGCGTGCTGAAGCCCCGTCACAAAGTCTTGGGCCTTAACTTCTCCGAATTCTTCCCCTTCAGCGGTCACCCATTTAACCCCTTTACGAAGTTTATAGGTATAGGTCAGACCATCTTTTGAAACAGTCCAATCCTTAGCAAGAGATGGGATTAAGTTGCCGTATTTGTCAACTTCTAACAAACCATCCACAGCATTACCTGTAAATTCTGAAGTTGACCGTTTATTAGAGAGTGAATAATCCAAAGTATCCGGATCTTGCGTATATACATAACTAAAGACCTGGTTGTCCGAACTTGAAGATTTCCCTCCTTGTGAGCAGGCTACCAGTGCGCTTACAGACAAAAGCAGAGCGCCGGTGGCTAAGAGTAGCTTCCCTTTTTTCATATGGATCACCTCTGTATAAAATGTTATTCTTCATATTAAATTATAGCACTTTACGGAAAAATGTAAACGCTTAACTGTATAATATTTCAAAAGTTAGAAAAAATAGTTGTTTTGACTGCATGCAAAAAAGCAGTTTTGACTGCTTCTTTGATGATGGATAAAGGCCCCTGCCACTCCTTCCCCTTACTTAAATCCCACTGACCAGGAGGGATAAGAGGGTAAGGAAGCTATTCCAAGAGGCATGCTGAAGGATAGCCCAGTAAATCGATTTGGTATAACGCAAGACCGCACAAAATAGCAGGCCCGGTACCAAGTAGACGATAAAGCTTGGCAAATCCCAGCCATGCTGCCAGACATGCGAGAGGCTGAACAAGGAGGCCGAAACAAGCATATCCAGCTTATACTTCTGATAAGGTGCCAAAGCCGTCATGACCAAATCACGAAAAACTAGCTCTTCCACAATGGGAGCCAGCAAGCAGGCATAGACATAGCGTATCAACACCAAGGCCCAGCCTGACAAATCACTAGATATTTCTGCAAGGGCTATGGAATTCTTAGTGGGCGGAAATACCGCTGCAGAAAACATATCCCATAAAAAGTGAGCAAGAAAAACAAGCACAAACACCGCCAAATAGGAAGCTTTAAAGGTGAATTTCCCGTACAAGTCCCAGCGACGACTCTTTACCAAGAGTGTAACGGCTACCCCCCCAATCAATCCTATCAACAAGAGGAGCAAGCCATAATAAGAATCATCCGATAGGTGGCCCACTAAATCCGTTGGGAGTCCCACGTTAAAAAGCGCAAAATTGATGCAGAGAATTCCAATTGTCGCTAGTTGAAACAATCTGTCTGTCTTACTCATTGCATTTACCCTTTCATTTAATCCTTTCTACCGAGTTCCAATCTGCCTTAAGATCTAACTCTCAGAACACTTCATCCTAGAACTCTATCATGTCTTAAATACGAGCGAGCGGTGGTCGCTTCACAAATCCAGGACGTCCAATCTCAATCTTATCTGACTGACCTTGAACCACATTTGGGCGAGAACCTCCTCCTCCTACAATCTGTGCCAATTCTTTTTGACTACATTCTGTCATTTCATTTCCTCCAATTTGTATTTGTAACGCTACCTCCTGAGTCTATCAAAGATTGGAGCCTTTGCCTTTTCTTTTTTCTATATGGTTGCATTTTTCAGCTATGTGGGTGGAGAATCTCTTAATTCAGAAGTATACATCTCCAAATTAAACGAAAACGAACAACCATCAAAAAAACCATCGCCAACAGGCGATGGTTTCTGTATTTCTTTGATTAGCCTAAGGACTTGACATAAGCATCTACTGCTACAATCGCTTGAGCAATATCAGATGCTTGTACCTTGAATGGCATTTGGTGAATGGTTTCTCCTTCAATGGTTGCTTGTTGGCCAACCTTGAGAAGATCTTCGTAGCTTGCATTTTCAAGATGCATTTCTTTCAGAGTCGTTGGCATGCCAATTTGTTGATAGAAATGAATGTATTTGTTCAATTCTTCTTTTGGACGGTTTTCCAAGAACAATTGAACCAAGGTTCCATAGGCTACTTTTTCACCGTGAGTCAAATGGTGGATATCCCCAGTAAGGGCCGTAAAGCCATTATGGATGGCATGAGCTGCTGCCAAGCCACCACTTTCAAACCCAATCCCACTGAGAAGGGTATTGGCTTCGATGATGTTTTCTAATGCAGGCGTCACCACTTTAGCTTCACAAGCAGCCACGGCTTGGAGACCATCAGCAAATAAGATTTCTTCACAACGTTGCGCAATCGCCACACCAGCTAGAGTTTGGTGTTTGCCTAGCATGGTTTTTCCGTTGGCTTGCATTACCGCACGCGCTTCGACCCAAGTAGCTAGTCCATCTGCGATACCAGAAGCAAGCAAACGTTTTGGTGCTTGAGAGATGACTTTACTATCTACCAAGACCAATTCTGGGTTTTTAGAATAGAAGATATAGCGAGCAAAGGCACCTTCATCCGTATAAATAACAGACAAGGCTGAAACCGGAGCATCTGTAGATGCAATAGTCGGAGCAATGACAACTGGTGATTTTAAAAGATCAGCAATGGCTTTTGCACTGTCGATGGTCTTTCCTCCACCAAGTCCGATGACTAAGTCACAGCCATTTTCTTCTGCCAGACTGACCACACGATTGATTTCATTATCAGAAGCTTCACCGTTGAAGAACACTGGCAAGACTGTAAAGCCATACCGAAGGAGATACTTTTCAAAACGTTCCCCTACGATATCATAGACTACTGAATCACAGAGTAAAACGGGATGACTCCCCAGTTCTAAAATAGGTTTTGCATTTTCAAATAAAGCATTTTCACCTTGAATGTAACGGGATGGGCTGGCAAAATTTCTCATACACTCCTCCTTTATCAAATTGTATTCTTATGATGAACAGCTGACCAATCTGCCTCGAAGTCATCTACTGCTTTTGGAATAGAAGGCATTCCAAAAGCTGCTTCAAAGACATCTGCCCCTGCCGTAATTGCTTGTGTTCCTTCTTTAAATGCTCGATTAACTTGAGCCACATTTTTAAAGGAAGCTGCTAGAATTTTGCTTGATGAATGATTACGCTCTATGGCACTCGCTAACTGAGAAATAACCTGAGCTGAATCAATGTTTAAGTTTTCCATACGATTGTAATAAGGTGCTAAATAGTCGGCTCCTGCTTCAATAGCTAACAGTCCTTGAAAAACAGTATAGATTGCTGTTGCAGTAATTTTGTAACCCTCTGCTTTTAACACTTTAATTGCAGCAAGTCCTTCAGGTGTTACTGGAACTTTAATATAGGTATTTTCATCGCATTGTTCTCGAATTTCGGCCGCATCTTTTAAAATTCCTTCATAATCTTTTGCGACAACTTGAACATGGATGGAAGGAGATCCTCCGATGATTTCCCGCACCTTATGGATACGATCAAAAAAATCAATGTTCCCTTCTTTTTTAGCAATTGTTGGGTTCGAAGTTACCCCAGCAAGGGGTAACACTCGTGCCCATTTTTTTATCTCATCTAAATTTAAAGTATCAAGCATAAATTCCATATACATACCTCTTTACTATAGAGTATGCTCTGTCCGTCCAATAATATCATCTTGTGTTGCTCTTGATAGTACATTGAAGAAGGCTGAGTAGCCAGCAACACGTACAATTAAGTCACGGTGTTTTTCCGGATGTTTTTGAGCATCTAACAACGTTTCTCTAGAAACCACATTGTATTGAATATGGTATCCATGTAGACGATTAAAGAACGTACGGAGTAAAGCAATAAGTTTTAATTTATCTTCTTCTTTGGATAAAGTTTGTGGGTTTACTTTTTGGTTCAGTAAAACACCACCAACAATTTCATCTGTTGGCAATTTAGAGACAGATTTTAGAACAGATGTTGGGCCATGTTGGTCCATATTGTGGGATGGAGAGCATCCTTCTGCTAGTGGAGTTCCAGCATTACGACCGTCCGGAGTAGCTAATGTTCCACGACCTTGTCCTACATTGGCTGAAATAGAAGATGTACCTGAGTAACGAATTCCTCCGATTGGCCCACGTCCATATCGAGTATTTGGATATTTAGCAATTTCATCCACATAAATATCGTATGCTTCTCGAACTAAGCTGTCCGCATAGTCATCATCGTTTCCATACTTCGGTGCATCATGGATAAGCATCTCTTGGATTTCTTTTCCACGTTCGCCCTCGTAATCGGTTTCCAGAGCATGCCATAGCTCTTGTGGCGTTAAGCGTCCTTCTTCGAATACCAGTTTCTTGATTGCTGCAAGTGAATCGGATAAGTTTGCAATACCCACTTGTAAACCAGAAATATAATCGTAGACAGCTCCACCTTCTTTTAGGTGTTTTCCACGTCCAATACAGTCATCTGTCAAAGCTGAACAGAGGATATCTGGCACTTCTCTTTCAAGAGATAGGTCGATAGAGTTTTCTACGATCACACTCATGCGGGTTAAGTGGCGTAAGGTCTTGTCCCATGCTGTTTGCAATTCATCGAAGCTCTTCATGTCTTTAAAATGACCAAAGCTTGGTGCAAAGCGCTTGCCAGAAGCAGGATCGATTCCGTCATTCATCGTAATGAGCAAAACTTTAGGGAAGTTCATATAACTCATACCTGTACAGCGATATCCCCATTTACCTGGAACAGCTGTTTCTACACAACCAATTGCACTGTAATCATAAGCATCTTCTTCAAGAACACCTTTTGAAATAAAGGATGGAATAATAATCTCATCATTATTGAAAGCAGGCATACCAAATCCGAGCTTCATAACTTCAATACATTCGTTCATGAAGCGGGCATCCAGACCAGCATGATAACGAACAGTTAAGTTTGGTTGAGGAAGGTGAGTTTGAGCAACTGACTTCAACACCAAATAAGACAATGGATTGACGGCATCTTTCTTATCACGTGTTTGACCACCAATCGTAACGTTTTGATAAAGCGGACTACCTGCAGATGAGAAGGTATGTGCTTGACTACGTACTTTGTTAATTGTAATAGTCTTAATCCAAAGGTTAGTCAAGCGTTCAACAATACTCTCTTCAGTTTCCCGTCCACTTTCCAAATCAGCTTTAACGTATGGATACATATATTGGTCAAAACGGCCATATGAAAGTGAGTGTCCATTTGATTCAATCTGAAGAATACATTGGATAAACCAAACAGACTGAACAGCCTCTGCAAATGTACTTGCAGGCTCGTATGGAACTTTTGAGCAAATCTCTGCAATTTCAAGCAATTCCTTCTTACGTTCAGGAGTTGCTGTTTCAGCAAGTTGTTTAGCAAGTTCCACAAATCGTTGAGCATAGGTCTTAACAGCATCAACTACGATAAAGATAGAATCGTAAAAATGGTACTTATCAATGCTAGCTGGATCCGTTAGATCTAGGGCTGCTTTAGCTTGGCGAGCTCTTTCTTCAAAACCTTTCAAGCCATATTGCAATAATTTTTGATAATTGACTGCTAAGTGGGCATCTCCTGAATTCATCTTCCCTTCCATACCGAAGAATCCTGTTTCCATATAGACAGATACTTCTTCAGGTAGAAGAGCGCCAGCTCTTGCACGTAAGTTATTATTTTCCCAGAACGGTGCGATACTACGGAGCTGTTCTTTCGTTTCTTCCGTAATATAGAAGACATCACCATCCCGCTTTTCAAAAAGATCCAATTCCTTCAGAACGAACTCTAAAGTATATTCTGGGAAAATCGGAGCATCTTTATTAGAGGATGCTTGGTTTCCAGCAATCATGGATTCATCCTCAATGTAGATTGTCATATTTTCAAGAATCTCTTTCAACATATAGGCACGTTTAAGAACATTTGGTTGTTCCTTATAACGATCATATGCCTTAGTTGCAAGAACAGCACGTTCAGCATCGATGTAAGGCTTCTTATTTAAGACATCTTCACGATACTTATTCATGCGTTCAGTGAGGCTTCCAAAATATTCTGTTTTAATGCTTGTACTTGCTACTTCTACTTGTTTCATTTTTTCAAAACCTTTCTTTTGAAATTATTTTGTTTTCTTTCGTAACTATAGTAGCATTAAATTTTACGAATTTCAATGAATTATGGATAATACCTATAAATTCTATTCTAGTCGCACATCTGTGCACTCCTAATAAACGCACTATTTTTCAGCTTGTAATTCGTTGTTATAGGCAAGATTATCTTGGAATTTGAAGAATGGGAAATATACGACAGTCGAGGTTGCAAGAACCAGCACTTGAACGAAAGCACCTTGCCAACCTCCAACCATAAATCCAGAAATAATGGCTGGTGTACTCCAAGGAAGAGTCACACCTGAGAATGGATGCATAAATCCAATAGCAATTGATGCATAAACAATTATTGCAGCCAAAATTGGAACCAAAATAAATGGAAGGAACATAACTGGGTTCATTACGATCGGAAATCCAAATACGACGGGTTCATTGACATTAAAGATTGCAGGAAATGCTGCAACTTTCCCCAAAGCTTTATACTGTTTTGACTTAGCAGCAAATAGCATGGCAACAACCAACCCAAAGGTTATACCTGATCCAGACAAAATAAGGAAGCTATCTAAGAATTGTTGAGTTACAATGTGGGCACCATTTTCAACGGATAGCTTCCCAGCTGCCAACATTGATTTATTGGCATCTAGGTTAGAAAGTAGCAAGGCTGTTACTACACCGTTGACAACTGATTGGCCATGAACACCAAACCACCACAAGAATGAAATAAAGAAAGCAATCCCAATCGCTCCGTAAAGTGATCCTGTTAGACCTTGAAGAGGAACCTGAATGACATCATAAATCATTTCAATGAAGGTACCGCCGTTTGTCACTACTTTTGATACGATATAGACAATCATTGATAGTAAGAAAATCACGAAAGCAGGAATCATCGCTTCAAATTGTTTGGCAATGGCTTGAGGTACTTGTTCTGGCATTTTTATAACAATGTGTCTTTGGATAAACACAGTATAAATTGCACCAACTACCAGACCAATAATAATGGCCCCGATAATCCCTTGACCACCAAACCATACTTTTGAAATGGCATCGCCAATCGGTTCTCCCTTAGCTGGTACATAAGAAGATTTTAACAAGATAAAGAATGAAGACAGGGACAAAACTCCCGCTGGCAAGGGTTCTACTCCACTGTTTTTAGCATAAGAATACCCAATGGAGAAGCAAGAAATTAAGCCCATGATGGCGAATGTTCCTGAATAAACTTGCATAAATGGCTCTGTCCATGTATCGCCAAATACACTAGCAATAGCCTGATTAAGGCCTTCAAATGGTAATTGTCCAATAATCAGAAACAAACTACCAACTACCGTTAATGGAAGGATCGCTAACATCCCATCTTTAAGAGCAATAATTCCTTTCATGTTTACAAAACGCATGATTGGAGCGATAATTTTCTGAGAATTAAAATTAGACATGGGAAGCCTCCTTATTTTTCTCCTAGCAATTCTAGAGCTAGATTTAGTACCTTCTTACCATCTAACATCCCATAATCCGCCATAGGAATGACAGCAATAGGGATATGGTTTGCCTCACAAATCGCTTTTGATTTATCCAAAGTATAAGCTACTTGAGGCCCTAACAAAGCGACATCTATTTCTGGGGCAAAATCTGCTAATTTCGCTTGAGAATATGCCTCAATTTCAGCATCAATACCTAATTCCTGAGCCGCTACCTTCATATTATTTACCAACATTCCTGTTGAAAATCCTGCCGCACAAAACAATCCAATTTTCATCATCTTTTCCTCCTTATTGTTTCGCTGAAAGTTCTTTTCGTAAGTCAATCATTTCTTTAATCAAGTTAATCTCTGTGATTGAAGTCATTAAGTGATCTTGTGAGTGCACAAACAAAGCTGTAATCTCTGTCTTTGTCCCACTTGCTTCCTGGGCTAAAAATTGGGTTTGCAAGTTATGCGCTTCTAGCAATGCTGCATCTGCTTTTGCAATTTCGCCTTCAGAAGATGTAAAATCACCTTCCTTAGCATATGATAAAGCTTGGTAAACATGCTGTTTAGCATCACCCGCATTTAAAATTAAGCCCATAATAATTTGGTCTGCAACAATTATTTCCATGTGCACTACACTCCTTTGTCAATCTAATGAAAGCGCTTTTTCTATTGTCAATATACCATTTATATTTTTGCCGGTCAATAAAAAACTACAACATTTGATTATTGTTTTTAGTTTTTGCACATTTGTGCTATTTAACTCAAAAAAATAAGGACTGCATCCTCGCTGTCCTATTTTTTAGTAAATTGCTGATCACCATCTAATTCTAAAACTTTTAAGATCGTCGCTTCATCTGTGACTAAATGATTGATATAGTTGGCTTTCAAAACCGATAAAATTGCTTTTGCTTTTTGATCACCGTAGGCTAACGAGATGGTATTCGGAACCTTTCTCAATTCCTCCAATGTGATAGATATTGTTCTTTCCTGTAATTCAGGATAAACGGGGATACCTTCTTGATCAAAGAAACGACAGCAGACTTCTCCTACAGCATGTTCCGACTCCAATTTCTTAAAATCATTTGTTGTTAGCATATCAAACCACTGAGGATTCTTGCTATCTGCATGGCCACCAATCCCTACAGCAGCAACATCCAAACAACGCCAACTAGCTTTCAAGTCCTCGAAATACTTAGAAGATAAGATGCCTTCCGTTACCTCAGAATTTTCTTGAATGACACTCGCGTTTATAAAATGACATTCTCCATGAAATTTACTCGCCATACTGTAGATTAGAGTATTGACATGGTAGCGAGCATGGATATGACTGGGACCTCCAGCTAGGGGATAAAATTGAACACCATCCAAACGCTTAGTTCCAACTTGTTCCACCATTAATCTGAGAGACTTGCCCCATGAAAAACCAACTGTCATTCCATCTTCAATCAAATTTCGAAGCATGACAGCACTAGCTTGCGCTAGCCGCTTTTCAAGGCTTTCTCGTGGCTCATCAACTAGATTTGGTATAATCTCGATAGCTTTCAAGCCATATTTTTGTTTGATATAATTTTCTAAATGGAAGAGGCGAGTATCAAAGTTTTCGATTTCAATTTTTACTACGCCCTCTTTCTT
>NZ_JAPJPF010000044.1:14055-15829 GCF_030825805.1 Streptococcus sp.
GGAAGAGGCGAGTATCAAAGTTTTCGATTTCAATTTTTACTACGCCCTCTTTCTTGGCCTCTGCTAGCATTCTGCTGACAGTTGTACGGTAGATTCCAGTTTCTGCTGCGATTTGCGATTGACTTTTGTCTTCAACATAGTATAGATAGGCTAATTTAGCAAGTAACTTTTTCCGTTCATCTTTCAATTGGCTTCTCCTTCTTATACTAAGGTTAAAATCGTTTGCGAATCCTCAAGTTTTTCTTTCGCTTCTTGAGATATATTCTTATCTGTTATGACTCTCGAAACTTGTGAAAGTGCAAATCGTCTGACAGTTCCACATTTCCCAAATTTACTTGAATCTGTTAAGACAATCACTTCTTTAGAAACATCGGACATAGCTTGAACAACTTCACTTCTCATCATATCTTTCCCAGTAAAGCCAAGTTCATCATCATATCCGTCAACCCCTACAAAAGCAAAGGGAACTCTAAACGATCGGATTAATTCTTTCAAAAGCGGACCTACAGTCACTCTCGATTCTTTTTGAAATTCACCACCAAGTAAGATGATTTTACAAGAATCATATTCCTGAATATAATCTGCAATAAAGTAAGAATTTGTCACAATCTTGACATTCTTTTTTGTTTGGCAAATTTCTTCTGCTAGCAAGGCACACGTAGAGCCCGATTCAATCAAAACCGTGTCGTTATCCTTAATTAATTTAGCAGCTTCCCTGGCTATTCTTTTCTTGGTATCATATTGAAAGGACAATCGAACATTGATATCATCTCCACTATTTAAAACAGCATAGCCGTGTTCTCTATGCAATAATCCTTTGGATTCTAGCTTGTCCAAATCCTTTCGAATGGTCACTTTAGAGACTTGTAATTTCTCAGACAAGCTATTAACATCAATCTTTTCAAATTCCGATACTAATTTCAATATTTCATCTAAACGTTGCATTGTTTTTACCTCTTCTCTATTTTAGCAAATTTTCGAGTGAATTCAAAACAAAATAAACTTTCGTTCGTAATTGAATTAGTTTCTTAAATAATGTATAATGGACTTACTAGATTGATAGGAGAGCAAAAATATGGAACAAAATCGTGGCATAATCTTTAATATCCAACACTTTAGTATCCATGATGGCCCTGGAATCCGAACTACTGTATTTCTAAAAGGATGTCCCCTACGTTGTCCATGGTGCTCCAATCCTGAATCCCAGCGTGCAAATCCTGAAAAAATGTTGGATGCTGTTACTAAAAAGGAAACCATCACAGGAGAAGAAAAAACAGTTACAGAAATCATAGATGATGTCTTAAAAGACGTTGACTTCTACGAAGAATCTGGTGGTGGCCTTACCCTGTCTGGTGGAGAAATCTTCGCTCAATTTGAATTTGCCAAAGCAATCTTAAAAGCTGCGAAAGAAGTTGGACTTCATACTGCAATCGAAACGACAGCTTTTGTTGAACATGAGAAATTTGTCGATCTCATTCAGTATGTTGATTTTATTTATACAGACCTTAAACATTACAATACACTTAAACATAAGAAGGTTGTCGGAGTCAACAATCATCTGATTATTAAAAATATTCATTATGCCTTTGCTCAAAACAAAACAATCGTTTTACGTATTCCAGTCATTCCTAATTTCAATGACTCTTTAAATGATGCTGAAGAATTTGCTTCTCTTTTTAATTCTCTTAACATCGATGAAGTACAACTTCTCCCATTTCACCAGTTTGGAGAAAACAAATACAAGCTTTTAGGACGTCGCTATGAAATGGAAGGA
>NZ_JAPJPF010000045.1 GCF_030825805.1 Streptococcus sp.
AGTGTCGGTGTAATTCCGACTCGATTTAAATGGAAACAAATGGTTTTAAATTCTTTAAATAAGATACTCATGTTAACTCTAAACCTTTCATATAAATGTTCGTTATTTCTATTTTATTACCTTGAACAAAATCATTTTCATTTTCTAGAGTATATCCAGTTATTTTAGATACAAAGTCTTTTCCATCTTCTAAAGAATCAAACACGACTAAATCTTTAGAATAATCATTTTGGTACAATTCCAATAGATACATCTTTCATTCTTCCAATATTTGAAAAACTAACCGATATTCTATGCAACTTACAACCTAATTATCTATCCTTAGTATACACATATATTTCATAACGAAGATAATTAAGTTTGGTTTATCCAGGATCTACATCTATAGAAGTTATTTTGTAACCATCCTCATTGTATAAAAATTCTAATTGTAGGGTTAAATCTACTAATTCAGAATTAGAGGTCATCTGATATTCAACAGCAAAACCAGTTTGATCATTAAATTCATAAACTTGTAGTTGAGAATACTCATAATTCGGATGGAAATTACATTCTACACCATATTCATCAATTTTATCAAAATCGTTTAATTGTAATGAATCGTCAATATATTCAAGCAACTCTCTTAAATCATCAACTTCTGAACCATCAACATTATCCATAATATCTCTATAATTATTTAGATGAATTGCTCTTAAAATCTTTTTTAGTACTTCAATTACTTTTTCTTCATTTTGGTAGTTCTCTTTGTACTCAAAATCATCGAATATTCCCATGATAATACTTCCTTTTCTAGTAGTTAATTTTAAAGCTTTTAAAGCTTATGTATAGTAAAAATGTTTCTCTAACAAGCTGACACACTCGGCAGTTCGGAATTACCGTATCATTTTGTCAGATTCCCTCCTCATTCTACGAGTCCTATCGCATGGGCAGATTATCTACTTCGTTGATGCCTCAGCTCGTACAAGCAGTGATACTGCCTCAACATGTGATGCGTTTGTGGACTCATTGAGGATTATTTGCGTTTTACTAACAAACTTACACACTCGGCGGTTCGGACTTACCGTATCATCTCGTCGGTGCCCCTCCTCATTCTACGAGTCCTATCGCATGGGCGGAACATCTCCTTCTACTTCGCTGATGCCTCAGCTCGTACAAGCAGTGATACCGCCACAACATGATGCGTTTGTGGACTCAAAAGGTTCGAAGAACCTTTTGAGGATTAGCTACGTTTCACTAACAAGCTTACACATTCGACGTGATGCGTCTGCGGGAAAAGATCCACCGGCTGGACTTTATTCAACTCGTAGCCCAACTCTTGGTAGAGTTTGATATCACGCGCCATGGTGGCGACGTTACAGGAGATATAGGCGATGCGTTCAGCTCCTGTTTGGGCGCTTGCTTTGATAAAGCTTTCGATCAAGCCCTTGCGTGGTGGGTCTACTAGGATAACAGTTGGTTGGATGCTTTCCTTAAGCCAATTTTTCATAGCATTTTCTGCTGTATCACAGACATAGTGGGCATTGGTGATGCCATTTAGACTAGCATTCTTCTGGCTATTCTCCACGGCTTCGGGGATGACCTCTACTCCATAGACTTCCTTAACATGCTTGGCAACGGACAAGCCAATGGTCCCAATTCCGGAATAGGCGTCAATCACGACATCTTCTGCTCTTAACTCCGCAAAGTCAATGGCTGTCTGATAGAGCTTCTCTGCCATTTCGGTATTGACCTGGTAAAAGGCTGGTCCTGAGATTTGGAAGCTATTGCCCAACATTTGATCCGTAATATAGTCTTGGCCATAAAGCGTACGCCATTCTTTTCCAAAAATGGCATTGGTATTCTGGTCATTAATATTTTGCATAACGGATTTGATGGCTGGGAATTGCTTGATCAACTGCTCAATCAACTGGTCCACACGGAACACCTTGGGACGAGTGGTCACCAAAATGACCATGATTTCCCCAGAATGATGCCCACGCCGAACGACAAAGTTACGAATCAGGCCAGACTGTTCCTGCTCATCATAAGGCTTGAGGTCAAACCGACGAATCAAATCTCGAAGAGCCAAGACCACTTGGTCAATGACTGGATCTTGGATATAGAAGTCTTCGATTGGCATCAAATCATGAGAGTTCTTCCGAAAGAAGCCTGTCTCTACCTGACCATTGACACGACGGACAGGGACTTGGGCCTTATTGCGGTATTGGACAGGATGGTCCATGCCCAAGGTCAAGGGCACTTCCATATCAGAGATTCCCGCCATCTTGTAAAGACTATCCTTGACCTGCTTAGCCTTGAACTTCAGTTGCTCGGGATAGGCCAAGTGCCCAAGGTCCGCAATACCTGTTCGCAAGTAAGCTAGATCAAGTTCCTCATTGCGGTGAGGCGATTTTTCTAGGTACTCCTCTACTTTTCCGTAGCCGATCTTCTTGTTGACCTTGAGCACGCGCATTCGGATGACTTCTCCAGGCAGAGCATTCTCCACAAAAAAGACCAGGCCATCGACCTTAGCCACTCCTGCTCCTTCATGGGTCAAATCGACAATCTCAACGTCTACAATTTCATTTTTCTTTAACATGGTGTTCAATCTTTCTACAAATTAAAAGGGATGGAGTTTTCAGACTCCTATCCCTTAATTATATCATCTTAAGCCCATTTGGGACAATTTCTTTTTATAAGCATCGAAATCGACCAGCAAGCCTTGTCCGCCATACATATCATAGGCATCGACCCAATCCCCATTTTCTGGGATGGTGATGCGTTCAATCCCCTTGCTGGCACTTCCAACTAAGCCAATCCCATTTGTCAATAGGAAGGAGAAGGGTACATTGGTAGAGGTCATAGCGAAGACCTTTCCTAGTGCTTCAGATCCAGTAAAAAGTTTGGTTGGATCCTTAATTTGGTGCACAATGGCAGACATGACTTCTTGTTGGCGTCTTGTCCGTCCAAAGTCGCCCTCATCATCTTTACGGAAACGAGAATAGTTGAGGAGGGTCCGGCCGTCCATCCGTTGTTTTCCGACCTTAATTGTCTGATTCGGAACGACCCCATCTTTCATATTCAAGTCGTCAGGAACTTCCACTTCAGAAACGGTTTCACCATCAATAGTAGAGAACTGAGCATTCATCTCCACCCCATTAGGGAAGAGGGTATCGATGGCTGTCGCAAAGGTTTGGAAATCTACCATGGCATAGTATTGGATATCAATGTCAAAGTTATCCTTAAGCATTTGACGGACCAACTCTGCCCCTTGGTTGTTATTCTGCTCTCCAATAGTAAAGGCCGTATTCAACTTCTGGTCATAATAATCTGGATATTCTGGATCTGTTTGCTGGCTCACGCCATCGATATGAACCAGAGTATCCCGCATGAAACTGACCAATTTCACCTTGCCGTCCTTGTTGTTGACATTGACGACCATGATGGAGTCCGTTCGAGTCTCAGACGAGCTTTCCCCGATCCGACCATCTGTACCCAAGATAAGAATATTGACTCCGTCTTTGGTCTTCTGGCCGTTAAAATATTCCTTAACAGCTGGTTGGGCATTGGTCCCACCGGGCTTGCTAGTCAACCCTTTAATAAACATAAAGACCATTCCACCAAGAACCAATAAGAAGAAGATGGCAATCCACTTTAAAATACGTTTAAAGCGGATCTTTCTTCCCTTATTACGTTTGGGAAGGGCTGCTCCTTCCTGTCGATTCTTTTTATTAGATTTGGTTTTATCCTTTCGGCTCCGTGATGGATAGACTGGTAATTCGTCAGAATTGTCTTCCCCTCTACTTGAAGGAGCAACAGACTCTTCTGCTCTTGATGAAACGGGATCGTCTTGGAATCGTCCCTCTGATTTATTTTTTAAGTACTTGTATTCCAACTGCTCTTTTTCATTCAGGTAATGGTAGTTGGAATAAAGATAATCCAATCTCTTTTGTTCATGATAGGATAGTTTTTCTGATTCTCTACTCATACGTTCTCCGTTTCATTGTCGTTTAGCACATAGACCCAATAGTGGCCCAAGGTTTTGATAGATGCTCCTAAGGATTCCAGTTCTTGATAGGCAGAAGCAAACAGGGATTCGTCAGCATCTACCACATCGATGATAAAAAAATATTCCCCTAGGGCCGTCTTCAATGGACGACTCTCAATTTTTGTTAAATTTAATTCTCTTGAAGCAAATGTAGATAGGGCCTGGCATAAGGAGCCCGCAATATTACTTGGTAAGGTAATAGCCAGACTATCCTTGCAGGCAACTTTCTTCAAGGAGCGACTGCCTTCAAAAGGGCGCTGACCAAGAATCCAAAAGCGGGTATAATTCTGATCCATCTCTTGAATATTACTGGCTACAACTTCCAGACCATATTCATCCTTGGCCTCAAGAGGCGCAATGGCTGCAATAGGTAGTTCCGGATGTTGTGAGACATATCGAGCTGCATAGGAAGTCGAAGTTGTCATCTCCAGTCTGGCTTGAGGGAAATGCTCTTGGACATAGGCTTTTCCTTGAGCTAAGGCCTGTGGATGAGAATAGATGACTTCAATGGCTTGATCCTGCTTAACGGCCAAGAGTTGTTGCTTAATGGGATAAACCACTTCTGCGATAGCCTGGAAACTGGCCTGGTGAAAGAGATAGTCAATCGTCTCATGAACACTTCCTTCGATAGAGTTTTCAACAGGGATGACTGCATAATCTACTTGATGGGATTCATAGGCTTTCATCACTTCAGTAATGGAGCCATAAGAGCACAATTCAGCCGCTTCAAAACTTTCCAGAGCTACATGATGGGTAAAAGATCCCTTAGGACCGAGATAAGCTACAAGCATCGAATCATCTCCACAATTTCTTCAGGTGTCTTATCAGCAACTTCTATCACATGGGTGCCTACTTCTTCATATAGGGGTAAGCGTTGCTCATACAAGGCACGAAACTCATCTTGCTTATTCGCAAGAAAGAGGGGGCGCTTAGTTGCAAGATCAGTGGCCAGTCTTTGATAAAGCCGATCAAAATCAATCCGTAAATAAATATTATAAGGATTCTTCTTGAGGAGCTCGCGATTTTCTGGCTTTAGGACAATCCCTCCACCAGTTGAAATGACCGAGCTCTCTTGATTGAGTAACTCTTGCAACAAAAGCGACTCTTGCTGGCGAAAAGATTCTTCTCCATAACGAGCAAAATAGTCAGAAATCGGCATTTCTAAGCGTTGAACTAGAAGTGCATCCATATCTGCAAAATCTGGGTCCAATAAAGAGCCAACGGTCGTTTTCCCTGCTCCCATAAAGCCCAGTAGTACTTTAGGCATGAGACACCTTTTCTAAATCTGCAAAGAAGGTAGGATAGCTGGTATTAATAGCTTCAGCACGCGCAAGCTCCACTTCACCTTCTCTTACAAGCAGGGCTGCAATAGCTCCCATCATACCGATCCGGTGGTCACCAAAGGTTTGCAGGCTTGCACCATGTAAGGGCGTTTTCCCCTCAATAATCATCCCATCCTCTGTTGGTGTGATGGTTGCTCCCATAGCATTTAGACTATCTGCCACTATTTGGATACGGTCCGTTTCCTTAACTTTCAATTCTTCAGCATCTTTGATAATGGTTTTCCCAGAAGCTTGGGTTGCCAAAAGAGCAATGATTGGAAGCTCATCAATCAAGCGAGGAATTAGATCACCCGAAATTTCAGTTCCATGGAGGTCTGAAGTCTCTACGACAAGGGTCGCAGCCTTAGCAAGGGGATCAACATCCAAGATTTGAAGCTTGCCTCCCATTTTTTCAATAACCTCTAGTATGCCTGTACGTGTCTCGTTAACCCCAACATTTTCAAGTCGAATCTTACTATTTGGGATAATCAAACCAGCCACCAACCAAAAGGCTGCACTGGAAATATCACCTGGTACAGTCACCTCACAGGCTTGAAAGCTTTGAGGCCCACGTAGGCAAATTTCTTTGCCCTTCACGCTGATCCGGCCACCAAACTGCTGAATCATATCTTCGGTGTGATTTCGTGTCAGTTCTTTCTCTAGAATGACTGACTCCCCTTCTGCTTGCATGGCAGCAAATAGAAGAGCCGACTTGACCTGAGCAGAGGCTACGGGTAATGAATAGTGGATTGGTTGTAAGTCTTTTGTTCCATGAAGATGAAGTGGCAACATGTCTCGCTCTGTTTGCCCCTGAACAGTTACTCCCATCTCTCGAAGAGGGATCGCCACCCGATCCATTGGTCTTTTTGATAAGCTGTCATCTCCAACCATGGTGACTGGAAAAGGACTTCCTGCTAAAACACCCGCTATCAATCGAGTAGAGGTACCTGAGTTTCCCATATCCAGATCATTCTTAGGTTGTTGAAAGGCTTCAAAACCTTTTCCCTCGATGGTGATCACTTGACCATCATCTTGGATAGAAACGCCTAGGTCCCTAAATACTTGAATAGTGGATAAGACATCTTCACCACGAAGGATATCATAGACCTTAGTGGTTCCATGCGCAAGGCTTCCAAAGATAATCGAACGATGACTGATCGATTTATCCCCCGGGACACGAATGATTCCATTTAAACCCTTACAATTCGTTTGTAATTTCATGGCTTACCCCTTCAAGCTTTTCTAAAAATTCTACCATAAAAAACAGCCATTTTCAACGTTCACTTGGAAGGTCCTCTAAGATGGGAGAGAAAAAGAGGTGGGCTCTCCACCTCTCCCTTATTTAAATAAATCTTGAACTGGATCAAAAATAATCCGTTCAATATCTCCTAGATAAACAGACAATTGCTGTTGTTTGGTGAAAAACTCATTAACAATTGGGTTTCCTTGTAACTTCCCAGCAAAGTCCTGCATTTTCTTTTGTTGGTCTTCAGTTGGCATTTGTCCAGACTGGATGACTCCATGAATTTCTTGTTGGAAAGCCAGGTAGTCTCCGAATAACGCTTTTGCATCGGCATCGGCATCAATGGCTTCCTTACTAGCAAGAACAGCCTTGTATTCTGGTAAGTCACGAATTCCACGTGACAATTCATTGGCTAGATCATAAATATTTGACATGTAATTTCTCCTTAACAATTTGGTTTTGTTCTATTATACAAAGATTCTGGTACATCTTGTGTTAGAAACTGCTATTTTTGTAAAAATCCTACTTAGGACCTATTTGATTACCACACTATAATCCGTTTGCTCGGTGATCAGGGCTTCAGCCCGCGCTTGATCTGCAGCCGTCTTAAAGGAAATCTGGAGAATCCCGTAGACATCTTCTCGGTTTTCCTCATTGATATGAATATTGACCAAGGAGGTACCACGAAGCAACTCCAGGATTCGAAGAATGACATCTTCTTCGTCTGGAACATCCACAAAAATATCGAAGGTGCTTTCCACCCCTCCTCTCTTATGGATCTGCATATGTTGCCGTTGCTCTCGACTATGGTCAAAGAAGGACCAAATCGCTTCTTCTTGTCCTTGGCGAATCATATCAGCAACTTGGTCAAGGCGAGCCTGAAAGTCTACTATCCGATCGAGAACAGCAGCTGGATTGGATAGCAAAATGGAGGTCCACATGCTGGGCTCACTCTCCGCAATCCGCGTCATATCACGAAATCCTCCTGCAGCAAAGCGACCTGCTAAGGCATGCTCTTTTGTATAAGCAGCTGCTTGTCCCATCAGGGTAGCTGCCAATACGTGAGGAAAGTGGCTGATTTGAGAAGTGACCCGATCGTGTTCTATTGGATCTACCTCGATGAAACGGGCTTTAAGCCCTGAGAGGAGATCCTTCAATTCCAAGACCGCACTGGGATCAGTCGCAGTTGTTGGCGTAAAAATGTAGTAGGCATTTTCAAAGAGAGTAGAGTCAGCTGACGCAGCTCCTGTCTTGTGACTCCCTGCCATGGGATGTCCGCCGACAAAACGGACTGGCAGATGATTAAAAACTTCTTGACCAGCTTCTACAATGGCCCCCTTGGTAGAGCCCACATCTGTCACAATGACTCCTTCTTTCAGTGGCATTCTCGCCAGTTGCTGAAAGGTTTGAATGGTTTGCTTGACAGGTAAGGAGACGATAATGACATCAGCTCGACTAGCAAATGCTTCAAGATCAGCCGTCACCTCATCCACTATGCCATTCTTAAGTGCAATATCCCGTGAGGCCTGACTGCGATTATAGCCTAGTAAAGTCACTTGCGGATGAGCTTTCCGGATCCCCATGGCTAACGAAGCACCAATCAGTCCTAGACCGACGATATAAACAACCTTTTCTTCCATCTATTTCTCCAGTTAGAAAGCTTTGGTATAGGCCCGATGACTCTCGACAGCCTCCTTCAATTCTTCCAGATTATCAGAAGAGAACTTGTCCAAGACTTCTGTGGCTAAAACCGTTGCCACCACAGCTTCCATGACAACCCCTGCAGCCGGAAGTGCTGTTGGATCACTCCGCTCTACCGTTGCCTTATACGGTTTGTGCGTTTCAGTATCGACACTCATGAGGGGTTTATAAAGGGTTGGGATTGGTTTCATAACACCACGGACGATAATCGGCTCTCCATTGGTCATACCGCCTTCAAATCCACCCAGATGATTGGTTCGACGAGTATACCCATCCTGCTCAGACCAGAGAATTTCGTCCATGACTTGACTGCCTTTTCGACGACCTGCTTCAAAGCCTAGCCCGAACTCTACACCTTTAAAGGCATTGATAGAGACAACCCCTTGAGCGATCTTGGCATCCAATTTCTTATCCCATTGGACAAAAGAACCCAGACCGACAGGCACACCACCTACAATCGTTTCGACGATCCCTCCGATGGTTTCCCCTTCTTTCTTCACGCTATCGATATAGGCCTTGATTTCCTCTTCTCGCTCTCGATTAACGATGGAAACTTCTGATTGAGCGACCGCTTCCTTGATTTGGGAAACTGTTAGATTTTCCGGAACCTCTACTTCGATGCCACCGAAATTGACGATATGGCTAGCTACTTGAACCCCAATCTCTTCCAATAGACGTTTGGCTACTGCACCAACTGCCACTCGCATGGTTGTTTCCCGAGCGGATGAGCGTTCCAAAGAATTTCGTAAGTCATCGAAACGGTACTTGATTCCGCCGACCAAATCAGCGTGGCCTGGACGAGGCTTGGTAATTTTCCGGAGCCCCTTCTTCTTTTCCTCCACATCACTGACAGACATGATCTCCAGCCATTTTTGATGGTCTAGATTGGTGACATTCAAAGTGATAGGACCTCCCATGGTCAAGCCATGGCGAACACCAGAGGTGATCTCGACTTGATCGCTTTCAATCTTCATCCGTGCTCCACGACCGTAGCCACCCTGGCGACGTTTTAGTTCGACGTTGATATAATCAGCTGTCAAAGGGAGCCCTGCTGGCACTCCTTCGATAATAGCTGTAAGTCGAGGTCCGTGTGATTCTCCTGCTGTTAAATAACGCATGGTATCTCCTTTGTCGCTTTCTAGTGTAAGAAGTCTCTCATTTCTTCCAACGGAACTGGATGGATTTGACAAGTCCCAATTTCAGGTACCAAAACGAGTTTCAATTGATTGCCCCTCGCCTTCTTGTCCAAGGTCAAGGCCTGATAAAGCTTTTCCTTATCCCAAGTATGGAATTCTACTGGTAAGCCAAATTTTTGACACATTTGGCAAATAGCCTGCGTTAAACCGGCTTGAACCAATCCCTTGGCTTCTGCAACCTTAGTAACTTGCACCATTCCTATCGCAACGGCTTCTCCGTGCATGACCTGGCCATAACCGGCTGTTGCTTCGATCGCATGACCAAGGGTATGACCGAAATTCAAATAAAGACGAATGCCCTGGTCTAACTCATCTTCGACGACCATCTTGCGCTTGACTTGACAGGAATGGGCAATCAGGGATTCTGCATGCTCATAAATAGACTCAATGGAGCCATCCATTTGATCCAGTTCTTCCCATAAGGCAGGATCTTCGATGAGACCGTACTTAATGACTTCCCCCATGCCCTCGATCAACTCGCGCTTGCCAAGAGTCCGCAGCACTTCAGGGTCAATCAATACCCCATCCGGTTGGGCAAAAGTTCCTACCATGTTCTTTGCATAGAGTGTATTGACTCCGGTCTTACCTCCGATAGAGGAGTCAACCTGAGCCGTCAAACTAGTCGGTACTTGGACGAAATGAATCCCCCGCATATAGGTGGAAGCCACAAAGCCTGCTAGATCACCGACAACACCACCCCCAAGAGCGAGAATGCCGTCTGATCGTGTCATCCCATTTTTCGCTAAAAATTCATAGACTTTCTGAACGGTCGTCAGATTTTTACTAGCTTCTCCTTCTAGGAACTCATAGCTAATCACTGTAAATCCTTCACTTTCAAGGCTTTTTACCACCTGACTTGCATAAAGAGACCCTACATGGTTGTCTGTTATGATTGCTACTTTTTGAGGTTCCCATAGATGACTGAGCCAGGTTCCAACCTTTTGGATCGCTCCATTCTCAATGACAATCTCATAACCATTCTTTGGTAGATCAACATTCACCTTCATGAGGATCTCCTTTCAAATCCATGTGAAAAAGATTACAATTTCACTATTGTATAAAAATAGAAAACAGAGCATACTTGATTAAGTTTTTCTGTTTTCTTCCATCATTTTTCTAAAACATAATCTGGGTATTCCAATTTCAACGCTTGCCAGACTTCCTCTTCCGGGAAAGTTTTATCCGTCATCAGTTCGAAGGCAACGGCAGCTTGATGGAAGAGCATTCCCAAGCCATTTAAGGTTTTTGCCCCTTGTTCTTCTGCTAATTGAAGAAATGGTGTCTTGGCAGGAAAATAAGCTAAATCAGCCACTAGACAACCTTTAGTAAAGATAAAGTCTTTCGGAATAGGGAGAGAAGACCCGTCCATTCCAAGTCCTGTAGCATTGATCAATAAATCCGTCCCCTCTATCGTTGCATTCAACTGATCCTGACTGGATAAGTCATGAAGGAAAATTGAAACATCAAGAGTTTCGGATAGTGGAGCAAAGATAGCCTGATACTTATCTAAACTTTCTGAACGAACAAATAAATGAATCTCGCCAACTCCTTGGCGAATAGCCTCTACAACAATAGCAGTCGCAGCCCCACCTGCTCCTAAAAGAACCATTTTTTTCTTGTCAATAGAAAAATTCTTAGGGAGACTCTTCAGAAAACCAAGTCCGTCTGTGTTGTATCCTGTTAAACGACCATCTTTCTGAACAATTGTATTGACCGAACCAATAAGTTGTGCGCTTCCATCTACCTGATCTAAAAATGGCAAGACCTTTTTCTTATAGGGCATGGAAATATTGGCCCCCAACATATCCAGTACTCGTAACTGTTGAAGACTTTGTGCAACTTCATCTTCTTCCACTTCCCAAGCAAGATAGACTGCATTGGTTGCGGTTAGTTGGTAAGCCTGATTGTGAATAAAGGGTGAGATACTATGACGAATGGGATTGGCAATCACGGCCGCCATTCGCGTATAGCCATCAATCTTCATCTAAGATCTCCCGAATCTTGTGCATGCTGGACAAGCTGATTTGACCTGGTGCACTTTGCTCTCCAACGCTAGCATAGGACCAAACAGAACCGGTTAAATCGGCAGCAATGCGAGAAATTCGGCCAATTTTCCCCATAGAAATGGTAACGAACTCTTGTTCTGGATTTAGGGTTTTAAAACCACGTGTATAGTTCATCAAATCGAGAACATCCTGCTCGGTATGAGCCATCACAGAGACCTTAACCAATTTCGGTGTAAAGCTGGTTAATTCTGACATAATCTCCATCATGTTTTCAGGGGTTTCCTGGAAATTATGGTAGCTTAAGCAAAGATTGGAATAATCCATCATCTGATTAAATTCGGCCTGATGACCAAAGTACTCAAAATCGACATAATCCGGATGGTAGATGTTGTTGATATCATGGATAAGAGCTACGTACTCTTCACCAGAAAGCTCAATTTCTCCTCCCTGCTCCCGGGTCCGTAGCGTAAATAAAATCTCACGACCTGCAAATTTTTCAAAGATGGCAGGCGCCACTTGTAAGATATCATTTTTGTCTAAATAATCCGCACGCCATTCAATCACATCTGCATCTTGATAACGACTGGCATCAATGGCCTGTGCTTCTTCAAAATTTCTTGGCATTACAGAAACGACTAATTTCATTAATCCACCCTAATCGTAAATACTTTTAAGTAATTACTACTTTCTTCTTTTTCGTTATATCGAAAATCAGCTGGAAGTCCGACCTCACTGATATACCGATGTTTCCGGCCTTTAAAGCCCTTTTCAATTTCTTTCTTAAATTTATCCCGACTGACATTTGCAGCATTCGTACTAGCAATCAAAATTCCTTTTGGTTTCAAGATTTCTAGGGACTGCTCGATTAGTTTGTGGTAATCCTTCGCAACTGAGAAGGTACGCTTCTTATTGCGAGCAAAACTCGGCGGATCTAAAACGATCACATCATAAGTCAAGCCATGACGCTTAGCATACTTATAATAATCAAAAACATCCATGACGATAAAGCGGTGCTGGTCCAATGCTAGACCATTTGCCACAAAATGAGCTTCAGATAGTTCACGACTCCGCTTAGCCAAATCAACAGAGGTTGTTTCTACTGCTCCTCCCATAGCCGCTGCTACCGAAAAAGCCGCTGTGTAAGAAAACATATTGAGCAAGCTTTTACCTGCAGCTAAGCCATCTACTAAGCTAGCACGCACATCGTGTTGGTCTAAGAAAATCCCTGTCATCAAGCCATCATTCAGAAAGACTTGGTAGCGAACACCATTTTCCAAAATCAAAAACTGCTCTGGAGCTTCTTGACCAAAAAGATGGGCTGACTCATAACCTGGATCCTTGAAACGGATTTTTTCATATCCTCCCAAGACCTCTGGAAAGACTTCTTGAAAAGCCGCAACAAGCAACTCTCTGATTTGATAAACAAAGGCATTGTAGATGGAAAAGACAGCATAATCTCCATAGAGATCAATGGTCAAGCCACCAAATCCGTCGCCTTCTTGATTAAAAATTCTAAAAGCTGTATCCAATTCCGACTGATAATAAGACTGGCGCTTGGACTTGGCCTTAGCAAATAGCTGACTAAAGTAAGCCTGATCCAAGGTGATTTTCTTGGTGGAAATGACCCAACCAAGACCCTTGTTTTGCTCTGAAAGATAGCCTGTCCCTAGAAAATGACCTGAAGCTGTGACCAGCTCAACCACCTCATTGTCAAAGGGGAGTTGACCAAAATCAATCTTCTCTAAAATCTTATAACCTTTATGGATTTTCTTCTCAACTTGTCGGTTAATTGTCAGCTTTTTCATACTCTCTATTGTATCAAAATTTTCAAAAATTCACAAAGTCTCCTACTTAAGAATCCTATTATCAAGGAAGTATTCACCATCTTTTTAAACAATCTCACTTCTTTTATTTAGCTAATGATCACCAATACCAACCATACTCTTTTTTAACATCATTATTTACTTGCTTTATTTCAAAACGTTTTAAATTATGGTATACTGTTGTAAGAAAATTTTTAGGAAATAAGGCAAGGAAGTATATTTTTGTGAAAAAAATTACCAAAACGATACTCGATGCTATGAGTACCAGACTAGGATTTGTCTTTACCCTACTGTTGCTTTATTGGTTTAAAACCATGTGGGCCTATGCAGTAGACTTTAATCTAGATATTCAAGGCTTTTATCAGGTTTTTCTTGCAGTGATTAACCCGATTCCACTCAGCCTCTTATTCATCGGTCTCGCTTTTTATATTAAGAGAACCAAACTCTTTTATTTGCTATCTTTTAGCATCTATGTCATTTTATTTATCTGGTTGATTTCCAACTCGATTTATTATCGTGAGTTTACTGACTTCGTAACGGTTAATACCATGCTGGCCTCTAGTAAGGTTTCCGCTGGTCTTGGAGCTGCAGCCTTAGAATTATTCCGTCCCTGGGATATTATCTATATTTTAGACTTCCCGATTCTAGCTTTCCTCTTCTTAAAGAAATTGGTCAAACTAGATCACCGTCCCTTTAACAAACGGGCAAGTTTTGCAGTGACTTCGCTCTCTGCTATGCTCTTCTCTGCCAACCTTTTCTTGGCAGAGATTGACCGTCCGGAATTGTTAACGCGTGGCTTCTCCAACTACTATGTAGTTCGTGCGCTTGGTTTACCTGCCTTTTTGGGTTACAGTGCCAACCAGACTTACATGGCCAATAAAGAACGCTCAAAGGCTTCTGAAGTTGACCTGAAACCGGTTGAAGAGTATGTTGCTAGCCATTATGCTCAACCAAACCCTGAAACCTTTGGACTTGCTAAAGGTCGTAATGTTATCTATATCCATTTGGAAAGCTTCCAACAATTCTTGATCGACTATAAATTGAAAGTCGATGGCAAAGAATACGAAGTGACCCCTTTTATCAACTCGCTCTACCATTCAAACGAAACCTTTGCATTTGCCAATGTCTTCAACCAGGTAAAAGCTGGTAAAACATCGGATGCAGAAACCATGATTGAGACTGGCTTGTTCGGTTTGAACCAAGGTTCCTTTATGGTGAACTACGGTGGGACCAATACCCAGCAAGCAGCTCCTTTCATTCTTTCTAAGAATGGCTACCAATCCAGTGCAGTTTTCCACGGAAATGCCGGAAGCTTCTGGAACCGTAATACAGCCTACAAACAATGGGGCTACCATTACTTCTTTGATGCCTCCTATTTTACCAAGCAAGATGATACAAACTCCTTCCAGTATGGACTTAATGATAAGATCATGTTGAAGGATTCTATCAAGTACTTGGAACACATGCAACAACCGTTTTATACTAAGTTCATTACCGTTTCTAACCACTATCCTTATACAACCAGTCTGATTGGTGACGAAATTGGCTTCCCTCTTGCAGAGACGCAAGATGAAACCATTAATGGCTATTTCGCAACAGCCAACTACTTGGATGCTTCCATCAAGGCCTTCTTCGATTATCTCAAAGCTTCTGGTCTTTATGAGAACTCCATTATTGTTCTGTACGGGGACCACTACGGTATTTCTAATTCTCGAAATCCAGCTCTGGCTCCTTTGCTAGATAAGAACTCTGAAACTTGGTCTAGTTATGACAATGCCATGTTGCAACGCGTACCGTATATGGTGGTCATTCCTGGTATGGACAAGGGGAAAGTGATTGAGACCTATGGTGGAGAGATTGATATTCTTCCAACATTAGAACACTTGTTAGGCATTGATTCTAAGAACTTCCTTCAAGTTGGTCAAGACTTGTTATCTCCAAATCATAGCCAAATCGTAGCTTTCCGTTCTGCTAACTACTTTGTGACTCCTGAGTATACAAGTTACAGTGGCCGGACCTATTACACCAAGACTGGTGAAGAAATCACCAATCCTGACGAATCAACGAAAGAGCAACTGGATAAAATCCGTGAGGCAGCGAATCTACAACTCAAGATTAGTGATAGTATCCAAACAGGAGACCTCTTACGATTCTATACAGGAAATGATCTTGGTAAAGTCAACCCGGATGACTACTCCTACAATAACTCGATGAAAGCATTGAAGAAAATTGAAAAAGAAAAAGGGGATGCCTCAACCAGCCTCTATAGCCAAAAAGGCAATCAGTCAACAGTGGATCTCTTCAAAGCGCCAAGCTATAAGGAACTCCACCCTGAACAGTTCAGTTCATCTTCTTCAAGTGAAGATTCCAGCTCAAGTAGTTCTAGCTCATCTTCATCAGAAAAAAAATGAGAGTGGGACAGAAATCGGTAATTCGTTAGAATTCGATTTCGTCGTC
>NZ_JAPJPF010000046.1 GCF_030825805.1 Streptococcus sp.
TGGTCCCAGTACTGGAGTCTCTAGTGAATGCCCAATCGATTGAACCTTTCTTGCAAGAGTTAAATGAGCGAACCTTCGCCAAGTACAATGCCTTCACAGTTGGGGAAGTGTTCAATGAAACCGACGAAGAATTGCATTTCTTCATTGGAAAAGACGGTGTCTTTTCTTCTATCTTTGACTTCAAGCAAACCTGCTTAGGGCAGGAAGGAAAGGGCTGGTTTGACCATACTCTTCCAACAGCGGAAGAACTTAAGGAAAGTATTTTCCAAGCGCATGAGCGCGCAGATAGGATTGGTGTTCTCTCGACCATCATCGAAAACCACGACGAACCTCGAGGGGTGTCCCATTATATCGCAGAAGGTCCAGTAAATGATACCAGTAAAAAAGCCCTGGGAACCATTCAGGTTTTGCGCAAGGGAATTCCGTTTATCTATCAAGGTCAAGAAATTGGAATGGAGAACCAAGTCTTTGAATCAGTGGAGGACTTTGATGATATTGCGACCATCAATGGCTACCACGTTGCTAAAGAAGCTGGTTTGAGTGAGGAAGAAGCCTTAGCAGCGATTGCCAACTATAGCCGAGACAATGCGCGGACACCGATGCAGTGGTCAGCGGAGCCAGGTCTGGGCTTTAGCGATGGACCAGCCTGGCTGATCAGTCCCAAACCAGATTATTCCATTAATGTGGAAGACCAGGAAAAGGATCCAGATTCTATTTTGAATTATTACCGCCAGCTGACGGCCTTGTATCGCCATCCCCTCTATGGAAATACCATCCGGTTTGGAGATATGATCCCAGCTTATCGGGACCGTGAAAACATCATCGCCTTCGAACGTCGTGGGGAGAAGCGTCTCTTAATTGTCAGCAATTTCCAAAATCGCCAAGCTAGCTTGGACTTGCCAGCTCCGATTGAAACCGTCATTTTAAATAATGTCACGGGACTATTCCAAGAAGGAGCTCAAGTGTTAGAATTGGCCCCTTACCAAACCGTTGTATTGGAATTAGCAGAATAGAAAAGAACCTTCGCGTCTGCGAAGGTTCTTTTCATGTCGTCCAAGTCTAAAGCTGAATCTTATTCAACTTCCTTCTTTTTCAAGAGGAGGAAGCCTCCGCTAATGGCTAACAAGAAGCCTGAAAGAATGAAGTGCGCCGTTGTGTCTTCTCCAGTTTGTGGCAATTGTGCCTTGGATGGATTTTCTTGGAAGCTTTGTCCTACTTGGTAGCTAAGTGGATGAACGACACCAGATTCTTTTTCAACTTTAGGAGAAGCTGGTAAAGTAGTCTGAGACTGCTCTACTTTTTTCTGCTCTGCTTGATTGTAGATTGGGACTACCACCCGATCTGGTTCTTTGGCTGGTACGTAATCCATCAAGCTTGCCAACTTGCTGCCGAAGATCGCGTTGGTTACCCAGCGGAAGAAGTGGACAGGGTGTTGGCGATTGGTTGGATTTCCAGCATAGACAAAGAGTGGTTGGCCCAGAAGTTCTCCAGAGATGGCCATGACCTTATTGGCTAGGACTTCATTTTTTGGCCACCAGCCTGCAATGTAGTAGTCACTTGAAGCGATACTCATCAAGGTCTTAAAGTTGCTTGGAACTTTTTCAATCCAGTTTCCTGAGTTGGAGTAGAAGAGAGCGTTCTTCTTGTAGCCACTGGTCAGTGGGTCTTGGTCATCGATGATGGCTTTCATCAAGCCCTCGTAGTCACTGCCACCTTTAAGTTTTTCAGCGTCAAAACCTGAAAGAACTCCCAATTTTTCCAGTTTCTGCATGGCTTCCCCGCCGATGACGAGAGTTGGTTTCTTGCCGAAGATGGAGGCATCAAAGCGATTGTTTTCAAGAACAATAACATCTGCTTCATCAGGAGTGTCGACGATTTGGAAACCTAATTTTTCAAGAACCAGACTAGTATGAGCCGGTGCGTCTACTCCAGTCCAATCGTAGTGATAATTAGGCGAGTAGATTTTCAATGGTTTCAAGGTTGGACCGTTTGGTACCTTGTAGAGGGCTTCGCCGTAGATAGCATAGTTTGGAAGGAGCGATGCGAAGGTATCACGGTCAACGATGTAGCCATCATCTGTTAGGTAAACAGATTTGCCTTGGGAAATCGCCTTGTTTACTGCTTGAACAGCGCTGGCTGATGTATTAGCGATGACGTAGTAAGGTGCCTTTGGATCGATCTCAGAGGTTCTAGTCGCGCGAGTAGTTGTGACTTCTCCAAGTTTTCCAGCAAAGAGACCGTCCTTGAATACAGGTTCTGCCTTGAAGCCTTTCATATCAGGGAAGTTTACGAGAAGTTCCGCATACATGGCAGCCCAGGCGGATTCATTAGAACCTTTATAGAGAATATGGTTGGCATAGCCCCGTTTGGCTTGGGCCATATCAATGACTAAGTCCCCTTTTTTGTAGTTGGCTGTATCTTCTTTGAGTTCTTTAACGAGGACACCGTTTCGTTTGAAGTAGTTGATCATATTGAAGGCTTCTTGGGCGTCATTGTTCTTGTCGAGTCCCATTGGGATAACATAATAGTCAGGGAAGAATTTCGGACGACCATTCTTCATACGACCGACAACTTCACCAGTTGGTCCTACTAATTCATTTTCTGCTTTTGGATCTTCAATCTTGTTGAGACCACGTAAGTAGAAGTTGAGCCGCATCTCAAGGAGTTTGTCTGGATCTTGGTTGAGGAAGTCAATGCCGCCGAGGACAGCATTACGTCCAGCATAATAAGATTCCTGGTTGGATTCTGGTATTTCGATGGTGTGGCCCAAGATACCGTGGTAAACGGCATAGACACCTGTATAACCAGAGAAGGAATCATCCCAGCCATCTCCCCAATCCAGTTTTGGAATGATGTAGCTGTCGTATTTGGAATTGGCAACCCCTGCGCGGCCCATATGGTGGGCATTTTCCAGCATGAGGTTGGACATGAGGTCGTATTCAAAGTTCGGATCATGTGGAGGTGTTGCAGGCTCAATCAAGAATTCTTTGACAAATCCATGGATATCATAGAGAGCGATCGGATTCCATTTGTTGATCATTTGGATGACGGTGCGCACTTCTGGGTTGGTTTGGTAACTAGCATCCCGGTTTGGATCTAGTCCGTTGGCCAAGGCACGCAGGTTGAGAGCGTCCCCGTCAGGGTTTTCCGTGAAGTCAAACAAGAAGATAAATTTGTTTAAAAGAGTTGGGATGTCCAGAGTCACATTCTTGACGTTACCAGCTTCGTCTGTCGTTTTAAAAGTGACTTGATTTTCTGTAGCGAAGGTACGGAAGAGACCGGTGATGATGTCAATCCCAGGTTGTTCATCCGCATGCGTATTATGAACCAGGACAGGTAGTTTGTAATCCAAGGTCTTGTCCTTCAGAGCTGCCAACATCTCGCTTGGTTTGGTGAGGGCTTTTGGATTGGTAGATGAGAGGTAGTGGTCAATACTTGCTTGGTCCTTACTTATAATTCCCATCTTCATATCCCGTCCCTGGGCGCTCTTACCAAGAGTTTCAAGCTGAACTAGACGGTCCGTTTTGGCTTCTGCCTTTGTCTGCTCAATGGAAGCTAGCATTTCCTCGTGGGTATGGAAATCTTTATATGGACGGAAGGTTAGATTCTTGCGAATAGTCAGCCCAAGATCTGAACTAGTTCCGACTAAAGTATGCTCGCCAATATAGTTCCGATAGGTCCGACGGATATTATTAGGGCTCCGAAGGCTTAAATCTTCGCCAAAGAGTTCCTTGACCGTAAAGGTCAGATCCAAATCGTTTCCGTTTTTGTTCTCTTCAACTGTGATGAAGGGATCTTTGGACAGAGTTCCTGTCTCCATGTCCCAAGTTTTCCACTCTTCCAGTGGTTTGTCGTCCAAAGTCCAGCTAATCTTGCCAGCAGCCTGAGCTTGATCCTTAACGGTATCCGTCAGCGTTCCTTTTTCAGACATGTAAACAGGACTGTCACTAAGGCTGATAGCTGGCTCTGCGTTTGCTGCTCGCTCTGTTCCTGTGTTTTCTGGCTTAGCACTAGGGCTAGTAGTGTCTGAAGCGGTAGGAGAGGCTTCAACTGGGCTAGAAGGATTAGTTGGAGCAGTCTCTGCAGGACTTGCAGTCGCTTCTGTTGCAGGAGCCGGACTGTTAGCCTCTGTGCTTGTTGCCGGGCTAGCGTTTGTTCCCTGTGGCTTGAGGACGTTTTCGACAGGTGCGGCAGGACTAGCTGTCTCAACAGTGTCCGCAGCAACTTGGCCTTGTGCGAGGAAGGCTAAAAGGACAGCGGTAGAGAGACTGAGTGCGTTTGTGTACAAACGCTTCTTATAAGAAGAATGCATAAAGAGACCTCCTTTGTTCTTTGCATGTATGCACCTCTATCATAACACTTTATGACAGCGCTTTCAATATATATGGAAGTTTTTCTCTTGAAATTCGTTACAGATTGATGGCAAAGAAAAAGAGCTGGGAAAATCTTCCCAGTCTCTAAAGAAGGGTTTATGCTTGCAGTTCCTCCTGGTAATTTTGATAGAATTCCACCTTGATGGAGATGAAGGTTTCAAGGTCTCTGAGGAGTTGCAAAAGGGTCGCTCGGGTTTCAAATTCTTGACGTGATCGAGGAAGAGGTCGCTCACGAAAGACTGCTAGATAGCGGTTGATTTCGTCAAGTAGGAATTGGGCTGGATTTTCTTGACTGAGCTGGCTGGCTGTTTTAGCAAAGAGTTGGGCCAAAATAAGACTCTCGCTCGCAGCTAATTGGCAGTTGTTTACATTATTGGCCATGTCCCGCAGGATATTATTTTGGCGCTTGCGCATCTCAAAATAGTGGATATGGTAGTTGGTCTGATGGAAGAGGTGGTTGGAATGGTCTAAATAGACTAGATCGAGAGCTTCTTTTAAGATGGTATCTAGCTCACGAATCAAGCTAGCATCGTTGCTCCCGTCTCCTTTTCCTAGAAACTCTGCAAAACGATAGAGAATCTTTTTGAGTTGCTCTTCGACAATTTCATGATAGCGATCAATTTCTTCCTGTCGAGAAGGCATATAGAGATTGGCTAGGAGGGCAAAGCTGGTTCCGATTAGAAAAATAGCCACTTCATTTCCCAATAAAGAAAGGGAAGTGGATTTTTCTAGCAGGAGATGGGTAACCAGGACAGAGCTGGGCGTGATACCAATTTCCCAGCCTTGTAGGAAAGCAAGGGGGACATAGGTGGCCAGATAAAAACCAAGGGCCCAGAGATTGAAGCCGAGAATCTGAAAGGCTAAGCTTCCAAGGAGGAGAGCAAGAAGCATGGACATGAAGCGATTATAGGCTAGTTTGGCGGTGCTTCGACGGGTATCGCTAATGCTGAGAATGGCAATAATCCCCGCAGAGGTGGCGTAGGACAGACCCAAAAACTCTGCAAGCAAGATGGCCAAACAGGTGGCGAGAATCATCTTGATGGTTCGGTGAATAAGTGGCATAATGCTGATTCTTTCCTTTTTCTAAACTAGTTTCATTATACCACAAGCAAAGTGCCCTACTTCAAATGTTTCACCAGATATGGCAATTGTGTTATACTAGTTTCATGGAAAAAAATGATATTGTTTATGGCGTTCATGCCGTTACAGAAGCACTAGTCGCAAATACAGGAAATAAATTGTATATCCAGGATGATTTGCGTGGAAAAAATGTAGAAAAAATCAAAGATCTGGCAGCGGAAAAAAAGGTCTCCATTTCTTGGACCCCTAAGAAAACCTTGCAAGAAATGACAGAAGGGGCTGTCCACCAAGGTTTTGTCTTACGGGTTTCGGAATTTGCCTATACAGATTTGAGTGAAATCTTGACTCAGGCAGTCGATCAAGACAATCCTTTGCTCTTGATTTTGGATGGCTTGACCGATCCGCATAACTTGGGATCCATCCTGCGAACAGCCGATGCTACTCAGGTAGCGGGAGTCATCATTCCCAAGCACCGTGCTGTTGGAGTGACCCCTGTTGTTGCCAAGACCTCAACTGGAGCAGTGGAGCATGTTCCCATTGCCCGAGTGACCAACCTTAGCCAAACCTTGGACAAGCTCAAAGAAGCAGGTTTTTGGATCTTTGGAACCGATATGAACGGGACGCCTTCTCACAAATGGAATACCAGTGGGAAGCTCGCCCTCATTATTGGCAACGAAGGCAAGGGCATTTCGGCCAATATTAAAAAGCAAGTGGATGAAATGATTACTATTCCCATGCAGGGACATGTGCAAAGTTTGAATGCCAGTGTCGCAGCAGCAATCCTTATGTATGAGGTCTTTCGCAATAAATTATAATAGAAGAAATCAGAGGAAGGAGGCAATCCATGAAAGAAAAGATTTTGTTAGTGGACGGCTACAACATGATTGCCTTCTGGCAGGAGACCCGTCAGCTCTTTAAGAAGAGTGAGCTCGATGCTGCACGAACGATCCTCCTAGAGAAGCTAAGTCACTATGCTAGCTTTGAAGGCATTCGCGTGATTTGTGTCTTTGATGCCCAATACATGCCAGGGATTCGCCAGACCTATGAAGAATTTCAGGTCCAAGTGGTCTTCACTGCAGAGGAGGAGACCGCCGATGACTACATTGAACAGTTGGCAGCAGAGCTCAATACACCCCTCCACCAAGTATCAGTCGCGACGAGTGACTTGAATGAGCAATGGACGGTCTTTGCTCAAGGAGCGCTCCGTGTTTCAGCGCGGGAGTTGGAGAAACGGGTTGCTGTTGTCAAAGCCGACTTGAACCAGGCGCGAGGAGCCGTCAACGATCAAAAACCACCGATACGGCCTTTTGACCAAGAGGGCCTACGTCAACTACAAAAAGAGATGGGAGCAAGTAAATGACCTTTAAAATTTTAACAGATTCAACTGCAGATTTAGATGAAACATGGGCAAAGGAGCATGATGTAGAAATCGTCGGTTTGTCGATCCAAATTGATGGGACTCATTATGAGACAGTAGGTCCAGACAAACTCACCAGCCCCCAATTATTAGCAGAGATGCAAAAGGGTGCTAAACCAACGACCAGTCAGGTCAATGTTGGACAGTTCCAAGAGATTTTCAAAGGCTACGCTCAACGCAAGGAAGATCTCCTTTATATCGCCTTTTCTTCAGTTTTGTCAGGGACCTACCAGAGTGCGGTCATGGCAAGAGACTTGGTCCTTGAAGACTACCCGGAAGCTGTCATCGAAATCATCGATCCAAAAGCTGCAGGGATTGGAGAAGGCTACTTGTCTATGCTAGCAGTTGAGGCGCGTGATACCGGTAAGAGTTTGGATCAAGTTAAGGAAGAACTGCTGGAAATCGCTCCTAAGTTGCGGACCTATTTCTTGGTGGATGATCTCTACCATCTTATGCGCGGGGGACGCCTCTCTAAGAGTTCAGCCATCGTCGGAAGTTTGGTCAATATCAAACCCCTTCTTTGGATTGATGAAGAAGGCAAGTTAGCTCCTATCGCTAAGGTACGTGGACGTAAAAAAGCTATGCGGGAAATGCTTTCTCTGATCCAGGAAGATATCGGTCACAGCACAGCCTTGGTTTCCTATACAGATGATTTGGCAGGAGCAGAGGAGCTCAAGGATCAATTGTTGGAGAATCCAGCTATCTCCCAAGTCTTGATCATGCCACTAGGTCCCGTCATTGCTGCTCACGTCGGTCCTAATTCTCTCATCGGCTTTGTTATAGGAAAAGAAAATCGCAAATAATTTTTTAAATTGGTTGACTTTTATCTTAAAAATTTGATACAATAGTAGGCGGTATTGTTTACCCCATTTGTAAGGCCCCGGAACCTTTCAAATAACTTGCGGACCGGAACATCCGCCCTGTAAACAAAAACGACATTCATATAGGAGAAATCATGAACAAAACTACATTCATGGCTAAACCAGGCCAAGTAGAACGCAAATGGTACGTTGTTGACGCAACTGATGTACCTCTTGGACGCCTTTCAGCAGTTGTTGCTAGCGTGCTTCGCGGAAAAAACAAACCAACATTCACACCTCACACTGATACAGGTGACTTCGTAATCGTTATCAATGCTGAAAAAGTTAAATTGACTGGTAAAAAAGCAACTGATAAGATCTACTACACTCACTCAAACCACCCAGGTGGATTGAAATCAATCTCTGCTGGTGAACTTCGTTCTAAAAATGCAGTTCGTTTGATTGAGAAATCAGTTAAAGGTATGCTTCCACACAATACTCTTGGCCGCGCTCAAGGTATGAAATTGAAAGTATTCGTTGGAGCTGAGCACACTCACGCTGCACAACAACCAGAAGTTCTTGATATTTCAGGACTTATCTAAGGAAAGGAACAATAAAGTATGTCACAAGCACAATATGCAGGTACTGGACGTCGTAAAAACGCTGTTGCACGCGTTCGCCTTGTTCCAGGAACTGGTAAAATCACTGTTAACAAAAAAGATGTTGAAGAGTACATCCCACACGCTGACCTTCGTCTTGTAATCAACCAACCATTCGCAGTTACTTCAACTGCAGGTTCATACGACGTTTTCGTTAACGTTGTAGGTGGTGGTTACGCTGGTCAAGCAGGAGCTATCCGTCACGGTATCGCTCGTGCCCTTCTTCAAGTAGACCCAGACTTCCGCGATTCATTGAAACGCGCAGGACTTCTTACACGTGACTCACGTAAAGTTGAGCGTAAGAAACCAGGTCTTAAGAAAGCTCGTAAAGCATCACAATTCTCAAAACGTTAATCAATACGATTATATCAACGTTTACAGACATTCAAGAATTATTTCTTGGATGTCTTTTTTGTTTCAAAAAATCAAAGTTCACCCCAAAATTCACCCCATATTCACCCCATCAATTTTTTAAACTACGAAAAGCAATATCACCTACAGTCTGATTGACTTTATCTTTGATATTAACGTAAGTTTTTGTAATCTCTTTATCAC
The DNA here is from genome assembly GCF_030825805.1 of Streptococcus sp. GTDB lineage: Bacteria > Bacillota > Bacilli > Lactobacillales > Streptococcaceae > Streptococcus. The sequence continues at coordinate 8,885 of NZ_JAPJPF010000046.1, forward strand.
TATGAGTAAGAGCTTCTGAGAAGGCTTCAAGAGAAACACCTGCTTGTTTAGCAAGAGTAGCACCAGTATGTCTTAGTTTGTGTGGTGATGCTGGTGCTAATTCGGGATGTCTTCGTCTGACTGATTTCATCTTGATAAAACTTAAAATTTTTCTAATTATAACGAAGCATAGTCAAAAAGCTATGACCTCTATATTCACAAAAAAATCCAGACCAATACTAGTCCAGATTTCTTGTCTATTAAACATTCTTTTCAAAGAATGGAAGAACGGCTGTAACGGCTTTGTCAACGCAATTATTTAACTGTGAGAATCCGACGCACATAAATTTTAAATGGCGTCTCAGTCACATTTAAATTTATGAGACGCTTAGACGTTAGGCTTTCAATTTGTCAAATTTTGCTTTGACATTTGCCTTGAATTCTTCAAGTTTAGCCTTGCGTTCGGCTTTACGTTCAGCCTTCATTTGTGCACGTGCCTGGTTGTAGAGGTCTTCTTGGACTTGCAGAGCTGCTTCGATTTCGGCTACGACGGTTGCTACATCCCAACGCACGATTTGGGTGTCGTACTTGGTGAAGTAAGCATCGATGACTGCTTCGTTGTTTTCTTGCACCAAGGCGACAACGGCTGTTTCGCCGTCGATCAATTTTTGAGACACAACGTCAATCAAGCCAGCTTCTGCCGTATCAACGGTATCACCAGCAGCCAAACCATAGAGGCTGCCAATACCATAACCAAACAAGACGCCGATAGGACCACCCAAAAGCCCGATAACTGCACCGAGCAAGCCACCTTCTAGGGTTGCATCCGTCGTTGAATCTTCAAAGTCATAGCGTTCTTTTTCAACGATGTGACCGTTTTCATTTTTGACCAAGGCGATTTGAGCAACCTTGGTCGTCTGAGTTTGGCGGAAAGCCTTCAAATCCGCAAAGGACTGATAAGCTTCGCTTTCAGTGTTAAAGACTGAAACTACTAGGTTTTCCATAGTTAGTACCTCTTTTCTAAATATATACGTTCATTATAATACAGTTTCAATCACTTTTCAATCATTTTAGTGCGACATTTTAATTGATATGTCGCGTTTATCAGCGTCAAAGAACAGTTTCAGGCAGCGGTATATCTTTGCCATATCCCAGCCCAGACACTCTGGCGACTCTGAGTGATTATCAAGAAAGGCGTCCAGCAACATCTTAAAGCCTCCCGTGCAAAAAGTAAATAAATAGTGTTTTTCCTGTATGCCTGTCACACGGCTAAAAGACCGCTTGACCAAATCTTCCAGAAAATTATAGCAGATATTATGTACCAGCTCTGTGTAGCGAGTCTGATGAGCGTGCCGAATCACATCGACACTTTTATAGAATCTGCCAACTGTTTCCTTATGGTCGAATCCTTGAAAGAAGTCGCTTTATTCGTCGGTCAAGACAATTAATTTGGCTGGTGCAACTGATTCGCCAAGCTATGAACAAGCAATTATTACCTTTTGAAAGCAAAAATGGCAATTATGAAGGTGAAGCTACTCAGGTCTTAGTTCTTCTATCCAATTACTATGCAGACAAAAAACTATTTGATGAAAATACAGATGAATATGGAAATATCTTGATTTTAAAGGATTCATCCATCATTTCTAAATTATCGGCTATCCCAGATTTATTAAAAAGGGGATCTAGTAGGTAACAATAATATCGAATATATCAAAGTACGCAATATTAGGATTTCTTCAGAGGTTGAGTTAGAGTCAGATGTTGATGGGGATAAGTCGGATAATCTGCCAATAGATATAAAAATACTAGAAAACAGGCTTGAAAAAGGCTCGTAAAGCTAGCCAGTTCTCTAAACGTTAATTCGTTGCTGGACAGCAGAATACAAACGAAAACACTTTGCATCTTGCAAGGTGTTTTTTTCTATGAGAACTGGCGGTGCGCAATTAGGATAGCTCTAGCGACTTTAGTCGCATAGAGATATGCTATGCACAGTTGCCTCAAGAAAACAATGCTTCTTGGTCCACCCTGTTAGACAAGCTTCAAAACCAAGGAATCCAACAGATTTCTCTTGTAGTTACAGATGGCTTTAAGGGGCTTGAGCAGATTATCAGTCAGGCTCACCCATTAGCTAAACAACAATGTTGCTTAATTCATATTAGTCGAAATCTAGCTAGTAAAGTGAAACGAGCAGATAGAGCGGTTATTCTGGGGCAATTTATAATGATTTATCGTGCTGAAAATTTAGAAATGGCAGGACAAGCTTTAGAGGACTTTCTCGCCGAATGGAAACCAAAGTATAGGAAAGTCATGGAAAGTCTGGAGAAGACGGATAATCTTTTAACTTTTTATCAGTTTCCCTACCAGATTTGGCACAGCATGTATTCGACAAACCTCATTGAGTCTCTTAACAAAGAAATCAAACATCAAACGAAAAAGAAGGTTCTTTTTCCTAATGAGGAGGCTCTGGAACGTTACTTAGTTACGTTGTTTGAAGATTATAATTTCAAGCAAAGTCAACGAATCCATAAAGGGTTTGGTCAATGTTCTGATACACTTGAAAGCTTATTTAATTAACACTCCGTAACTCTACTTAAGTGTTTACACATAATTATTTACAGTATCAAAAAATAAAGTATATTGTTTTCATCATAATATAATTAAATATCAGTATAGAGAATTTTATCTATATATCAGATATCAGCAATTGCTTTTGCTGTCATTTTTCGCTACAATAGTTACAAGGAGGAAATAAACATGTTAAAAGAAGTATTAAACGTCGCAAAAGTTGCGAAAAAATCATCTCTCTTCTTAGGAGGGGTAGCATTTGGGACGCTTGGCTTGAAAGTCTTAGCAAGTAAAGAAGCTAAGAAAGGCTATTCTAAGGCCTTGGCTAAAGCTTACAAATTGAAAGATGGACTGGATGCATCTGTTTCTGTTGTAAAACAACACGGTGATGATGTTTTACAAGACGCTAAATATTTATACGAACAGGAAAAGAAAGAAGAACAATTAGATAGCCTGACAGGTGAATAATATGTCTTTTAAAGTGCTACACAGAGGATATCAACATATCCGATTATCGTCCTCGTTTTCACTGACCTTGGATATTCAAGATTATCTTCGTTCCTTGGCTAAAGATGAAAAAGGGATCGACTCTATTCAGTTTTATATGGATCAGCAGCACTTTACTCTACGTATGAAAGAAGGCTTCTCTGTATTAGAAAATGCAGAGGCCTTTTTAAAAAAAATTGACAAGGGGAAAGTTTCGGACTTGATGACTCTTCCCATTCGTAGAGAAGAGAGTGCTTATTCAATTGTATCGGGTGCAGCGATTAAGCGTTTGCTGTTTCGAAGTTTTGTACCCTACCCTATTCGTTATATTTGGACTTGTTATCAGGCTTTGGGTTATGTCAAAGAAGCCTATCAAACTTTAGCGCGCAAGGAACTAACCATGGAGGTCTTGGACTGTTCGGCCATTTTGTTGTCCTTGTTTATGAACCAATCCAAGACAGCTAGCAACATCATGTTTATGCTTGATTTGGGTAATCATCTGGATCAGTGGTCTTTAAAAAAAACAGCAACAGATTTGGAACAAAGCCTTCTTGCTAAAGAAAGTGATGTTTTCTTAGTGCGGGGAGACATGGTCATCAGCATCAAGAGTTCTGATGTTCAAGTAGGTGATGTATTAGTTGTCTCCCAAGGTAATGAAATCTTGTTTGACGGCCAAGTGGTTTCAGGATTAGGCATGGTCAATGAGAGTTCCTTGACTGGAGAGAGCTTCCCTGTTGAAAAGAAAGAGGGAGATTCTGTATGTGCGAATACTGTTTTGGAAACAGGAGAGTTAAGAATTCGTGTGACTGATAATCAGATAAACAGTCGTATTTTGCAACTCATCAATCTGATGAAAAAATCTGAAGAGAGTAAGAAGACAAAACAACGTCATTTTATTAGGATGGCAGACAAGGTTGTAAAATATAACTTCTTAGGTGCTGGTTTGACTTATCTGTTAACAGGTTCGTTTTCAAAAGCCATTTCCTTTTTATTGGTGGATTTTTCATGTGCTCTAAAAATATCCACACCTGTAGCCTACCTTACGGCCATAAAGGAAGGTCTAAATCGAGAAATGGTTATTAAAGATGGTGATGTATTAGAAAAATATCTGGAAGTGGATACTTTCTTGTTTGATAAAACGGGTACCATCACGACGAGTTATCCTTTGGTTGAAAAGGTTCTTCCTTTCGGAGATTATACTGAGAAAGATATTTTAAGAATAAGTGCATGTTTGGAGGAACATATCTATCATCCTATTGCCAATGCAATTGTTAAACAAGCTGAAATTGAAGGCATTGAACACGAAGAAATGCATGGCAAGCTTCAGTATGTTGCAAGCAAAGGGATTAAATCGCAAATTGATGGTCAATCGGTTGTCATTGGAAATTATGTACTAATGCAAGACGAACAGGTAAGAATTAGTTCTGAGCAGCTGGCCTTGATTGAGCAATATAAGACTCATTACAATTTATTGTTTTTGGCTTATAAGAAAGAATTAATTGGGATGTTTTGTATCCACACTCCCTTGAGAAGCGAGGCGAAAGTTGCATTGAAAAAGCTAAAGCGCCAAGGGAAAAAACTGATTCTGGCAACTGGTGATACGTTGGCTAGAACAGAAGAGTTGGTTAAAGATCTGCCATTTGACAACGTTTATACTGATTTAAAACCAGATGGTAAGTTTCAGTTGGTTCAGGAATTACAGAAAGCTGGCCGAACTATTTTGATGGTTGGAGACGGGTTAAACGACTCTGCTGCCTTGACGCTTGCAGATATTGGGGTTGTGATGAATGAAAGTGCTGATATTTCTAAGCAGATGAGTGATATTTTATTATTAGATAATCGTTTAGATTTCTTCGAGGAATTGAATTCTTTATCTGAATCGTTGCAGAAATTAATTCAAAGAAATATTCAAGAAACAGTTGTAATAAATGGAAGTTTAATTGGATTTGGGTTGTTAAATTGGTTAAGCCCATCTAATCTTTCGATATTGCACAATCTGACTACTTTAAGAATCGTCCTTCGTAGTCTTTCTATTAAAAGTAGGTAAGAGACCGAGAAGCTGAGGTTATAAAAACTAAAAGGAGTTGTCTCATTTGAGAATAACGGCTCTTTGTCAACTGTAGTGGGTTGGTGGAAAATTATACCCTGGAGAGGACCAAATTGGTTCTCTCCTTTTAAATATTGAAAAAACCATTGGCAGTGGACATACTTTAAGACTATATATTTCTGAAACTAGTTTCACAATACAAATATTGACATGCAATTATTAATTGGTGGATTTTAAGTTGACATCTACAAAGGTTAATGTTAGAATACATTCAAAAATATATTTGAATGAGGTGTTTTATGATTCAAAATATTGTTACTTCAATAATCCTGTATTCTGGGACAGCCGTAGACTTACTTATTATCCTAATGTTATTTTTTGCCAAAAGAAAAAGCAGAAAGGACATCATTAACATCTATTTAGGACAATTTCTAGGCTCTGTTAGTCTAATATTCCTAAGTTTGCTTTTTGCATTTGTCTTAAATTATATTCCTAGTAAAGAGATTTTAGGTTTACTCGGTTTGATTCCAATTTTCCTAGGCCTCAAAGTTTTGCTTTTAGGAGATTCTGATGGAGAAGCTATTGCAAAAGATGGTTTGCGAAAAGACAATAAAAACCTGATTTTTCTAGTCGCTATGATTACTTTTGCAAGTTGTGGCGCTGACAATATTGGTGTCTTTGTCCCATATTTTACCACCTTAAATTTAGCGAATTTGATAGTGACTTTACTTACTTTTCTAGTCATGATTTATCTCTTGGTTTTTTCTGCCCAAAAATTAGCACAAGTCCCTTCTGTTGGAGAAACTTTGGAAAAATATAGCAGATGGTTTATTGCCGTTGTCTATTTAGGATTGGGGATGTATATCCTGATTGAAAACAACAGCTTTGACATGCTATGGGCTGTGTTAGGCTAGGAGAAAAAATTATGAAAAAAGATAGTATCTGTCAAGTGGATGTTATAAATCAACAAAATGTTACAACCGCAACGAACTACCTTGAAAAGGAAAAAGTCCAAAAATCACTTCGCATTTTATCAAAATTTACCGATAATAAACAGATAAATATCATCTTTTATCTCCTTGCCGTCGAAGAACTCTGTGTCTGCGATATAGCCTGTTTATTAAATCTCAGTATGGCATCTGCCTCCCACCATCTTCGTAAACTAGCCAATCAAAACATCTTGGACACTAGAAGAGAGGGGAAAATTATATATTATTTTATAAAAGATGAGGAAATCAGAGATTTTTTTAATCAACTAGGATAACAACTATTTTTACTACTTTTCCATGATTATATATAGGACTTATCTATGAAATTTTTTGATGAAAATTACTCACAAGAAAGACCTGCTCGTAGCAAATGTTTAAGAAAAAAGTATAATTTAAAGCAAAGCGACCTAGGTAATGCAGGTCAAGTTAGCCAAGTTGAAAAGGGAGGAATTTGAAAGGATTTGTATCTTTTATTTTTTGTTTCATTTATGTCCTATGCTACTGGAATAGTTAGTAGTCATTTCATGAATCATACGGCACAGCTCTTTTATGGACTGATCGTTATTGTTTCAACGGTAGCAAACTGGTTTTTACATAAAGTAATTGATAAACCCAATAT
>NZ_JAPJPF010000047.1 GCF_030825805.1 Streptococcus sp.
AGTTGCCACCCTTAGTGTAATGGATATCACGTAAGATTCCGGTTCTTGAGATGGGGGTTCGATTCCCTCAGGGTGGATAAGGATAGGAGAGCGGAGAGGCTCTCTTTTTTTTGTATCTGGATGGAAAGATACCTGTGAATCTTTAAGAGCAGTATCGGACTCTCAGAGCCCTTTTCGATGAGATCAAGAAAACACCATGTCCTAAGACATGGTGTTTCATTATTTGTTTAGTTTTTAGAAGCTGCTTGGAATTCTGGGTTCTTCCATGCTTCGTCGATAATCGCTTGCAATTCTTTTGCAGATGCTTGCATTTTTTGTGTTTCAGCGTCGTTTAATGGGATGTTTACTGGACGAACGATACCGTGTGCACCAACGATCGCTGGTTGACCGATAAAGACGTTCTCAACTCCGTATTGTCCTTCTTGGAAGACTGAAAGTGGAAGTACAGCATTTTCATCATCAAGGATAGCACGAGTAATACGAGCAAGGGCAACGGCGATACCGTAGTAAGTAGCACCTTTCTTGTTGATGATTGAGTATGCAGCATCACGTACAGAGATGAAGAGATCTACAAGGTCAGCTTCGTTCAAGTCACGGTTTGCTTGCAACCATTGTTCCAATTTCACACCGGCAACGTTGGCATGTGACCAAACAGCGAACTCTGAGTCACCGTGTTCACCCATGATGTAGGCGTGAACCGAACGTGCATCAACACCAATAGTTTCAGCAAGTGCTTGACGGAAGCGAGCTGAGTCAAGAGAAGTACCAGAACCGATAACGCGTTCTTTAGGGAAACCTGAGAACTTCCAAGTAGAGTAAGTCAAGACGTCAACTGGGTTTGCAGCAACAAGAAAGATACCGTTAAATCCTGAAGCAACGACTTGCTCAACGATAGATTTGTTGATGGCAAGGTTTTTACCAACGAGGTCAAGACGAGTTTCGCCTGGTTTTTGAGGAGCGCCTGCTGTAATAACAACTAAGTCCGCATCCGCACAGTCTTCGTACTTAGCAGCATAGATCTTCTTAGGTGAAGTGAAGGCAAGGGCATGGCTAAGGTCTTCTGCATCACCAACCGCTTTTTCAAATAATTGAGGGATTTCGATGATACCAAGTTCTTGTGCGATTCCTTGAGTAACAAGTGCAAAAGCGTAAGATGAACCTACCGCACCATCACCAACAAGGATAACTTTTTTATGTTGTTTAGTTAAAGTCATTTTCTAAACGTCTCCTTCATTTTTTTGGGGCTTTCCCCATTCGGTTTTATTCTACCACTTTTGCATTTTTTTGTCACGGAATTACGACCATTTTGCCTATGTAAACGTTTTTATGAATGTGTTAGAAACCAGAAAAATAAGGCAGAATATGTTATAATAGTAGAGTGAATTAATTAAAGAGAGGCATTGTTTTAATGCAGGATAATAACTTAGTTGATGTTAACTTAACATCGGAAATGAAGACCAGTTTCATCGATTACGCTATGAGTGTTATCGTGTCTCGGGCTCTTCCTGAGGTGCGAGATGGTTTAAAGCCAGTTCATCGTCGGATCCTTTATGGAATGAATGAACTTGGGGTTACACCAGATAAACCACATAAGAAATCTGCCCGTATTACTGGGGATGTTATGGGTAAATACCATCCACACGGGGACTCCTCAATTTATGAGGCTATGGTTCGGATGGCTCAATGGTGGAGCTATCGTTACATGCTTGTAGATGGGCATGGGAACTTTGGTTCTATGGATGGTGATGGAGCCGCAGCCCAACGGTATACGGAAGCTCGCATGAGCAAGATTGCTCTTGAAATGCTCCGTGATATCAACAAGAATACAGTTGATTTCACAGATAACTATGATGCCAGTGAACGCGAACCAAACGTTCTTCCAGCTCGCTTCCCTAACTTGTTAGTCAATGGAGCGACAGGGATTGCGGTAGGGATGGCGACAAATATCCCTCCACACAACCTCGGTGAGTCTATTGATGCTGTCAAGCTAATGATGGACAATCCTGATGTGACCACACGTGAGCTGATGGAGGTGCTTCCTGGACCAGATTTCCCTACCGGTGCCTTGGTCATGGGCAAATCAGGTATTCATAAGGCCTATGAAACAGGAAAAGGCTCAATTGTCTTACGGTCTCGGACTGAAATTGAAGAGACTAAGACAGGGCGTGAACGCATTGTCGTTACAGAATTTCCTTATATGGTCAACAAGACCAAAGTGCATGAGCATATCGTTCGTTTGGTTCAAGAAAAACGAATCGATGGGATTACAGCAGTTCGGGATGAGTCTAACCGGGAAGGGGTTCGTTTCGTCATTGAAGTGCGCCGCGATGCCTCAGCCAATGTTATCTTAAACAACCTCTTCAAGATGACCCAAATGCAAACCAACTTTGGTTTCAACATGTTGGCCATCCAAAATGGTGTCCCTAAGATTCTCTCTCTTCGTGAGATTTTAGGATCTTATATTGAGCACCAAAAAGAAGTGGTGACTCGTCGGACCATCTTTGATAAAGAGAAGGCGGAAGCTCGTGCCCATATCTTGGAAGGTCTCTTAATCGCTCTTGATCACATCGATGAAGTGATTAAAATCATCCGTAATAGCCAGACAGATGCAGAAGCACAAGCAGAATTGATGAGTAAGTTCAAGCTTTCTGAGCGTCAAAGTCAAGCTATCTTGGATATGCGTCTTCGTCGTTTGACTGGTTTGGAACGTGACAAGATTCAAAGCGAATACGATGATCTCGTTGCTTTGATTGCTGATCTTGCTGATATTTTAGCCAAGCCAGAGCGTGTAGTTGCGATTATCAAGGAAGAATTGGACGAGGTCAAACGGAAGTTTGGAGATCCACGTCGGACAGAATTGATGGTAGGAGAAGTTCTATCACTAGAAGACGAAGATTTGATCGAAGAAAGCAATGTTTTGATTACTCTCTCTAACAAGGGTTACATCAAACGATTGGATCAAGATGAATTTACTGCTCAAAAACGTGGGGGACGTGGTGTTCAAGGTACAGGGGTCAAGGATGATGACTTTGTCCGTGAATTGGTTTCTACCAGCACCCATGATCGTTTGCTCTTCTTTACCAATAAGGGACGGGTTTACCGTCTGAAAGGCTATGAAATCCCTGAATACGGCCGTACAGCTAAGGGACTTCCAATTGTCAACTTGCTTAAGTTAGATGACGGAGAATCCATTCAGACCATTATTAACGTCGCTCAGGATCGTAGTGAAGACGCTTATCTCTTCTTTACAACCCGCTCAGGTTTGGTAAAACGGACCAGTGTAGCTGAGTTTGCTAATATTCGTCAAAATGGCTTGAAAGCTCTTAACCTTAAAGATGAGGATGAGCTGATCAACGTCTTCCTCACAGACGGAAATACAGACGTGATCATCGGGACAAAATTTGGTTATTCTGTCCGCTTCAATGAGTCTGTCGTACGGAATATGGGCCGTTCGGCAACTGGGGTACGAGGTGTCAACCTTCGTCCAGGTGACCAAGTGGTCGGTGCAAGCGTCATTACAGATCAAGATGAAGTATTGATCATCACTGAAAAGGGATACGGTAAACGCACGCGTGCTGATGAGTATCCAACAAAAGGACGTGGTGGTAAAGGGATTAAAACTGCTAATGTGGTTGATAAGAATGGTCCTCTGGCCGGTCTCATGACTGTCAAAGGAGATGAAGATTTGATGATTATCACCAATACAGGTGTCATGATTCGTACCAGCGTCGCCAATATTTCTCAAACTGGACGTTCGACCATGGGTGTGAAAGTGATGCGTCTGGATCAAGATGCCCAAATCGTAACCTTTACAACTGTTCAAGCTGACGAAAAAGATGAGTCAGAGACAGAAACTGAAAGTGAAGGGTAGGATAAATAATGGCTTCAAGAAGAAAAAAGAAGAAAACAAGCTTACGAAATCGCTTGATTAATATCTTTGCTACCTTACTAATCCTTTTGTCTATTGCCTTGATCTTTAATGCTCCGATTCGGAACATGATCATGGTGTGGCATACCAATCAGTATCAAGTCAACAAGGTATCGAAAAAGACCATCGATAAGAATAAAGATGCCAAGACTAGCTTTGATTTTAAAGAAGTCAAATCGCTTTCTACAGAATCTGTTATCAATGCCCAGTGGCAGGCGCAGAAGTTGCCTGTTATTGGGGGGATAGCAATTCCTGAGTTAAAGATGAACCTTCCGATTTTTAAAGGCTTAGATAATGTGGGACTCTATTATGGGGCAGGTACCATGAAAGAGGACCAGGTTATGGGGGAAAGGAATTACTCCTTGGCTAGTCACCATGTCTTTGGTTTGACAGGGGCAAATGAAATGCTCTTTTCTCCATTAGAACATGCCAAAGCTGGAATGAAAATCTATATCACTGATAAGGAAAAGGTCTATACCTATGTCATCAATTCTGTTGAGACAGTTACACCAGATCGGGTCGATGTCATTGCAGATCGTGAAGGGGTTAATGAAATCACCTTGGTGACCTGTGAGGATGCCGCAGCAACTTATCGTACGATTGTAAAAGGTACTTTGGAAACTTCAGTAGATTACTCAAAAGCACCAAAAGATATACTGGAAGCTTTCACAAAATCTTATAATCAAATGCAATTATAATCAACTTAAAAAGAGAGGTCCTTGACCTCTTTTTTGAATGTAGACAAATTGTTATTTTACATAAAACAGCTGGATGATTTTCAAAAAATGACTTTTATTTTTACTCATTTAAGAAGAAGAAAAACTTTCCGCTGTGAGAAAAGTTCCTGAAACACTGTTAATTCAGGCACTCGGAATTATTGAGAGTAAAACAGTTTGGGGAACTGTTTTAGCCTGAGCCAAGAAATTAAAGAGCGAAGAGACTCAATAATTAGTCATGGAACTTCTACGAAGTTCGCTGACGTCCGTACTCACCTAAGGAAAGTTTTTTAAATTACTTTTTTTTTAATCTGAAAAGGGGTCCTTGCCCCCTTTTTTTCTGTTAATTTTCTGCCGACTTGTAAGAGGATAGTCATAAAATGTTACCTGACTGACATATTTTTGCATGCTTTCTATTTTATAATAGAAGAGTGATAGAAAGAAACTTGGAGGAACCGAATGCGCACAGAAGATATCTATACTTTGTTAAGAAACTTCTATGGCTTACTGGTCAATGATTTCCCCAAAACAGGGCTCATTACCAAGGGGATCTACGAAGTTGAACAGGTCTTCGAAACCATTGAAAACCTTCCTGATGATCAAGAACACTTAATTCGATACGAAATTCGTCAATTTCTTGCGTCATTGGAACAAGTGCAAGAGTGCTATAGAATTAACTTCTCAAATGAAGAAACTCGAATTCTTGAAAACTTAAGAGAAGTAGTTTGTCCAATTTAATTTATACAGAATCGTCCTTTTTCCTCCTCAATTGCGAATTATTAATTGAGGAGGTTTTTTATGTATCATATTGTATTTCAAGAATCAGGTCTCTTACCTAGAGAACGTTTGCTAACAGAAGGACCTGATAAGCTCAGTCATCAAGAATTGCTGTCCATCTTATTACGGACGGGGAACAAAAATAAACCAGTCTACGAGATCGCTCAGGACCTGCTGGGCTCACTAAAGAGTTTAAAAGAACTGGCTAGTATGAGTTTTCAGGAGTTACAGGAAGTTCCAGGAATTGGGAAAGTTAAAGCCATTGAGCTGTTAGCTGCTATTGAACTAGGGAAACGAATACAGACTTCGGAAGTGATTGAAACGGAACAAATCATGAGTAGTCAGAAGCTGGCAAAAATGATGCAACAAAAAATAGGCCATGAGAAACAGGAACATTTATTGGCCCTGTATCTGAATACCCAAAATCAAATTATCCATCAGCAAGTGATCTTTATCGGAACAGTCAATCGTAGCATTGCAGAACCGAGGGAAATCTTGCACTATGCCATCAAGCATATGGCGACATCCATAATCTTGGTTCACAACCACCCGTCCGGTATCATTCATCCTAGCAAGAATGATGATGGTGTCACCCAACAAATGATTGAAGCCTGCAATTGTCTAGGAATTGTTTTTCTGGACCATCTGATTGTCTCAACTGATGATTATTATAGCTATCGGGAAGAAACAGATTTATTGGTATAGAAAAAGAGAGTGGGACAGAAATCGGTAATTCGTTAGAATTCGATTTCGTCGTCCCACCTCCGCACAGTTGAGTAGGGCTGTAAAAGCTGATAAAATCAGCGTAGTAGAGCCCACTCAACCACTGCGTCTTGCTCAATAATCCAAAGACAATTGAGAGGCTAGGACTTTTGTCCCAGCCTCTTTGCTTATCATGAATTCTTGCGCATAAAGTAGAGAAGGGTTTGCAGTTCACTGGTTAGGTCGACATATTGGACTACCACATCTTTTGGAACTGTTAAGTGGACTGGAGAAAAGCTAAGGATTCCCTTGATACCAGCTTCAACTAGTAAATCTGCAACTTCTTGAGATTTTACACTTGGAACGGTTAAAATAGCTGTTTGAATCTCTTTTCCCTCAAGTTTTTCTTTTAGTGAGGAGATGCCGTGAATCGGAATACCATCTTTACTTTTAGTGCCGACTAACTCATGATCATCCGTATCAAATGCCATGACAATTTTCATTTTATTTCGCTCATGGAAGCGATAGTGAAGAAGGGCACTCCCCATATTTCCAATCCCGACGATAGCAACATTGGTGATGGAGTTATCATTCAAGAGATCGGCAAAGAAGTTCATTAACTTTTTGACATCATAACCAAAACCACGTCGTCCAAGCTCTCCAAAGTAGGAGAAGTCTCGACGAACAGTTGCGGAATCAATCCCGATGGCTTCAGCAATCTGTTTTGAATTTGCTCGCTCGATTTTCTCTGCATTAAAGCGTTTAAAAATGCGGTAATACAAGGAGAGTCGTTTGGCAGTAGCACGAGGAATTGGATTAGTCTTATCTTGTTTCACAATATCACAACCTTTCAAATCTATTTTATAAAAAGTTTGTGAAAAAAGCAACTATCTTCTACTAAAAAAACACCAAAATGGTGTTTTCTTTGTTAATTGGAATTTCTTAAACTCTGATCGAACTGAATCAGATAGCGATAAAAGTCACCGATTTTTCCAGTGAAAGGTAAGGTATGCTCCTTGTAGGTAACAGAAACAACCTGATAGGAATCTGGAATGGTCACACAGCCTGAGAAGGCTAATAGACAGTGATCGATGTTATCGTAGCTAACCTGACGTTCTTTTTGGTATGCATCCAAATAGGTGAGGACTACAGGACCATTGGTCATTAGTTTTCAATCCTTTCAAAGATTTCACGTTCAACTAAACTGTCCATGAGGAAGTAGAATTTTTGTTGGATAATCTTGTTTTCTGGGTTTTTAAAAATATTTACCAAACGAAGGCCTGACTTGTCAGTAATGTTAATTTTAAATCCTGTTAAATCCTTATTGATGATAATTTTTAACTTAAAGCCATCTCCACTATTTGGAATAGCTTCTAACAAACGATTTAATTCGTAGTTTCCAACCTTTGTTTGTGCAAAGGTATTGTCGCGTAGGGTATATTTTTTAATATTTGGATGGATTGCGTATGTGTAATCGCAGTTTGGTAATGAGACAGATGTTTCAAATGCCATGTAATTCTCCTAAAATTTTGTGAATAGTTGTTATAAAAGTATCGACTTCAGCAGTCGTATTGAATTCGGATAAACTAATGCGAATAGATTCCTTCATGCGAGGTGAATCTTCGCCATAATAAGCTGCAAGGACATGACTTGGCTGAACAGTCCCCGCAGTACAAGCAGAGCCAGTTGAGACTGAAATTCCCGCCATATCTAAACGAAGCAGTAAGATATCATTGCTGATACCGGGGAAGCCGATGTTTAAGACATGAGGAAGTTTGGAGTCTGTGCTATTCAGATAGAAATCTAAATCTTCTAGGCCTGTTAGGATACGTTCAGATAAGCTCTGAATGTACTGATAATTTGCGTCTAGCTGATCAGTTGCTTCTTTGAGGGCTTGAGCCATTCCAGCAATTGAAATCAAGTTCTCTGTACTAGCTCGACGCTTGTCTTCTTGGTCACCCCCGTGTAAGAGATTGAAAAAGTCAGGCTTTCTAGCATAGAGGATGCCGACGCCTTTAGGCCCATGAAATTTATGAGCGGATGCGGTTAAAAAGTCAATTCCCAGCTCTTCAGGGGCTACAGCAAGTTTACCAACGGCTTGAACGGCATCGACATGAAAAGCAGCAGGATGGTCTTTTAAAAGGTCAGAAATGTCCTTGATGGGTAAGAGATCGCCTGTTTCGTTGTTGGCATACATGGTGGATACTAAAATAGTATCGGGACGAAGTGCAGCTCGAATATCTTCAGGTCGAATTTTTTGATCGACCGGTTGAATGATGGTTACTTCAAATCCATATTCTTGAACCAGGTACTCAATCGGTTCTAGAACGGCATGGTGCTCAATAGCCGTGGTAATAATATGCTTCCCTTGCTGTCTATGTTTGAGACAGTAGCCCTTTATAACAGTGTTATTGCTTTCGGTCCCGCCAGATGTGAAGATAATCTGTTGACTAGAGGTCTTTAAACAAGTTGCAACGCATTCCCTAGCGTCTCTAAGAATCTTTTTCGCTTGGCGACCGTGGGAGTGGAGACTAGAGGGATTTCCGAAACTGGTTTCCATCGTTTCTGTCATCACCTTGATTACTCCTGGGCTTAGGGGAGTGGTTGCCGCATTGTCAAAATAAATCACGACATCACCTTATTTCTTGTGGTATGCAAAGAGTGGACTAACTGGTTTACGCTCTTGGATACGTACAAGGGCATCTCCAATCAATTCGCTTGCAGTAATGTATTTTACATTTTGGGGTTTTTGCTCTTTGGTTGCTACAGAGTCTGTAACTAAAATTTCTTTAATCGGTGCTTGGTCTAGTAATTCCGCAGCTCCCTTAACGAAAAGTCCGTGACTAGAAACAGCATAAATCTCAGTAGCGCCGTCGCGTTGGACAATTTTTGCAGCCTCAGAGAAGGTTTTTCCTGTATTCAAAATATCATCGATTAGGATTGCTTTTTTACCTTTAACATCCCCGATGATGTAGCCCTCGTCACGGCTGGAATCGTCTTGGGCGTAATCGATGATAGCAATTGGAGCATCTAGATATTCTGCAAGATTGCGGGCGCGTTTCACTCCAGAATTTTTAGGGCTGACAACCACTACATCTGAACCGGTTAAACCTTGTTTGATATAGTGATCAGCAAATAGAGGAATCGTGAACAAGTTGTCTACTGGGATATCGAAGAAGCCTTGTACTTGAACCGCATGAAGATCAAGGGTTACAACACGGTCTACCCCTGCCTTGACAAGCATGTTGGCAACCAATTTTGCTGTAATTGGTTCGCGAGGAGCAGCAGTGCGGTCTTGACGAGCATACCCAAAGTATGGAAGGACCACGTTAACGGTATGGGCACTTGCTCGTTGGCAAGCATCTACCATGATTAACAATTCCATCAAGTGATTGTTAACAGGGTAGCTAGTAGATTGGATGATGTAAATATCATATCCACGCACACTTTCTTCGATATTAATTTGGATTTCACCATCTGAGAATTGACGTGAAGAAAGCTTTCCGAGTGGGATGCCAGCAACTTCTGAAATTTTTTGTGCAATTTCTTGGTTGGAGTTGAGTGCGAAGAGCTTCATATTGTTTTTTTCTGACATGTGTTTGATCCTCATTTAGATATTTTTGTCTAGACTTATTTTAGCAAAAAAATTCAGTAATTTCAGCTATTTAGCAAACTTTGAGCCAATCTTGCTACTTTACTTTTTGCTGGCTTGTATTCAATTTGTTTTTCCTTGAGAAATTCGTGAAAATAAGTTTCATCTGAGGCGTCATCTACCTCCATCTCCAACTCATAGTCCTCGATAGAGTTATAGCGACTACGGTCAAAAGCTAATAATCCTTTAGGGATTCTTTTCTCCCGTCTCTCTGTTTCTAGACTTCCCCAGACATCTAAGGAAGTTAGAGGAATGTCTAAATCAGTGAGAAAGCTGGCAATCTCACCTTGAGGGAGTTTCTTCTTGGAGAGAAAGGCTTCTACTTGTTCAAAAGTAAGGGCTTGATTGTATTCAAAATGTCCCGCATCTTGCGGTACTTTAAGGGTTAGCTCAGCTCGATCAGCTAAGGTACGAATTCGCAAGGCCATCCGATGATTCCGGATAGCTTGGTCGGGCGTGTCAATATAGTGATTGGTTTGTCGGATAGGAGGTTGGTCCTTGAAAAAGTCTTCTAGAGAATGGTACTCTTCTTTGGTTAGTAAGGTTTTAAATTCAATTTCTAAATGATTCATAGCTACGTCCTTTTCTTTCGTTTGCAAGCTCTTTATGATATAATAATAGATGTGTTTATTTTATACAAAAAACTTTGAGATGACAAGGTGATTCAATGGCGATTGATTGGGAAAATTTTTTAGATCCCTATATCCAAGCAGTTGGGGAGTTGAAGATTAAACTTCGTGGGATAAGAAAGCAGTATCGCAAACAACAAAAGCATTCCCCAATCGAGTTTGTGACCGGTCGTGTGAAGCCGATTGAGAGTATTCTCGAAAAGATGGAACGCAGAAGTATATCTGAAGAGAACCTGGCTCAAGATATGCAAGATATTGCTGGTCTGAGGATCATGGTTCAATTTGTAGATGACGTAGACGAAGTCCTAGAAGTCTTGCGGAAGCGTCAGGATATGCGCGTGGTTCAAGAACGAGACTATATTCGTCACAAGAAATCAAGTGGGTATCGAAGCTATCATGTAGTGGTAGAGTATCCAGTAGATACCATTAATGGCTATGAAACGATTTTGGCAGAGATTCAGATTCGTACTTTGTCTATGAATTTCTGGGCCACCATTGAACACTCATTAAATTACAAATATAAAGGAGATTTTCCGGACGAGATTAAGAAGCGTCTTGAAGTCACCGCGAATTTGGCTTATCAACTCGATGAGGAAATGGGTGCCATTCGTGATGCCATTCAGGAGGCGCAAGCTCTTTTTGATCCAATGCATCGTAAATTAAACGATGGCGTCGGAAATAGTGATGATACAGATGAGGACTACAGGTAAAAAGGTTTCGATTATTCGGAATCGAAAACGCCAGAGCGAAGAGGTTTTTCAACAACTTCGTTATAAATTAAAAAAGAATAATTTTATCTTAACTGAGAAGCATCCGGATATCGTGATCTCTATCGGTGGGGATGGTATGTTGCTCTCGGCTTTTCATAAGTACGAGAGTCAATTAGATCGGGTTCGTTTTGTTGGAGTGCATACGGGTCATCTTGGATTTTATACGGACTATTTAGATGATGAGATTGACAAGTTGGTAGAAAATCTCAAGTTCGATACAGGTGCCAAGGTATCTTACCCAATCCTTAATGTCAAAGTGACCTTTGATAATGGGGATACGAAGATTATGCGAGCTCTTAACGAAGCGACAATCAAACGCAGCGATCGAACCATGGTGGCTGATTTAACCATCAATGGCGTTCATTTTGAGCGATTCAGAGGGGATGGCATTACGGTTTCGACCCCTACAGGTAGCACAGCTTATAACAAATCTTTGGGAGGAGCTGTTCTTCACCCGACGATCGAAGCGCTTCAGATTGCTGAAATCGCTAGTCTGAATAATCGTGTCTATCGAACTTTGGGGTCATCGATTATTGTTCCCAAAAAAGATAAGATTGAAATCACTCCTAGCCGGCCAGGTTTTCACATTCTCTCTGTTGATAATTCAACCTATTCCTATCGAAATATCGCCCATATCGAGTACCAGATTGATAACCACAAGATCAATTTCGTAGCGAGCCCAAGCCATACCAGTTTCTGGAATCGGGTCAAGGATGCCTTTATCGGAGATATTGACGAATGAGGTTCGAGTTTATTGCAGATGAACATGTCAAGGTTAAAACCTTTCTGAAGAAACATCAGGTTTCAAAAGGCTTATTGGCCAAGATCAAGTTTTCTGGAGGCCAGATTTTAGTCAATGGCGTTGAACAAAATGCCATTTATCTTCTGGATATCGGAGATAAGGTAACGATTGATATTCCCTCTGAGGAAGGTTATGAAGCTTTGGAGGCCATTGATCGTGATTTGGAAATCTTGTACGAAGACGATCATTTCTTGGTTATCAACAAACCAGCAGGAGTGGCATCCATTCCTAGCTCCCTTCATTCCAACACCATTGCGAACTTTGTCAAGGGTTACTATGTTCGCAATCAGTATGAAAATCAGCTCGTTCATATTGTCACCCGTTTAGACAAGGATACCAGTGGGATCATGCTTTTTGCCAAACATGGCTATGCCCATGCTCGCTTGGATAAGCAACTTCAGGCTAAGACGATTCAAAAACGTTACTTTGCATTGGTAAAGGGCAAGGGTAAGTTGGAAAGCAAGGGGGATATCATAGCCCCCATTGCGCGTGATGAAGACTCCATTATTACCCGAAAGGTAGCAAAAGGTGGCAAGTATGCTCATACCAGCTACCAAGTTGTCCAGTCTTTTGGTGATATTCATCTGGTGGATATCCAGTTGCATACAGGCCGGACCCATCAGATTCGCGTTCATTTTTCTCATATTGGTTTTCCACTTTTGGGAGATGATCTCTATGGAGGTTCGTTAGAAGATGGGATTCTTCGACAAGCCTTGCATTGCCATTCCTTGGCTTTTTATCATCCTTTTTTGGAAGAGGAGCTCCGAATTGAAAGCTCTCTGCCAGATGATTTTAGCCGAGTCTTAAAACAGTTATCAAATATTTAATTTTTTTCAAAGGAGAAACTCATGGAAGTTTTTGAAAGCCTCAAAACCAACCTCGTTGGTAAGAATGCTCGTATTGTGTTACCAGAAGGGGAAGAGCCTCGTATTCTGCAAGCAGCAAAACGGATTGTAAAAGAAACAGACGTTACACCTGTCTTGCTTGGTAATCCAGATAAGATTCGTATTTACCTTGAAATTGAAGGAGTTTTGGAAGGATACGAAGTTATCGACCCGCATTCTTACGCAGGCTTTGATGAGATGGTAGCTTCCTTGGTAGAACGTCGGAAGGGTAAAATGACAGAAGAAGAAGCACGTCAAATTTTGCAAGACGATGTCAACTACTTTGGTGTTATGTTGGTACATCTGGGAATCGTTGATGGTATGGTTTCAGGTGCGATTCACTCAACAGCTGCAACTGTTCGTCCAGCCCTTCAAATTATCAAAACTCGTCCAAATGTCAAACGCACTTCAGGTGCCTTCCTCATGGTTCGTGGTTCTGAACGTTACTTGTTTGGAGACTGTGCGATTAACATCAATCCAGATGCTGAAGGTTTGGCTGAAATTGCCATCAACTCTGCTATCACAGCCAAGATGTTTGGCATCGATCCGAAAATCGCCATGTTGAGCTATTCAACCAAAGGTTCTGGTTTCGGTGAAAGTGTTGATAAAGTTGTGGAAGCAACAAAAATCGCTCATGAACTTCGTCCAGACCTTGAAATTGATGGGGAATTGCAATTTGACGCTGCCTTTGTACCAGAAACAGCAGCATTGAAAGCTCCAGGAAGCAAGGTGGCAGGACAAGCTAATGTCTTTATCTTCCCAGGTATTGAGGCTGGTAACATTGGGTACAAGATGGCAGAACGTCTCGGTGGCTTTGCTGCAGTAGGACCAGTTTTGCAAGGGTTGAACAAACCAGTTAACGACCTTTCTCGCGGATGTAATGCAGATGACGTTTACAAATTGACCTTGATCACAGCAGCTCAAGCTGTGGAACAATAAGAATGATTGAAAGGCTTAGGGATTTCCTAGGCCTTTTTATGGTAGAGTCAGAATCTCTAAAGTAGAAGTCATTCTATGGTATACTAGGAATATGATGGATTTAAAAGATTACGGGATTATCATGTGGGAGGAGGAAAAAATTGCCTCTTTCCGAGAAAAGTTATTAGCCTGGTATGATGCCAATAAACGGGATCTCCCCTGGAGACGGACGCAGGATCCTTATAAAATATGGATTTCAGAGATTATGCTCCAGCAGACACGTGTCGATACGGTTATTCCTTATTATGAGCGTTTTTTGGATTGGTTTCCGACCATTGCGGATTTAGCTCAAGCCCCTGAAGAAAAGCTCTTAAAAGCTTGGGAGGGCTTGGGCTATTACTCGAGGGTCCGCAACATGCAGAAAGCTGCCCAGCAAATCATGGAGGACCATGGGGGTGTTTTCCCATCAAGCTATGAGGCTATCTCTAAACTCAAGGGAATTGGACCTTATACAGCTGGTGCCATTGCCAGTATTGCTTTTGGCTTGCCAGAGCCAGCAGTGGATGGCAATGTCATGCGGGTTTTAGCTCGTTTGTTTGAGGTTGACTACGATATCGGAGTTCCGACTAATCGTAAGATTTTTCAAGCCATGATGGAAGTCTTGATCGATCCAGAGCGTCCGGGTGATTTCAATCAGGCTTTGATGGATCTGGGCTCAGATATTGAATCACCAGTCAATCCACGGCCCGAAGAGAGTCCTGTAAAAGAGTTTAGCGCGGCCTATCAGCATGGGACCATGGATCGCTATCCCATCAAGGCTCCAAAGAAGAAACCAGTACCCGTTTATTTAACAGCCTTTATTATAAAGGATAGTCAAGAGCGCTACCTGCTGGAAAAAAATGAGCGAGAGGGACTCTTGTCAGGCTTCTGGCATTTTCCCTTGATTGAAGTGGATAGTCTATCTGAGAACCTGGGCCAATTGTCTCTACTGGATGAGAAGGAACAAGCAGAGAGCAATCTAGAGATTCTCTCCTTTGAACAGGACTATGACTTAGTCATTGATTGGCAAGAGAGAACTTATCCCATGGTCCAGCATGTCTTTTCGCACCGCAAGTGGCAGGTTCAACTTCGGTACGGATTGGTAAAAGAAGGAGAACAAGCAACCAGTGAATCAACTATTTGGTTAAAACCGGAAGAATTTTCGGCCTTTCCTTTTGCCAAACCCCAGCAGAAGATTTGGACGACTTTTACAGAAAATGAAAAATAGCTAGAGAATAATCTCTAGCTATTTTTTTTATAGATGAGCGAATGCTTTGATTTCTTCTTCTGACATGGATGAGTCGCAGCGAACGGTAACTTCACCGGCTTCGACATGTAAAAATCCAGGAACAGTTGGAATGCCATAGGTAGAGCGGAAGACTTGCAAAGCATCCAGTTGACTTGGTTCTTCACTATTAATGAAGTAGATATGAGCTTTAGTTTCGGCTACTACAGTTGCTAATTTAGCAGCGAACTTTCGGCAATATGGGCAAGTCTTGCGTCCAATAAAGAAGGTTGCTGTTTCTTTTTGGTCGATGGCTTCTTGCGCACGCGCAACAGTGGTTACTTCAAGATCTTTAATATCTTCTAAAAATTGTTCCATGAGATTACCTCGCTTTC
>NZ_JAPJPF010000048.1 GCF_030825805.1 Streptococcus sp.
CGAATTCTAACGAATTACCGATTTCTGTCCCACTCTCTTTTCTTCCTTATAACCATCCCTTTTCTTGGGCAATCTTTGCTGCCTCAGTCCGATTCTCTGCATCCAACTTGGTCAGGATGGCTGACATATAATTGCGGATGGTCCCGTTAGAGAGAAATAATCGATCAGCAATTTCTTGGTTAGAAGCTCCCTTTGCAACTTCCTTTAGGACCGCTTGCTCCTGAGAGCTCAGAGGATTGGGATGAGTTAGGATTCCCTCCATTAATTCAGGAGAATATTCTTTTTGCCCTGCCAAAACCGTATGCAGGGTCGCCATCAAATCCGTTATGCGACGTTCTTTTAAGACATAAGCATCGACTCCAGCCTTAAGGGCCCGCTCAAAATAGCCTGGTCGCTTAAAGGTGGTAACGATGACGATCTTGAGCTGGTGTTGGTTGCTCTTGGCCCATTCCAAGACTTCTAATCCTGTTTTGATAGGCATCTCGATATCTAAGATGGCAATATCGACTGGATGGGTTTCAAGTAAGCGAATAGCTTCTTGCCCATCTCCAGCTTGCAAAACTTCTTCCACATCCTCTTGCAGGAGCAAGAGCTGGCAGAGAGCATCGCGCAACATACTTTGGTCTTCAGCAACTAATAAGCGCATCTTATTTCCTTTCTTGATAGAGGATCCGTATTTCTATGCGGGTTGGCTTGTGACGATGACTGATCTCTAGCTCTCCTCCCAATAAGGCAAGCCGTTCGCGGATCGAGTGCAGGTCCTTGTCGGAGACTTTGGCAAAGCCGATGCCATTGTCTTCTACGACCATTTCCACCCCTGCTTCGGTGGAGCGATAAGAGAGAAGGGACTGCGTCGCTTTGGCATGTTTGATCATATTGGTGGCTAATTCCAGAGACACCATAGCCAGAGCTGACTCTAGGATTGGCGAGATACTAGCTGTATCGAGCTCGTTTTGAATCTCCACTTTGACTTGCGCCACTTCTAACATTTGCTTGACGGTTTCTAGCTCTCTTGCCAGGGTTCGCTGCTTCAAGTTCTCTACAATCTCTCGGACTTGGTGCATGGACTCTTGGCTGATGGCTTGAATCTCTTGCACCTGCTCCTGCGCCTTCTCAACCTGTCCTAATGCTAAGAATTGATCGGCCAGATCTGCCTTGACACTAAGCATGGCAAAGGTATGTCCCAAACTATCATGCAAATCACGGCCAATCCGATGGCGTTCGTTTTCTGCCAGCAAGAGATTAATCTGAGCATTTTGCTTGGCATGGTCAGCTTTCAACTCTTCCATCATCCGAATCCGGACCATACCGTAGGTCATAGCATGGGTAAAGAAAAAAATGATGATTAGAAATACCCATTCATACTCCATCGCACTCTGTTTGAAAAAGATGACCCCAAAAAGCAGAAATTGTGACAGAAAAACTGTCCAAAGATAGGGAGAGCGCAAATTGCGTATTTCAAAGCGATAGACCAACAAGTTGCTGATGAAGTAATAAAACCAAAAATAGTTGGGATTAATATAAAGAGTATTTCCTGCTACATAAGCTAGAAGATAAAACCAACAAACCCAGATCAGCTTTTTGTTTTCTGTCATCAAAATCTCTAAATAGGAGGCAATAAACAAGAGAGCTAAAAAGAAGTGCCAGTAGGGAACCTCCCCTAATAAAATAGAGATAAATGGAAAGCCCATAAAAACTAGGCTAGCGTAAAACATATAATGGATACGCTTGAGTTTTTCAATCATGCACGAACCTCAGAATGACGACGATAGACGATGACAAGAGTAAACAAGACCAGGGTAAACAAGGTTAAATAGAGACTAGCAAAGACATTCACCTGCCCCTTGTTTAAAAAGGTCTTGATCAGTTCCATCAATTGATAGGTTGGCAGGCATTTGCCAATAGCTTGCATCCATTCTGGAAAGAGGCTAATCGGCATCCAAAGGCCACCCATGACAGCCAGCCCCATGTAAAGGAGATTACCCACAACAGACATCAATTGACTAGAAGGAAGCAGGGTCAAAACCAGACCGAGAGCCACAAACGCTAGGCTTCCTAGGATGAGAATAAAGGCCGACAAAATCCAATCTTGCAGGGACATATTCACATGCCGCACCACATGACCCACGGTAAAGACGACCCCAATGGATAGGAGAAAGTCTACAAAGAGACCCGCAACCTTTATTAGATAATATTCTACCATAGATACCGGAGTATGGCGCAAGACTTTTTGCCAATTATTGAGTCGATCGGTTTCAAGAACTGTTGGAAAGGAAAATAGAGCCGTAGACATCATGGAAAAAGCCGTCATGGAGAGGAGATAATCCCTCATAAAGTGAGCGGGCGCACCTGGTGTGTCCTGGTACATCCCTGAAAAGAAGAGATAAAAGGCCGTGGGCATCCCTATTGATAATAAATAATAAATGGCTTGGCGTCTGGTCAAATGCCACTCAACCACGCCGAGAGCTTTCATGCGTTTCATCTTCTCTACCTACTTCCTTTGTATTTTCAAAAATAGAATCCAATAAACTTCGATTGGTCACTTCGATCTCTTGGATCGAACAGCCTTCTTCTTGCAATCGAGTCCACAAACGATTGGCATCGCCTGTCACAACTTGGAGGGCATCAGGTTTGACCGTCACTTGACCAATTCCGTCCATCCCTGCCACTAGAGCTTGGTATCGCAAAGGCAGGGTAAAATGTTTTTCTACCTCTTCACTTCTCATAGCTAGTGGCGTCGTATCTCGAAGCAAACGTCCCTGGTGTAAGACCAGGATCCGGTCAGCTGTATGCTCTACTTCCTCAATGTAATGGGAAGAATAGACAATAGTGACGCCTTGTTCCTTTAAATCCCCGACAATCTCCCAAAAGCGTTGGCGAGTGGACGTATCCATGGCAGCCGTTGGCTCATCCAAAAACAGGAGACTGGGACGACCAATCAAGGTCAGGACAAAGGATAGGAGACGTTTTTGCCCACCAGACAGTTTACTGGCCAATTGTTTCTTTTGTTCTAGACTAAAACGCAATAGCTCATCGATTTCATAGACCGTTAAGGGTTGGGGATAAATGGAGCGAAAGAAACTAATTAGTTCCTGCACGGTTAACTTTTGCACGATAGCATTCTCTTGAGGGAGATAAGAGATACTAGTCTTCAATTGAGGATGACCAGGAGCCTTCCCCTCTATTTCAATGATCCCAGAAGTCGCCTTCCTATCTCCTAGGAGGCAATTCATCAAGGTCGTCTTCCCTGCTCCGTTAGGCCCAATCAAGGCCAAACAGTCTCCCCGTTCAACCCTGAAAGAAAGATCTTCTAGAATCTCCTTTCCTTTGATGCTTTTGTTCAAGTTCTCAACTCTAATGACACTCATGAGACTCTCCTTTCAACCAAATCTGGCCAGCTGGAATGATGACATAGACGACCAAGGTCACTCCCCAAACCGTTTGGAAAAACCAGCTAGGAAAATGGGCAGAAAACCATCCCGTCATAACCTCTGTTGCCCATAGGAGCAAACACAGAGCAGCTACCAACCCAATTTCAAGTTTCTTTTTCATTGCTCCATCTCCTTTTTAACAGCCTTGACCATTTTTAGCCCTTCTTGGACTGCCCAGCTCACGATGCCAATCCCCGCAAATAATTCCCAAGGGAAATGGTAATAGAGGCTATCATCCTTTGAAAAGATCAAATAGACGACCATCCCAACCACTGTTAACGTAAACACTTTATAGAACCATTGTTTCATTTTTCCTTACCTCTTACTTTCTGACTTTATTATAGCGAAAGGAATAACAGGCCACTAGATGATTTTGTCACTGGCTCACATGACAAATGTCATGGAAAATAAAAAAAGGCCGGACAAGAGTCCGAGCCTATGGTGCTGGGGTTTCTTCTTTGAAACCATGGAGTTTTAATCCTGTGAAAACGGTCGATGCCTTGATGTCTTTCAGGTCACCGATACCAAGATCCTTAAAGTAAGATAGATCTTTAACCTTGTCCCAATCAATAGTTTCCATATCAACAGAGACCGTTGAGGCTAATTTTTTCTCTGGAGTGACCTTATATTCGATACTGAAGCCAGCTGTGTCTTTCAGAGCCTTGTATTCTGAATCTGACTGCAAACCTTCATTGATAATTTTTGTCATCTCTTCAGGACTTAGATTAGCTGAGTTAGTGGCAATTTTTTCTGGTAGGGCCGATAAAACATCTAACTTTAATTTCTGAACCTTATCACCTTTTGTTGTGATGGTGTAACGATGTTGATTGCCATTGATTTCAGCAGTGAGAACCTTAGTTTCTTCCTTTGCCTCACTTGTAACAGTTTCACTTTTTTCTATCGAAGTAGTGGTTGAGCTTTTTGATGTTTCTGTGGACTGAGACTTAGTAGCACAACCCGTCATCACAAAAAGCAAAGCTCCTAAAAAGCAGATTACCTTTTTCATTTGCTTTTTTCTCCTATTTCCATTTTTCTAAAGTATAACATATCAAATAAAAATTGTCTAAAAACACCTATCTAATCGCTTTCATAAAGCTTTTTTTATCAAAAAAAGGGCCAAAAAATCATTTTTTGACTCTTTTTCCTGCTATTTTTGAAATTTTTTGATTATTCAACGCTAAACAAATATGGGTAAACTGGTTGATTTCCTTGATGAATTTCGACTTCGACGTCCTCATATTTAGCCATCAAGTTTTGAGCCAAGTCATTGGCTACTTCTTCTTTACCATCTTCACCGATATAAATCGTGACAATTTCACTATCTTCGTCCAACATCTTGTCAAAGGTTGCTGTCAAGGTTTCCATCATATCTGGATTGGAAACGACGATCTTACCATCAACCATTCCAAGATTGTCGTTTTCATGGATTTCAAGACCATCAATAGTGGTATCACGAACGGCTGTTGTCACACTACCTGAAACAACATCTTCCAATGAAGCGCTCATGCGTTCGTAGTTTTCTTCGATCGACTTGCTCTCATCAAAGGCAAGAAGACTGGTCAATCCTTGAGGGATGGTCTTCGTCTCTACAACTGCTGCTGGTTGCTCAATGACTTCTGCTGCAGATTGAGCCGCCATCAAGATGTTCTTGTTGTTTGGCAAGATAATGATGTTGCGCGCATTCAACTCTTCAACAGCTTTGACAAAGTCTTCTGTTGAAGGGTTCATGGTTTGACCACCAGAGATGATGTAATCCACTCCTTGCGCTTTGAAGATATCCGCTAAACCGTCACCCGCAACGACTGCAATAATCGCATATTCTTTTGCTTCAGCTGGCTTCGCTTGACGTTCTTCTTTTTCAACTTGTGCTTCGTGCTGGTTGCGCATGTTGTCAACTTTTACTTTGACCAAGCTACCATATTTCAATCCTTCTTGCATAACAAGACCTGGATCTTCAGTATGGACGTGGACTTTGACGATTTCATCATCATTAACGACTAGTAGAGAATCCCCAAGATTGTTCAAATAGTTACGGAATTCGTCGTAGTCAAAGTCTTTGACATAGGTTGGGCCTTGTTTCAAAGCGACCATGATCTCTGTACAGTAACCAAAGGTGATATCTTCAGTTGCCACATGACCCGCTACGGACTTGTGGTGCTCTGCGTTGATCATTTCTGACATAGTTGCTGGAGTCGCCACAAATTCTTCAGAAGCGATGAATTCTCCTGTCAAAGCTGATAAGAACCCTTCATAGATGAAGACCAAACCTTGGCCACCAGAGTCCACCACACCGACTTCCTTCAATACTGGAAGCATATCTGGTGTTTTGGCAAGGGCTGTTTTAGCTCCTTCAAGGGCTGCACGCATGACTTCTACTGCATCATTGGTTGATTCTGCTTTTTTCTTAGCACCGATAGCAGCACCACGAGAAACGGTCAAGATGGTCCCTTCAACTGGCTTCATAACCGCTTTATAGGCTACTTCAACCCCTGCTTGGAAGGCTGCCGCAAGGGCTGCTCCATCCAATTCATCCTTGTCTTTGACGCTTTGAGAAAATCCGCGGAACAATTGAGAAGTAATCACTCCTGAGTTTCCACGCGCTCCCATCAAAAGCCCCTTCGCAAAGATATTTGCTGCTTCACCAACAGTTGAAGCAGAGCGATCGGCTACTTCTTTTGCACCATTTTCAATGGTCATCCCCATGTTGGTTCCAGTATCACCATCTGGTACAGGAAAAACGTTCAATGAATTGACATACTCGGCTTGTTTATTTAAGCGAGTAGCCCCTGCTTGGACCATTTCTTGAAATAAACTAGTTGTAATTTTAGACACGATTATTCTCCCACAATTTTAATGTTTTGGATATAGACGTTGACTGTATCCGTTGTGATTCCAAGTTGATTTTCTAAACTGAATTTGACACGCTCTTGAATATTTTTTGAGACTTCGCTAATCTTTGTACCATAGCTCAAAACAGTGTAAACATCAACCGCAATACTTCCTGCTTCCGCTGTTTTCACAACGACACCCTTAGAGTAGTTTTCCTTACCTAAGAGAGCTTGGAAATTATCTTTAATCGCGTTTTTGCTGGCCATTCCAACCACTCCAAAAATTTCAGTGGCTGCACCGCCTACAACAGTTGCGATGACATCATCAGTCAATTCAATTTGACCATCTTTTGTATTGATTTTTACTGTCATAATTTCTACCTCAAAAGTATTTTATATTCTATTTTACCATAAAAGAGATCAGCTGTAAAAGGGTAGGGATTATTCTTCTCCCGCTGTGACAGCTGTCTCTAGAGAAAAAGAAAAGAACCTCTATGAGGTTCTATATTCTTTATTAAACGCGTTCTACTTTACCAGATTTCAATGCACGAGCTGAAGCCCAAACTTTTTTAGGTTTACCATCGATAAGGACAGTTACTTTTTGAAGGTTTGGTTTTACGGCACGTTTGGTTTGGTTCATCGCGTGTGAACGGTTGTTTCCTGATACAGTCTTACGACCAGTAAAATAACATACTTTAGCCATTCTGTTTTGCCTCCTATTAGATCTAATATTACGGATGTGCTAGCACCACATACCGTACTATATTACCAAAAAAACTTTCTCTTGGCAAGACCTTTGAATAAGTTTTTCTTAGATCGGCTTATGAAAAGTTATTCTCACCTACATAGATGATTTCTAGATTCCCCAGTGAGACCTCTCCGACGATGTAAAAGTCTTTGCTGGTTAAATTGCTAGGATTTTCCTGGTGTTGGATAGCTGACAGAGAACTTTCTACATTGACATGAACCCGCCAGTCGCTCGGGACATAGAGACTCAAACTTCCAAGGGAGACATCCACCGCAAACTGGGCTGACGGCCCTTCGATCCGGCAATTGTCAAAATAGATAGAAGCTTCTCCCAAGCTCACATCCGCACTTCCACCTGTAAAATTCTGGTCATTCAAATACTTGGTCACTGTAGAAAAGGAGACATCAATGTCATTGCCAGCAGTTTGAGAAGATGTTCCTGCTGAGTAGGAGTTCCAAGTAGCTTTTGCTTTTTTGGAAGGCTTAAAGAGAATATTGAGACCAATCACCGCTAAAATAGAAGAAAAGATGACCACCGAATTGGATACTGGAAGAAAATGGTATTGGCCGTTAAGGGAGAAGAGGGCCAAAATCCCATATAGGAAGCCCCAACCAAAGTGGCGCTTCAAGAAACTAGAGAGGGAAAGGACTGCGAGCAAGACAACCCAAGCCAGCGTCCAGATACTGATCTCCCATTTTACAAAATAGCCTTGTAAGAGCACCAAGGCTGCTAGGAGGATTAAGAAAATCCCAATTAATTTATTTTTCATTTTGTTACCTCATTTCCTTTAACCGTTCTTTTAAGAGTTGATAATAGTGTCGGGACACGTGTACCTGCTTATGGGTTTGATAAAAGTTTACTGTACTGGTTCCCGAAAAAGATTTTTCAATGGAATAAATCTGCTTGGTATTAACGATGGTCGACTTGGAGATGCGACAGAAAGCAATCGGCAAGATTTCTTCCAATTCGTAGAGTTTTTGACGGACCTCATATGCCTCTTCTCTGGTACGCCCATAGATCTTTTCACCATCTGTTTCAAAGAAGAGAATTTCTGACACATCTACAAAGTACTCGCTTCGATCCTTGTAAAAGGTCAAGGGCGTCATTTTTTGCTCCAAGATCAACTGTTGCAAGCGGGCGACTTCCTCCGTCAATCGAGGAGCCCGAATGATCATTTCTGGCTCATCCATCTGCGGATCTAATTCGATACGAACTTTCATAGGACTCCTTTCTTAACCTTTGTTAGTAACATTATAACAGGTGTTCGAAATCTTACAAGACCTTTTCGGTAAGTGGTTCTTTTCAGCCCCTAAGTGGTTCTTTCAGACAGCTAAAAAGGACTCGGTCTGAAGAAATCTCTTCATATCAAGCCCCTGAAGCGAATAAAATTGGAAGCATTATTTTTCTTTTGGTGCGTCTGGAAAGAGAAAACCAAGACCAAGACAAGCCAAGACACCCGCAGTAATCACGACCCCATTTGAAATCGGAAGAAGGTTATAGATGGCATTGGCAATGATAAAACCAATGATGGCACAAATCAAGCTGGACTTGTAGTCTTTCTTGAGTGCGTTTTCAAGCGTAAAGAAAGCAAACAAGACAACTGGAACCAAGGGCCAAAGATTGGCATCTATTTTCGGATAACCAATGATACTAAAGGTGATGACGGCGAGAGCTGCAAGGATAAATCCAAAACCAATTAATTTTTTCATGATACTACCTCTTTTTATAATGTTATCAGAAGACTGGCTTCTTTTGATAATCCTACTATAACAAACAGAAGCAAGGGTGACAAGGAAATTTGGATAAGCGGTCAAATTATCGGACTATCTGGTTACATGAACATCCATGAGCTAGACGGTATAAATGTTTTTTTATATAGATCCTATACTTCATGAAACCATTCAAGTCCATGACGATTGAGAAAAGCAAAGATGAGTTTGAAAATTTTTATAATCATTTGGTACAAATTTTGGTACAAAAAGTGATTCGACATCAAAAAAAGCCCGTCACAAGGGGCTTTTTCTTATATAGTTTAATGCCGAATGCAGGGATCGAACCTGTGACCTACGCGTTACGAGTGCGTTGCTCTACCAACTGAGCTAAATCGGCGATTACCTTCTTAGTATAGCACTCTGATAGCGGATGTCAAGCACTTTTAGTTGATCTTTTTAATCAGAATCTGACATGGATTCTGTGGATCCCATAGTTGCGGAAAAATCTCTAATTTTTTAAAACCAAGACTGCGATAAAAGACATTTGTTCGGTCATAATCTTTATTTGAACCTTCTGCGACTGTTTTGACCTGTAGGTAGTCCACTTGTTTGACTGCTTCTCTTTCTATAGTCGTAATTAATTCCCTTCCAATTCCTTGACCTTGGAATGATTTTTTCACGCCTAGACAGTCAATTTCAGCACAATCTTCACTCGAATATGATAAACTTATAAACCCTACTACATCACTTTCTTGATAAGCAGCCCAAACTCGTAAATCCTTAGCTCCTTCAATGTAGGCTTGCGTGCTTTCTGGTATTCCAAACCATTCTGGCAAATCCTTTAAAACCTCAGCGACAACTGCCATTTTTTGCTTTTCATCCTTAACTTCTTTAATAACAAGCATCATAAGTTCCTTTCTTGATTTTAGTCTTACTTTAGCTCTTACGAACCTGCACTTTCGTATGCATCTAATCCCCTATCCCAGAGTTTCAGAGAGATGCAAAAGAAGATAATAGAAATCAGAAGCAAACCACCAATATTAAAGAGTCCATCCTTGCCCTGCAAGAAATAGCTGGCAGGATAGTAGGCCGTAAAGGCGAAAGGTACAATAAAGCTAATTAACCAACGAAGGAGCGAATTGTAAATGGAAATCGGGTACTTGGCAAAATCATTAAACATATAGAAAATGTAAATCATGGCACCTGACTGCTTGGTCCAAAAAGCGATGCTGGCTGTAGCAATTTTCAAGGAAGTATAAATCAAGGTCGCAAAAGGAATACAAACTAGAAAAATCAGGAATTTTGGAAGAGTCCAAGCAATGCTAGTCGCCGTTGTCGCTAGTAAAATTCCACCGACCAAAAGTTCACCCAAGGCATCAATCTGAAAGGTCTCAACGAGGATGTGAAAGAGAGGATTGATAGGACGAGTCAGATACTTGTCAAACTCCCCTTTTCGAACTAGTCGTTGACCTAAAGCCCAGAGATTGTCAAAAAAGAGATGATCTAGTCCCTTTGGAATTAAGGAAAATCCATAGATAAAGGCAATTTCTTGAAAAGTCCAACCTTCTAGGGAGGGAATGTGTTGAAAGATGACATTGAGAAACAAGATGTTCAGGCCTTGAGTCAGAAAGACTCCCAACACACCAACCACAAAATCTACCTTGTATTCCATGATTTGCTTGATGTACTGTCTGATAAAAATCAGATGCATGCGTTGATATTTTTTCATACTAACCTCCCTGAATGGTGATAAATGACTGGACTCGTTTCCAAATCAACTGAGACAAGCCCACCATCACTATAAGCCAGAAAAACTGAAGCAAAAGTGCTTGAAGAATCTGACTGCTATCGTATTTCCCAACGATAATCATGACAGGAGTGTAAATCAAGGATGAAAATGGCAATAAAGAGAGAATATCTGAAACCACCTTTGGAAAAAACGTCAAGGGAATCAAACTGCCAGACATAAAGGCCACTATTGAAGTCTTGAGTAGATTGGAACCCCATAAATTTTTAAACACAAAGGCTGAAAATCCAAAGCAGATATTAAAGAAAAAGTTAATCAGATAAGCCAGGGTTAAGCTAAAGAGATAAAGGATGGTTAATCCCAGTACTTCTACAACCCCTTGCCCAGACAAGATTTTCATCAAAACAATGACACTTAAAAATGGCAGTCCAACAGAGATAAAAATCAACCACTTGGAACCAAGCTCCGTAAAGAGGTAAGAAGCCGCAAAATGCACTGGTCGCAACAAGCGCATGATAATGGAACCATCCTTGACCTCATCACCAATCATAAAGGAAGAATCCGACCTAGTCAAAAGATTGGTCACAAAACTCATGATGATGTAGAGGGTGATATCTGCCATACTGAAGCCCTGAATCAAAGGCTCCTGGGAGGAATCAAAGACAGCCTTCCATAGATAAAAAGCCACAAAAGCACCCATGACATCGCCAATCCGATAGAGAATAAAGTTGACTCGATAGCTAATCAACTCCTGAATCCCTG
This sequence comes from Streptococcus sp., assembly GCF_030825805.1. Lineage (GTDB taxonomy): Bacteria > Bacillota > Bacilli > Lactobacillales > Streptococcaceae > Streptococcus. Next base: position 11,229 of record NZ_JAPJPF010000048.1, read on the forward strand.
CATTGATAAAGGGTTTATAACGTCTCCACAATTTGACCATCTTAGAGCTCCTTTCGGTAGAAGCGACGGATAATATCCTCAATATCTGTATCCAGCATCTTCAAATCACGGACTTCAAAATCAGATAAGGTTTGCTTGATAATATCGGCCGACTGGTAGCAGGAACTATCGAATTCAATAGTCAGGTTATTTCCCTGTCTATCAATGGACATATCAGGTAAGCCTTCATAATGAGAGACAAGATGACCTTGACCTGGCGTCAGATCGAAGGAGAGAGTCTTCATCTTGCCAAAGGTTTCCTTGAGCTGGCTAACCGTCCCATCAAAAATCTCTTGCCCCTTATCAATCATAAAAATCCGATCACAGAGTTGCTCAATATCGCTCAAGTCGTGAGTGGTCAAAAGAATAGTTGTCTCTTCCTCCTGATTAATCTGAGTAATGGCCCGACGAATGTTGTCCTTGACCGACACATCCAAACCAATAGTCGGTTCATCTAAAAAGAGAACTTTGGGATTGTGAAGCAAGGAAGCCGCAATATCCGCCCGCATCCGTTGACCTAGTGAAAGAGTCCGCACAGGATCTTTGATAAATTCCTTCAAATCCAAAACTTCATTCAAAAAGTCCATGCGCTTATGGAAAAGCGAGTCTGGTACATCATAGATCTCTTTCAAGACCGTGTAGGTCTCTTGCAGTGCCAAATCCCACCATAGCTGGGTACGTTGTCCGAAAACGACTCCAATATCCTTGACATAATCTTGGCGATTATCCTGGGGAATCTTGCCGTTAATCCGACAAAAGCCAGATGTGGGCTTCAAAATTCCTGTCAGCATTTTGATGGTGGTTGACTTCCCAGCACCATTTGCCCCGATAAATCCTAAAATCTGCCCTTTTGGAACTTCAAAAGTTAAATCCTTGACCGCTTCAAAGGTCTGCTTTTCAGGATGAATAAAGGAGCGCAAAGCTCCCTTTAACCCCGGCTCCTTAACTGTCTTCACAAAATTTTTCTGAAGATGTTGCACTTCTATCATTGCCATATCTATCTACCTATCGTAAGAAACAACATTGTATTTTTGACTACAAATATTCTAAATCCTTACTTTCTACACTTTCTCAATATTATTACAGAAGGCTTTATACCAACCTATTATAATCTAATAAAAATAGGAATGCAAGCGTTTGCTTGTTGATTATGGAATTAGAGATTTCTCTCTTAAAATGAAACTTTTAATCAAAAATTCTGTTAAATAGTTTCCTTAAGACACCAAAAAACCTGCCCTTAGGGGCAGGCTTATTGTTAAGAAAAAGAATTTTTTTAATCGAGAAAATTAACGATTCTACTGTTAATCCTTCAGCATTTAATTATTATCATCAGTCTCAATGGATTTTTAAGCCCTCAATTATTCTCTAAAAATTCTTTAATACGAGAAACAATAGCATCGCTTTGATAATGATAGAGGTCGTGAGGCGCATCCATATAGTCGACTTGAACATTAGACTGGTCGCTTGCAAATCTCTCTGCATAACGTTGCCACTCTGATTGGCTAAAGGTCGTGCCTTCACCGTTAGAAACCAGGAGTAAGGCTGGAATTTTCGGATTAATGCTAGATGGAACTTTCTTGGCATTTTCCTTTGCCAAACGGGATTCATGAAGCATGGCTTGTGACATCAACTGCTTATATGCTAGTAATTTATATTGTTGTCGTTCAGTTTCAGTCAGAGTTGGATTTTTTATATAAAAGGACTCAGGGAAATAGCGTAATAAGCCAATCTTACTGCTCCAATAAGCCACAGTAAGCAAGGCCTGATTATCCTTTAAATCCTCATAACTTGCTGGTAATGCCCAATCCAGACCAACCAAGGCTTTCACTTCATTAGGATATTTTTCTTGCCAAGCAAGGCTCTCAAGGCTAGCCATTGAATGAGAAACAATCACATAAAGCCCCGAAACTTCGGCTTGAGACAAAGCTTGACGGGTCTCAGAAAGAACCGTCATCACATCTCTTGATTGATCACTATCTTCACTAAAACCATATCCCGCTCGCTCTACGACGGCTACTTTGTATTTTTTGGATAGGGAATCTGTTAGATTCTTAAAGTCTAATATAGGTGAAGCAATACCTGCACCTGAAAGTAACACGATTGTTTCAGACCCTTCTCCAGTAATCGAGACATTCATTTGATGGCCATTGACCGTAACCTGCTTACCTATGGGCGTGAGTAGCTCCCTTTCTCTTTGCAAACTGACTTGGTGAAACATAAATGTAGCACCTAAAAAGAGGATAAGAAAGCCACAAAGGATCCAACTCCACTGTTTAAATTTTTTCATAGCGTTATTGTACAAGTTTTAGAGTATTTTAGCAATATGACTTAGATATTTTTGTTGCAATAATAAAAGAGATAAATAATCACCTCCAATACCAACAAAAAAGGCTTATCCTTGCGGATAAACCTCTGGTTAATAACGTTTCAAGCAAGATTAAGCTTTGTATTCTGAATATAGTTGATTCACTCGCCATACTTCCATTACATTGTAAATCTCTATATTATCGTATGACCTGGTTTGGAAAGTATGAATTTCAGTTGGACTAAAAACAGCGTAATATCAAG
>NZ_JAPJPF010000049.1 GCF_030825805.1 Streptococcus sp.
ACTTTCAGACATTACACAGAGGTTAGTCATCAAACTTTTCTTTCCTCTCCCCTAAACGATAAACAATCACTAGGGATACAAGAAGAACCAGAGTTGTGATGATCGATCCTTCTGCTCCAAATTCCCCTCCGGTCAACCAGTCAGGTCCTGATCCCATGGTAAAGCTAAAGATAGACGCATCTGCGCCCGTCCCACTTACTTGAAAACCAAGGAGATTTCCTTGTACATAGTTCCAAGTGCCGTGTTGGGCGACCACTAGCCAGATACTATCGGTGTAGACAAGGAGCAAACCAGCTAGCACTCCATCGAGGATGATATTCAGTACGGATAAGAAGGTCACTCCTGAATTCCCCAGATGAAGAAAGCCAAAGAGACTACTAGAAATCGCGATCGCTAAAGGCAAATTAGTTCTTGCAGCAATCCGAGTTAGGAGCCAACCCCGCGTCGCCACCTCTTCCGTTCCTCCTTGAAGGAGCCAAAATGGGAATAAGCCTAGAATAAAGAGGATGGGTTCTAAACTTAATTCATTAAGCTCAAAAGACCCAATTCCACCCAACTGGTAGACAAGGGCAATCACACCCATTTGAAGCAGTGAAAGCAAGATCCCCCAACCTAGATACTTAAGCCAATTCCTTTTTACAAAACCTAAAGTCGATAAGGGATTCTTCTCAATGAACTTCACCCAAAAAATAAAGAGTAAGAGAATGAATACAAAACTGAAGAGCTCATAATAAAGAAAATAATGGTAGAAAAATTCTTGGACACTTGCTCCCCCATCGCCTGGTGAAAAGAGATTTGTTAAGAACTCTATGACTAGAGAAAATGGTCCTACAAACTCACTCCCAAACCAAAGCCCACCTTCAACAAATAGGAAGCTTAAAAACACATAGAATAGTGTAGAAACAAGTACTGGCCATGAGGTGTTCGTTTTTATATCCTGAATGATCTTCCCCTTCTTCATCATCAACCTCCATTTATCTAATAGGTCCATTGTAGCAAAGAATATCTGAGACTGCAAGACTAAGTCATGTCAGATAACCTGACATGAGATGATTGAAATTCTTGATTTTAGGTTTCATTTATGATAAGATAATACTTGTAAAAAATAAATGATGAAATTCATACTTGTTTTCAGTATGAATTCTTTATTTTTTTGAGCCCTTTTGGGTATCCCTTCCATTGCTCTTTTCGAGATAACTGGATTAGATATAAAGGAGAACGAAATGAAGAAAAAACTAGTAGCATGTTTGCTTTTCTTATTTCCACTATTCGCCTTTGCGAGTCAAGCACAGGCTGAAACTGTAAAAGTCGTTTTCGATACAGCATATGCGCCCTTCGAATTTAAAGACTCAGACCAAGTTTATAAAGGAATTGACGTTGAAATCTTGGACAAGGTAGCTGAAATCAACGGTTGGACCTTAGAAAAATCATTCCCAGGCTTTGATGCAGCGGTCAATGCAGTTCAAGCTGGTCAAGCCGATGCCATTATGGCAGGGATGACCAAGACCAAGGAACGTGAGCAAGTCTTTGCGATGTCTGATACCTACTATGATACAAAAGTCGTGATTGCGACTAAGAAAGCTAACAAAATCACTTCCTATGACCAGCTTAAAGGCAAGACAGTCGGTGTCAAAAACGGTACAGCTGCTCAACGCTTCCTTCAAAAGAACAAAGATCAGTACGGTTACGAGATCAAAACTTTTGATACAGGAGATCTCATGTACAACAGTTTATCTACAGGAGCTGTAGATGCTGTGATGGATGACCAACCTGTTATCGAATACGCCATTAAGCAAGGACAAGATCTTTCTATTAATATGGAAGGAGAAGCTGTCGGAAGTTTTGCCTTTGGGGTCAAAAAAGATGGGTCACATGAAAACCTCATTAAACAATTTAATACAGCTCTTTCTCAAATGAAGAAAGATGGTACATTGGACCAAATTATTGAAAAATGGACTGGTAGCAGCCAATCATCATCTTCAACAACAACTACCGCTAGCACTTCTGTTGTTCCAGAAACGAGCACTGAAGCAGGACAAAAGGCGACTCCTAAGAAGAAAAAATACAAAATTTCTAGTGATTCCTCTTTTGCTCCCTTCGTATTCCAAAATGATCAAAGTAAATACACTGGGATTGATATGGAATTGATTAAGGCCATTGCCAAAGACCAAGGCTTTACCCTAGAAATTAGCAACCCTGGTTTTGATGCTGCGGTCAGTGATGTTCAGAACGGAAATGCGGACGGAATGATTGCCGGCATGACTGTGACAGATGCTCGTAAGGCAACTTTTGACTTCTCTGATCCATACTACACAACCAATTCAATTCTTGCTGTTCAAGAGAGTAGTAAAGTTTCTTCCTACCAAGACCTAAAAGGAAAAACAGTCGGTGTCAAAAATGGCACGGCTTCTCAAACTTTCCTCGAGGAAAACAAGAGTAAGTATGGCTATAAAATCAAAACCTTCTCAGATGGGGCTTCTATGTATGATAGCTTGAACTCTGGTTCTGTAGCTGCTATCATGGATGACGAACCTGTTATCAAATACGCCATTAAACAAGGACGTAAATTCAAAACACCTATCGAAGGTACTCCAAGTGGTCAGATTGCTTTTGCTGTCCAAAAAGATTCGAACCCTGAATTGATTGAAATGTTTAACAACGGTTTAGCCAACTTAAAAGAAAGTGGCGAATACCAAAAAATCTTGGATAAGTATCTTTCAAGCGATAGTGATGAAACCACAGAATCTACTTCAGTGGATGAAACGACTATCTGGGGCTTGCTCCAAAACAACTACAAACAATTGTTAAGTGGACTTGGGGTCACTATTGCACTAGCACTTCTATCATTTGCGATTGCTATGGTGATTGGGATCATCTTTGGAATGTTTAGTGTGAGTCCTTATAAATGGCTTCGTTGGACAGCTGAGATCTTCGTCGATGTCATCCGTGGTATCCCACTGATGATCCTTGCTGCCTTCATCTTCTGGGGGATTCCCAATTTGATCGAGTCCATGACGGGTCACCAATCCCCAATCAATGACTTCCTTGCAGGTACCATCGCTCTCTCCCTCAATGCTGCTGCTTATATCGCTGAGATTGTTCGAGGAGGGATTCAAGCAGTTCCTGCTGGTCAGATGGAAGCGAGTCGAAGCCTCGGGATTTCTTATAGCAAGACCATGCGCAAGATTATCTTGCCTCAAGCAACTAAACTGATGCTTCCAAACTTCGTCAACCAATTCGTTATTGCACTGAAAGATACGACTATCGTGTCTGCGATCGGTTTGGTCGAGCTCTTCCAGACTGGTAAGATTATCATCGCTCGAAACTACCAAAGTTTCAAGATGTATGCGATCCTTACCGTCTTCTACCTCGTCATCATTACCTTATTGACACGCTTTGCAAAACAATTAGAAAAGAGGGCTAACTAATGGCTAAATTAAAAATTGATGTCCATGACCTCCACAAATATTACGGTGAAAATGAGGTCCTAAAAGGCATCTCAACAAAATTCTACGAAGGAGATGTGGTTTGTATTATCGGACCATCTGGTTCTGGTAAATCCACCTTCCTACGCAGTCTCAATCTTCTCGAAGAAGTAACCAAGGGACAGATTACCGTGAACGGCTATGACCTGACTGATCCAAAAACCAACATTGATATCGTTCGTGAAAATGTCGGGATGGTCTTCCAGCACTTCAACCTCTTCCCTCATATGAGTGTCATCGAAAACATCATGTTTGCTCCTTTGGAGCATAAACGCATGAGTCGGGAAGAAGCTAAAGAATTAGCGATGGAACTTTTGGAAAAGGTTGGACTGGCTGACAAAGCTGATGTCTCACCGGATAGTCTCTCGGGTGGTCAGAAACAGCGGGTGGCCATTGCGCGTGGTTTGGCAATGAAGCCAGATGTCATGCTCTTTGACGAACCAACTTCTGCCCTTGACCCTGAAATGGTCGGGGACGTACTGAACGTTATGAAGGATTTGGCTAAGCAAGGGATGACCATGATTATCGTCACCCACGAGATGGGATTTGCGCGCCAAGTGGCCAATCGTGTCATCTTTACCGCTGATGGGGAATTCCTCGAAGACGGCAAACCAGACCAAATCTTCGACAACCCACAACACCCACGTTTGAAAGAATTCTTGGATAAAGTCTTAAACGTTTAATAGAAATAAAAACTGGAGTTAAACCTCCAGTTTTTTTCTTTTTCCAATTATGAAAAATATTGAAAAATTTCATTTAAATAACTTGCTAAATGAAGCAAAAAACTATACCATAGTAGAGTGTCTTTTGACCAAATATGTGACTGAAGGATGATTATGAAAAAATTATTAGAAAAGGTTAGTATCCTTTCTTTATCTCTTGTATTAACAACGTCTTTTTCGATTTCTAGCGCACTTCCCTATATGTTTGAATACTATAAGGATCTCCCTAAAAGTCAGATCGAACTCTTGGTATCCCTTCCATCCGCTGGGATTATGCTCACCCTCTTCCTCAACACCTTTATCGAACGCTTCTTGGATGAGAGAAAGATGATTATCACTGGTCTGTTAATCCTCTCAATCTTTGGAATGGTCCCTTTCATTAACCAAGCTTATCCTATCCTCTTCATCTCTCGTTTCATCTTTGGGATGGGAGTCGGATTGATCAATGCTAAGGCTATTTCAATTATCAGTGAACGCTACCAAGGGCGTGAACGAGTCCAAACTCTTGGATTTCGTGGTTCTGCCGAGGTCGTAGGGACAGCTCTCGTCACTTTATTGGTCGGCTTCCTCCTCCAATTCGGCTGGACTTCTAGCTTCCTAGCCTACGGGGCTGGCTTAATCGTTCTCTTTCTCTTCATGACCTTTGTCCCTTACCACCAGCAAGAAGAAAGTCAGCATACACAAGCCAATCATAAAGAACCACTCCAAAAAGAAGAATGGAAGTTAACTATTATTTTGGCCATTGTAGCCGCAATGATTGTCCTTTGCAACGTCGGAGTTACTCTTCGCATTCCAAGTATTGTCGCCTACACGTTCAAGGATCAACATAATTCAGCTAGCTTCATTCTAAGTGCTATGCAATTAATCGGAATTCTAGCTGGTCTCACCTTCTCTGGCCTTGTACATTTGTTCAAGAGCAAATTGATCACTTATGCCGGGATTGCTTACGGTTTCTCAATGATGGCTGTAGCCCTTTCTCCAAGCATCCCTCTTCTTGCTCTATCCGCCCTCTTCTCTGGCTATACGTATAGCACTGCCCTCACCATGGTTTTCCAAATCTTGTCAGCCAAGATTCCTGCCAAACGATTAAACCAAGTGACCTCTGTAGCCGTCTTGGGTTGTAGCTTTGGAGCGGCCATTACACCTTTCGCCCTCAATACCATCGGTCTCATCTCCGACAGCAACGCTTTCATCTTTACCGTATTAGGTATTGCTATGGCACTCCTAGCCTTCTCTCTTCTCTATCTTTTAAAAGATCAGCAGGATTAAACACAAAAGACTGGAAAAACATCCAGTCTTTTTCTGTCTTAATTACTAGAAAGTTGGGCAGTTTGCATTTTGTAATAAACACCTCTTTGAGCCATCAACTCCTTATGATTCCCATGTTCAACGATATTTCCATCTACCATGACTAGGATGAGATCCGCATTTTCAATTGTAGACAGGCGGTGGGCGATTACAAAGCTGGTCCGACCCACCATTAACTTATGAAAGGCATCCTGAATGAGCAACTCTGTCCGCGTGTCAATGGAAGAGGTCGCCTCATCTAGGATCAGAATCTTAGGTACTGCAAGAAAGACCCGAGCAATAGTCAGAAGCTGTCTTTGTCCTTGAGAGAGGGAGTCTCCCGCATCCGCTAGATAGGTATCATAACCTTCTGGAAGCTGTTGAATAAAGAAATCAGCATTGGCAGCTTTTGCTGCTTGGACCACTTCTTCCCGACTTGCATCAGGTCGACCAAAGGCGATATTCTCATGAACCGTTCCAACTTTGAGCCAAGTCTCTTGAAGCACCATCCCAAACTGCTTGCGGTAGCTAGCTAGGCTATAAGCGTCTACGGCTTCATGGTCTAAGCATAATTTTCCTTGATCCACATCATAAAAACGCATGAGAAGGTTAATCAGTGTAGATTTCCCAGCCCCAGTTGGACCGACAATGGCTACCTTGCTAGCCGGCGGGATGGAAACGGAGAGGTCCTTTATGAGAGGCTGATCAGGGCGATACCCAAAGCTAATATGATCAAATTGGACAGCTCCTTCTACAGCCTCTTCTTGCAAGTCTTTCTTGCCACTTTCTTTCACTTCCTCTTGATCCAAGACACTGTAGAGACGTTCCGCACAAGCCAAGGCACTTTGCAACTCAGCAAGAACAGAGGAGATGTCATTGAAGGGTTTGGTATACTGATTGACATAGTTGAGAAAGGTCACCAACTGGCCAACAGTAAAGCCAGTACCCGATAGGATTCGGAAGGCTCCAAATCCCGTCACCAACGCATAAATCAGGGCATTGACAAAGCGCGTCGCTGGATTAACGGTAGAGGAATAAAAAATCGCCTCTTGAGAATAACCAGCATAGTCGCCATTGATCTCAATAAACTTGTCTTTAAACTGACCCTGTGCATTAAAAGCTTGGAGTAAGCTTTCTTGACTGAGAGATTCTTCAATCATCTGTGTCTGAGCCCCACGTGCTTGGGTCTGCATCCGAAAGAGATGATAGGAACGCTTGGCAATAAAACGAGCGATAAAGAGAGATAAAGGAGTCAGGATCAAAACCATTCCCATCATCATCCAATCCAATCGGGCCATACTAGCGATGGTCACTAAAATCGTGAGAAGACCAACAAAGAACTGATTAAAGACCATGAATAGACCATTGTTCAGTTGTTCAACGTCCGTGGTCAAGCGACTGACCAAATCCCCAGTACCTTGACGATCCAGGTAAGATAAAGGAAGGACATGGACTTTCTGGATGACCTTCTCTCTTAAGTCTTTACTGTAGCGATAGATCATCTGATTGTAAACCAAGGGATTCAACCATTGAATCAGACTTGAAAAAAGAATTACTAGACCCATTTGTAAGATAAGTGGGAGCAAGAGATGTGCTGAATCAGGGAGCACCACTAAGTCTATTGCCTGCCCGATTAGGATAGGGATATAGACGGTTAACAAGACTTGTAAGATGGTTCCCAGACTGGCTAAGATGAGCCAGATGGGCTGTTTGCCTATATCAGCAAGCAAGCGCCGTAAATAAGTCTTCTGTTTCATTCTGCTCCCTCCTCTCTCTTCTGTTGGGAGAAATGAATCTCTTGGTATAAAGGATTGGTTGCCACCAAGTCTTCATGACTTCCCAAGCCGACCTGTTTGCCTTTATCTAAGACGAGAATTTGGTCAGCTCTTCGCAGACTATTGGTCCGTTGCGAGATGAGGATGAGACTGGTTTCCGTCAACTCCTCTTTTAAAGCCTGTAAGAGTCGTGCTTCTGTCAAATAGTCCAAAGCCGAAGTGGAATCATCCAACACCAAAAATGGAGCTTTGCGAAGGACAGCTCGAGCAATGGTCAACCGTTGCCGTTGACCGCCGGAAAAATTTCGTCCAAATGCTTCTACCAGAGCGTCTAGCCCCCCTTCTTTCTCACGGACGAAATCAGCTGCTTGCGCAACCTCCAAGGCCCACCACAACTGCTCTTCATTCGGTTCCTCGTTTAATCCTAGCGTTAAATTCGAACGAATGCTTCCTTTAAAGAGCTCTGCTTTTTGAGGAACTACTGCTATCCAGTCACGCCACTGACCAAGAGTCTTGGGACTCTGTCCATCTTTAAAAATGATTAGATTTCCTTGACTTGGGCCATAAAGATATCCTAACAATTGAACCAGGGTAGATTTCCCTGATCCTGTCCCTCCAATGATTCCTAGGGTTTGTCCCTTGTTCAAAGATAAGTGAATGCCTTCTAAAGACGGTTTTGCCGCTAAGGGATAGGTAAAGACAAGATCTTTGATCTCGAGAGCCAGTTGAGGATTTGAAGCAGATAGCTCATCTAACTCTTGATCCAAATCTTCACTCTTCTCATCAAATACCTGGACTATCCGACCAGCAGCAATATAGCTTTGGTTGAGCGAGGTCACAAGCATGGCTAACTTCAATAATTCTGTTAAGATTTGAAGGAGATAATTAACCAAGGCTACTAACATTCCTTGACTGAGCCTCCCCATTTGAATGGAGGCTTGTCCCTGCCAAAGAATACAAATCAAAGTCCCGTTCACGACTAAGAAAGTCATAGGACTAATCAAACTAGACCATTTGGATACTAGTAATTGCCATTTGGTATAGTCTTGGTTGACCTCATTAAACTCTGCTTCTTCATGAGCTACCTGCCCAAAAGAGCGGATAACCCTCATTCCTTGTAACTGCTGACGCGTAATGGTAACCATTCGATCCGTAATTTTCCTTATGCGCGCATAAAGAGGATTGACCAAACGAGACATAAGGACAATGATGAGGGTTAAGAGAGCAACCATACCAATAAACCACAGGGTCAGTTGCGGACTAATGGTGAAGGCCATAAAAATCGATCCGAAAACGACAATTGGCGCTCGGAGAAATAGACGTAAAAATAGATTAATCCCCGTTTGAATTTGATAAGTATCACTGGTTAAGCGCGTTACTAGACTTGAAGTGGTTAAACGGTCTCTTTGCTCCTTAGACAAGCTGAGAATCTTCTCATATAGGTCATTGGTCAATTCCTTGGTATAGCCTACCGCTGCCTTCGAAGAAAAATATTGGGCCGTTATCGCTACAAGAACCCCAAAACCAGCAAAAACAAATAAGAGACCAACCAGTCCAAATATCCCCCCTTGATCCTGACGGGGGATGAGCTGATCGACCAGATGGGCAATTAAAAGTGGAACCAGTAATTCAAAAGTTGCTTCTAACAACTTGAAAAACGGTCCCAGTATGGTTTCTTTTTTATAATTCCTGAAGTATTTCAATAAGTCTTTCATACTAGTCATTTTTCTTTCTAATGGATGTACTTATTTTACCACAATTTAGAAAGATAAAAAAACTCTCCCTGCAAAGCAGAGAGAGTCGAATAATGACCTGATGAAGGCCAGGAATTTTATTCCGTCTTTGTCCCCTCGTTTAAGATCTTGCCCATTTTCCCTAATCCAATCACTAAGAGTGGGAAAGAAAGGAGTGTTATCAGGCCTAGTACAAGAAAAACAGCTACAAATCCACTAGTATCAATCAACCAACCAGTCAGTGGGAAGATCACGATCATGGAAAGACTAAACATCATGGAGTTGATACTCAGCATGGTTGCTCGTACACTAGAAGGTAAATAAGATTGTAACTCATTGTAGTAAATGGGTTGATAAACTGCATATAGTGCATTAGTCAAAAGATAGACACTTAGATAAGCGAAAGGAGTCTTTACACCTACCAAAAGTAAGGCCAATCCAGTCAGTGCAACTAGAATCGGAAAGACTTGATTACTATTCCATTTTTTTCCGATTTGACTAGCCAGATAAACCGCTAGGAGATTGAATCCACTACCAATCAACATGATAAGCGAAACTTGCCAACTGGCTAAGTCACTGATTTTCTGTTGGTAGTAAAAATAAAACATACACATGATGGTTCCTACCAACTGATAGGTGAGCATCCAGTAAAAGAGTACTGGTTTCTCCTGCCATTCTTGTTTCACTACTACCAATATCCGCTTTAAGGTCAAGTGACTTCTTTCATCACTCTTGCTCTCTGGCTCTTTCATCAGAAAAATCAAGAGAATGGAAAGCAAGGAAAGTCCAATAGCAATATAATAGGTCCAAGCCAATGCTCCGTGAATAAAGAAGCCTGCCACAACTGTACCTAAGGTTCGGGTGACTTCTGCCACACCAGATAAAAAGCTAGAAATCTGAAGATATCGGTCCTTTTGATCAGCTTCAACAGCAGAATCATATAAGAAAGCGGTACTGGTCCCTGAGTCAAAATTGTAGGACCAAGCATTGACCATCATAGCAATCGCATAAATCCAAAAATTCCCCTGACCAAACAAAATCAAGATAGAGGACACAATACTGGCCAAGCGAGCCAAATAGAGATTGGTCTTGTAGCTAAATCGATCGGCCAACATACCAGAGGGGATTTCACACAAGAGACTGGTCCCATGAAAGATACTTTCTAGTAAACCGATTTGAAGCAAGGATAGACCATTTTGGATAAAAAATAAAATCCAAAAACTGGTAATCCCAAAATAAGATGTGAATTCCAGACCTGCTAGGAGTGGAATATTGCCTTTGTAAGTTCTTTTAAACATTGTTTTCTCTCTTTCAATATGTAGTATGACTGTTTCTAAAAGACTTACTGAGAGTTGCCTACATTTTCTCCACCTCTTTCATTTAAAGTAATACTCAATGAAAATCAAAGAGCAAACTAGGAAGCTAGCCGCAGGCTGTACTTGAGTACGGCAAGGTGAAGCTGACGTAGTTTGAATTTTATTTTCGAAGAGTATAAAAACGCCAGACGGCGTTTTTATGGCTATTAAGGTTTGATACGGTGCAACATACGTGGGAATGGAATGGCTTCACGGATGTGTTTAGTTCCAGCTGCGAAGGTTACCATACGCTCGATACCGATACCAAATCCACCGTGTGGGACTGTACCGTATTTACGAAGGTCAAGGTAGAATTCATACTCTGTAAGATCCATACCAAGTGATTCCATCTTAGCGACAAGGGCATCGTAGTCTTCCTCACGCATGGAACCACCGATGATTTCTCCGTAACCTTCTGGTGCAAGCAAATCTGCACAAAGCACGCGATCTGGGTTCCCAGGAACTGGTTTCATGTAGAAGGCCTTGATGTCTGCTGGGTAGTTAATCACAAAGGTTGGTACACCAAAGTGATTTGAAATCCAAGTTTCGTGTGGTGAACCGAAATCATCTCCATGCTCTAGATGTTCATAGTCAGCGTCTTCATCATTTTCATGTTCTTGCAAAAGATCAATGGCTTCATCGTAAGTAATGCGTTTGAATGGCTCTGCAATGTAGCGTTTCAAGAGCTCTGTATCACGTTCCAAGGTTTCCAAGGCTTGAAGAGCACGATCTAGAACACCTTGAAGCAACGCTTTAACATAAGCTTCTTGCAAGTCAAGTGACTCGTCGTGTGTCAAGTATGAGTACTCCGCATCCATCATCCAGAATTCAGTCAAGTGACGACGAGTTTTTGATTTCTCCGCACGGAATACTGGACCAAAGTCAAAGACACGACCAAGAGCCATAGCCCCAGCTTCAAGATAAAGCTGTCCTGATTGGCTCAAGTAAGCTGGTGTTCCAAAGTAGTCTGTTTCAAAAAGTTCTGTAGAATCTTCTGCAGCATTTCCTGAAAGGATTGGGCTATCAAATTTCATGAAGCCATTCTTGTCAAAGAACTCATAAGTTGCATAAATGATTGCGTTACGAATTTGCATCACTGCTACTTGTTTGCGTGAACGCAACCACAAATGGCGGTTATCCATCAAGAAGTCTGTACCGTGTTCTTTTGGAGTGATTGGATAATCTTGAGATTCACCGATGACTTCAATGTCTGTAATATCGAGCTCATAACCAAATTTAGAACGCTCGTCTTCTTTGACAATCCCTGTTACGAAAACAGATGTTTCTTGGCTTAGACGTTTGATGGTGTCAAATTTTTCAAGACCTACTTCTTCGCCGAATTTTTCGATAAAGTTTGGTTTGAAAGCAACACCTTGGAAGAAGGCCGTTCCGTCACGCAATTGCAAGAAAGCGATCTTCCCTTTTCCTGATTTATTCGCAACCCAAGCACCGATAGTCACTTCTTGACCGACGTAGTCTTTAACTTCAATGATGGTAATCCGTTTTGTCATAATACATCTTCCTTTTCTCGTTAAACTTGTCCGAAGACATGATCACCTTTCATTTTACCACAAATAAGAGCCGATAGCTATCTCTCACAATCTAAAAATCCGGCTTTTTTTACGAAAACTGACTTTTAATAAAAAAATAAATCAACTTTTTCAAATTCTTGAACCGATTTAAATATTTTATCCTATATTTTGATTTTTCAAAGGAAAATCCTGTCATTTTAAGTCTCAATAGCAGTCATTTTTGACAAGTAAAAAGCTTGCAAGTTATACTATCAGTATGTATAAGGAGGAAAATATGAAAAAGAAAATTCAACTCACCACGGGATTGTGTGCAGCTGTTTTAGCCCTCAGTCTCGCAACAACCACTTTTGCTGATGAGCAGACAGCCCCTGTCACTGCTCCTATCTCTGAACGACAAGATACGGTTGCTCCTGTTTCAGTCATTTCAGAGAGTTCAGCTACTGCAATTACCAATGAAACAATATCCCCACTTCCGAGCGAAGAAACAGCTAGCCTGACGGCTGAGGAATCAACCCCAGCTCCTGCTGAGACTCCAGTTGATCCACGAATCTCTGAAATTCGTGTCATCCATCGTCGTCGGACTCTGAAACCAGACTTTTCACCAGTTGCATCTTCAACAGATATCGTATACAAGACAGTTAATGCCCGTGCTTTTACTGAATATGACGTCTCTGGAAATGGACCAGCAACGGTTACAGACGAAAACGGAAAAACATGGTATCGAGTAAGATATTCTGATCTCGATATCAAAGATGGATTTTCATACAATAGCGCTCCTGAAAAAGGCACTGCCACCGCGCCCGTCATTGAAGTCATCCATCTCTATGATGATATCGATTTGAATCCGGAAGTTGTAAAACGTGCTCGTTTTGTAGACGAAAAGGGACAAGAAATTGCACCTTCCCAAGAAAACAGCGTCGAGCGGAGCCTCGATTTGGCTTATGAAGCTGGTCTACCAACAGCACCCGCTCAAATCCAAGCTAATGGAAAAACTTATACCTTCCAATCAGCTGACAAAGAAGAATTGACCTCCCACAAACTTCATGTTTCTAACTTGGTTACTGTGACCTATTTCTATAAAGAAGTCACCACACCAATTGTTGAGAAACCGTCAACACCTTCTGTTCCAGAAAAACCTGTTCAGAAACTTCGTCTTCCAAAAGGAAATAACGGCGCCAAAACACGCGTACCTGTTAGCAAGAAGACTCAAGCAAAACCATCTAGTCCAGAAGTGAAAAAATTCCGCCTTCCAAAAGGAAACAATGGGGCTAAGACCCGTGTCCCTGTGAAAAAGGCGAATACTATTCTTTCTGTCGATTTCTTATAATTCTAAAGAAAAGAGGCTGGGACAAAAGTCCTAGCCTCTCAATTGTCTTTGGATTGTCGATCAAGACGCAGTGGTTGAGTGGGCTCTACTACGCTGATTTCA
>NZ_JAPJPF010000050.1 GCF_030825805.1 Streptococcus sp.
AATTATCCAGTGGATGATTTCAGCAATCCAGGAAGTTCCATGACTAAATCAAGATGCAAAGGGCGTCTGCGGATAAAGTCAAAATAGGAAGTTTGACGCAGAATCTTTCGATTCTAGGAGAACTTATCTTTTTGACACAATCCGCAGCCCATGTTCAATTTGTTTTGAACCCCTTCGCTTATTAATTTCAAAGCTCAGGCTAAAACAGTTTCCCAAACTGTTTTACTCCCAAAACTCCCGAGTGCCTAAAACGTAATTGTTTTAGGCACTTTTCTCACAGCGGAAAGTTTTAAATCTGCTTGAATGACTAAAAAAGAAACCAATTTTTTTGAAAAATAAATTAGCTATTTTATGTAAAGAAATGTTTATCTACATTCTAAAAGAAGCGGATAGCTTCTTTTTTTGTTTTAGAGGGGACGAGGTCTGTCCAATGGGAGGAGGCTCAGTCTGTCTGGTAGAAGCCTTATAGTTATTTTTTATAAGGACTATTAGTTCTGGTCAATGGCAAGAGGCGGAAACCCTTGATCTATAAGGTTATAGCTTCTGGCTATACCATAAACCATTGAAAAGCAATTATACAGAAGGGGCTTCTTCTGATAAGATAGACTCAACTTGAATTTTTGGAGGACAAAACATGTCAACTACAATCATCGGATTCCCTCGTTTGGGTGAATTCCGCGAACTAAAATTTACAACTGAGAAATATTTTAGAAACGAAATTACAGCTGAAGATTTGTTGGACGCTGCAAAAGAATTGCGTGCCAAACACTGGAACATTGTCAAAGAAAAAGGGATCACTGAAATCCCATCAAATGACTTTTCTCATTATGACAACTTCCTCGATGCTGCTTTCCTTTTCAACGTGGTTCCTGCATCGGTTCAAAACTTGGACTTGTCTGACCTTGAACGCTACTTCGCCTTGGCGCGTGGTTACCAGGGAGAAAAAGGGGATGTGCGTGCTCTTCCAATGAAGAAATGGTTCAACACTAACTACCACTATATCGTTCCAAAATTTGAAAAAACAACAGAAGTCAAATTGGCTGGTCACAAGATTTTTGATGAGTACCAAGAAGCGAAAGACTTGGGTCTTGACACTCGTCCAGTTGTGGTTGGACCATTCACTTTCCTTCAATTATCAGACTTCGAAGAAGGCGTGAAGGCAGAAGACTTCGTTGATAGCTTAGTGGCTGCTTACCAAGATGTTTTTGCTAAATTGGCTGAGCTTGGTGCAACTCGTATTCAATTGGATGAAGCTGCTCTTGTTAAAGATTTATCAGCTGAAGAAAAAGCGCTCTTCTTGAACCTCTACAACAAGCTCTTGGCTGACAAGAAAGGTCTTGAGGTTCTGATCCAAACTTACTTTGGTGATGTACGTGACATCTACGCTGACCTTGTGAATTTGCCAGTAGATGCGATTGGTTTGGACTTCGTTGAAGGGAAGAAAACTCTTGAACTCGTTAAAGGTGGCTTCCCAGCTGACAAGACTCTTTATGCAGGGATTGTCAATGGTAAGAACATCTGGCGCAACAACTACGAAGCAAGCTTGGAAATCTTGAAACAAGTACCAGCTGAAAACATCGTTTTGACTAGCTCATGCTCACTGCTTCATGTGCCATTTACAACTGCCAATGAAGACTTTGAACCAGCTATCTTGAATCACTTTGCCTTTGCTGTTGAAAAATTGGAAGAACTTCGTGACTTGGATGCTATCCGCAATGGTCAAGGTGAAGAAGCTCTTGCAGCAAACAAAGAACTCTTTGCGACAGAACGTGTCGGAGCAAATGCAGAACTTCGTGCGCGTATCGCTGGATTGACAGACGCAGACTACACTCGTTTGCCAGCTTTTGCTGAACGTGAAGCTATCCAAGAAGATGCCTTCAAACTTCCAGCTCTTCCAACAACAACCATCGGATCCTTCCCTCAAACGAAAGAAGTTCGTGCGAAACGTTTGGCCTTCCGTAAGGGTGAATTGTCACAAGAAGAATACGATGCCTTCCTTGCTGAAACCATTGACGAATGGATCAAATGGCAAGAAGAAGTTGGATTTGACGTACTTGTACACGGTGAATTCGAGCGGAATGACATGGTTGAGTACTTCGGTCAAAACTTGTCAGGTTACCTCTTCTCTAAGAATGGTTGGGTACAATCATACGGTATGCGTGGGGTGAAACCACCAATCATCTGGGGTGATGTAACTCGTCTCAACCCTATCACTGTCAAATGGTCTAGCTACGCACAAAGCCGTACTAACAAACCTGTTAAAGGGATGTTGACTGGACCTGTTACAATTCTTAACTGGTCATTCCCACGTGAAGACATCTCTATCAAGGATTCAACTCTTCAAATCGCTCTTGCAATCAAAGATGAAGTTCTTGATCTTGAAGCTGCAGGTGTGAAAATCATCCAAATCGACGAGGCTGCTCTTCGTGAAAAATTGCCACTCCGTCGTAGTGACTGGTATGAAGACTACCTTGACTGGGCTATTCCAGCCTTCCGTTTGGTACATTCAACAGTAGCACCAGACACACAAATCCACACGCACATGTGTTACTCAGAATTTACAGATATTATCCCAGCCATCGACAACATGGATGCAGACGTCATCTCATTTGAGGCAAGCCGTTCAAACCTTGAAATCTTGGACGAACTCAAAGCGAAAAACTTCCAAACAGAAGTTGGACCTGGGGTTTACGATATCCACTCACCTCGTGTGCCTAACGAAGGCGAAATCGATCACACTATCGAAGCTATCCTTGCCAAAGTACCAAGCAGAAAAGTTTGGATCAACCCTGACTGTGGTTTGAAAACACGTGGAATTAAAGAAACAAAAGAAAGCTTGATCCGTCTTGTAGAAGCGGCAAAAGCTGCTCGTAAAGCGCTATAAAGCAAGTAGAAATTCCTAAGCTTGCTCGATAGCAAAAAAAGAATTGCTCAATCAAGAAAGGAATACATTTGATGACTAAGCAAACACCGTCGCTCTCCTTTGAGGTTTTCCCTCCAAATCCTGAAGTAGGCAATGCCAAGCTCTTACGTGCCTTGGAAAATATGCAGGAATTAGCTCCACACTTTATCAGTGTGACAGCTAGCAATAATAAATACAATATCAAAGAGACGACGGTTGCTTTAGCCAATCATATTCAGAATGAATTGTCTATTCCGACCATTGCCCACTTACCTGCCATCTATCTAAGCAAGGAAAAAGTAGCAGATACCCTTCATGAATTAGATCAAGTAGGGGTTCATCGGATTTTGGCCCTTCGTGGTGATATTATTCCTGGTATTGAGCCTTTAAAAGACTTTCGTTATGCAACGGACTTGATTGAATTTATTAAAACAGAAGCTCCTCACTTTGATGTGATCGGTGCTTGTTACCCAGAAGGTCACCCAGATTCGCCAAACCAAATTTCAGATATTCAAAATCTGAAAAAGAAAGTGGATGCTGGATGTTCGAGCCTAGTGACTCAGCTTTTCTTTGACAATGAGCGTTTCTACGATTTTCAAGATAAGTGTACCTTGGCGGGAATTGATGTTCCCATTCATGCAGGGGTGATGCCAATTCTTAACAGAAACCAGGCCCTTCGCTTGTTGAAGACTTGTGAAAATGTTCATATCCCACGGAAGTTCAAAGCCATTCTGGATAAGTATGAACATGATCCAAAATCTCTTCGTGCGGCTGGTTTAGCCTATGCGGTGGATCAAATCGTTGATTTGGTCACACAAGATGTTGCCGGTGTCCATCTCTACACCATGAACAATGAAGATGTAGCCTATCATGTCCACCATGCAACAAAAGCCTTATTTGAACACCAACCAAATTTGGAAGTGATTTAATCAACAGTCTAAGCAGGAATTGTAGAGATTGAGAAAAATTTTTCTCAGTCTCTTTTTTACTTGGGCCAATCGCTTGCTAAAAGACAACTTTTTTTTTATAGTATTAATATGAAGATTTTGGAGGCGCTTGCAATGAAGAGAGAACTCACGTTGAAGTTATTTGGACCCCCTAAGGTTGTTTTCCAACAGAAAGACATCCGTTTTTCCTTCTCGAAGATGGAGGCTTTATTTTATTACTTAGCTGTATCGGGTGAGGTCAACCGTGATGAAATTGCGGGCATTCTCTGGGGGGACAAGGAAAACCAAGTCGCTCGGAAAAATCTACGGAATACTGTTTACCAAGCTAATAAAATCTTTGAAGGAGATGTCATTGTTTCTCCAAGTAGGAGTAGCTTGGCCCTTAATTCTGAGCTGAATCTTTCTTTGGATGTCCAGCTTTTTGAAAGGGATCCGATAAGCAATTTACATCTTTATCAGGGAGATTTTCTGGAAGGCTTCTACGTCAAGGATGATGAGGACTTTGACCAGTGGGCTTCCCGTAAACGGAGCGCTTATAAGCAACTCTATATTGAAAGCTGTTATCAAAAGATTGACAAAGAGGGGCTGGGAGACCCTGGTATAGAGTCCTTACTCCACCATTTAGTAGAGCTGGATGAATTTGAAGAAAAGAACTACCAGCTCTTGATGGAGTATTATAGAGTTCATCACCAGCTGGGGAAATTTTTTGAGACCTATTACAAGCTGGTGGATTTATTGGATCGTGAGCTGAATGTTCGTCCTAGTCGAGTGATAGAAGAACTGTATCATTCTGTTTTGGAAGCTAAGCGAACCCATAAACAGAGCAATCGTGTGAATGTCCGAGAACTCCCTTTCTTTGGTCGCAAACAAGAACTGTCCCAACTGGAAGAATACCTATCCTTAGTAGAGAAGGGGGAAGCGGTTGGCCCTCTCTTGGTCATGGGGCAATCTGGAACAGGCAAAAAACGTTTATTGCGTCAATTGGTCTTGCTGTCCAATCGTAGTTTTAGCTTTGTCAAGCTGGAAGGCAAAGTCGGCAGTCGCCAAGAAGAAGGAGGGATCTGGGACGACCTCAAAGCTTCCCTAGAGAAAGTGAGTGGGGGCTTGGAAGCTCCTCCTCTAGGAAAAGCGGACAATCTCCCTGCTGTCCGGAAGCACCTTCAAAGACTCAGCCAAGAAAAACCTCTCCTGATTCTGCTTGAAAATGCTCAGTGGATGGATGCGGCCTCATTCAATAAAGTAAAGCAATTGGAGGAGAAAAGTAGCGGGGAAAGATGGCAACTGATTGTTACAGCTGAGGGGCCTTTGCCGGAATTCTTGGTCACCTTCTTTGGGAGTTTAAAAGTCGAGAGACGGTTGTCCCAGCTAGAGTTGACCAATTTTGATCCGAGTGAAAGTCGATCACTCTTACAAGGGCAACTGGGGCAGATAGAACCAGCCCTGATCGAGCAAATGATGGAGTGGAGTGAAGGTAGTCCCTTCTTGTTGTCCAGCTATATAGAAGAGTGGAAAGAGAAGGAAAGTTTAGAGCCCTTACCTGATATTATTCAAGCCTATCTGTCTCAAGAGCTGGGTGACTTGAGCAGTGAAGAGGAGTCCCTTCTTCATTATTTGTCTTGTTTTCATAAGCCGATATCCATGTCTATCTTGGCCGATTTGACAGCTACAGATCTTTCTGTTTTAACTGCATTATTAGATCCTTTAGCTCAAAGAGGAATCATCTCAATAGTGGAGGAGGGGGAGGATCTCTTAGTCCAATTTTGCAAGCAATTGGTAGCCATGTATTTCTACCAACTCCTGTCACCAGCCAGACGGCGTCTCTTCCATCAACAAATCGCGCAAAAACTGGAAGAAACCTTAGAAGATTCGACAGACCTGCTCTTCTATAAGGAAATAGCTTACCAATACAAGCAGTCCCAAAATCTCTTGTGTTCCCTATCCTTTGAGCTAACCTACTTGGAAGAAATCCTCCAGCTAGAACATGAACTATTCCCAATATACTCCAAGGGAGAAGAAGGGGGAGTATCAGATGGTGAAAATAGCCATTTGGATATTTTTGGGGAACTCTCTCGTCTTCGTCGAGAACTGGATCAGCTTTTTTCACGACACCAAAAAGATAGAGACTACAAGTATTTGCAACTGCGCTACTTGTATTTAGAGGGGCGCTACTTCATTCGAAGTGGTGAGTACCAAAAGGGGATTCATGATATTCAAAAGGTCATCTCCTATGCGCGGGAACTCAAACGGCTCGACTTTCTTTTAGAAGGGTACCGGCAAATCATTTATTATTGCATTCAAACAGAAAATATTTCTGAAATGGCCTATTACACAGATTTGGCTTTAGAAGATGCGATTCAGGCCAACAACCATGAAGCGATTGCGATTCAGTTACGTTTGAAGGGTTTGTACCATTTGATGGTAGGGGATGAGGAGCAGGCAACCCGCCACCTCTATCGCTCCATTGATTGCTTTAGTCTGACCAATAGCATGCAGGCCAAGTATGCCATTCAAATTGCAGCATCTTTAGCCTACCTGGCTGAAATAGAGCAAGTGAGAGGGCATTTTCAAGTAGCTGTCACCCATTTGGAAGAGGTCCTACGCTTGGTGGGAGATCAATCTGTTGATTCAGTCCGAGTGGTGTTTGAAATTGATCTTGGGATTGCCTACTATTGGAAGGGAGATTTGGTCCAAGCCCGCTTCTATTTTGACAGGGCTCAAAAGGTTTTGTCCGGCGTTCGCTTCCCTTGGAAGGAAGAATTGCTCGAATTTTATCAATCCTTAATCGCCTGTCATTTTGGCGAGCAAGAGAAGGTGGCAACTTATCTGGCTCGTAAAGAAGGAACCATGAAGCAAACGACGAATGCGCGAGACAAGGGGATGGTTTGTTATCTCTTAGCCTTCTTGGCGGCCCAGAAGGAACAAGGAGAGCAACTGGTTCCTGCTTTGAGCTCTTTCTTGAAAGAAGATAAGGGCTACTACAAGAAACTGGCAGAGCAACATCTGACTCCGTATAGAGACCGTCCCTTCCTCAAGAGATTAAAAGTCCTCTAGTATAGCTCATCAAGTGTCACGAAGGAAGAATAAAAAAAGGCTTATCAACACCCAAGGGATGGATGTTGATAAGCCTTTTGTATGTTAGAGAGGTTTTGCATCTTATTTTTGTTGGGACAAGATTTGGGTCAAGTAAAAGATAAAGGTTGCAGCCAGGTTGGAGGTGTGGTTGTCAATATCATGAGGAGGGGAAACTTCCACAATATCAAATCCAATCAGTTTGCCGCTAGCAGCAATGTGTTGGAGCAACATTAGGGCTAGTTTTGGATCCACACCAAGTGACTGGATGGCACTGACGCCAGGGGCAGAACCAACGGCAAAGCAGTCCATATCGATAGAGAGGTAGACCGCTGTCTGTTTTTCTAAGAATTGATCAATCCGATCAAGAATGGCCTGGTGGCTCATCCGGAAGAGATCTTGTCCTGTTAAGAAATCAATGCTTGGTGTTTTTGCCACATAGTTGAATAGGAACAGGTTGTTGCTGTGTTCCTGGATGCCCAAAATCAAGTAAGGGAAATCTTTGCTCTCTTCTTTTGCGTGGTCTGCCATTTGGCGAAATCCTGTTCCAGAGTTGGGACCAGTTTGGTCGTAAGGACGCAGGTCAAAGTGAGCATCTAGGTTTATGACAGCCAATTGTTCATCTGGTTGCAAGGAGGATTTGAGGCCCAGGTAGTGACCATAAGCCGTTTCGTGCCCTCCACCGAGGACGATTGGTTGAATATTTAGCTCCAACATCCGTTTGACAGTTAGAGAGAGGCTCTCTTGCAAATCTTCAAGAGAACGATTGGGGCCATCGATATTTCCGACATCAAAAACTGTGACGTTGGTGCCCCAGTGCCAAGGAAGTTTGGCGAGCTGGGTGCGAATAGCATTAGGACTTTCGACAGCACCGACGCGACCGTTATTGATATAGACTCCTTTATCGCTTTTAAAACCAAGGATTCCAAAGGTGACTTCTTCAAAAGGAGTCAAGGTTTCATCATTCAAATCCAAAAACTTCGTCAGCATTCCCCATTTGGCTGTATAAGGATTGTCTTCAATACTGCCTTGGTAATAACTGTAAGTCGTTGGGTAATAATCTCTAAGCACGTTACATGCCTCCGTTTGTTGGTATTTGGCTAGAATTGGAAAGGCTGAGAAATTTTCTCAGCCTTTTTCTGCTGTATCCTTACTGTATCAGTATTGAATGCTTAAGTCAACTGCTTTTTCGATGGTTGCTAAGAATTCTTCACTTTCGACAACAGCAGATGCTTTATTAAGTTCTTCAAAGATTTCGATGTCTTTGTCAAATTCAATGAAGGAAACCTTGTTGCGAATCAGGTCATAGGCAGGTTTTGTACCTTTACCAAGTTCATGATTTTCTGGTTTGAGATCCAAGGCTTGGCAGGCTGCCATAATTTCAGTAGCAACGATGCGGCGTGAATTCTTAAGGATTTCTGCTGCTTTACGAGCTGCTGTAGTTCCCATGCTGACGAAGTCTTCTTGGTTTTCACAAGATGGGATAGAGTCAACGCTGGCTGGGTGAGACAAGATTTTGTTTTCAGATGCAAGAGAAGCACAAGCATACTGCGTAATCATGAAGCCTGAGTTGAGGCCAGGGTGTTTGACCAAGAAGGATGGCAATTTACTAAGCTGGCTGTTGACCAAGCGTTCCACCCGACGTTCAGATACGTTTCCGATCTCAGAAAGGGCAATACCCAAGAAGTCAAATGGTTGTGCCATTGGTTCACCGTGGAAGTTACCTCCGGAGATGACGTGTCCTTCCTTGGTGATGATTGGGTTATCTGTCACAGAGTTGATTTCGATTTCAACTTTTGTTTTTACATAAGCAATAGAGTCTTTGCTGGCTCCATGGATTTGAGGAATACAACGGAGTGTATAAGGATCTTGTACCCGTTGTTGGGTCGCAACAGTTGTGTTTTTGCTTCCTTCAAGGAGGTTACGGATATTACGAGCGGTTGCCAATTGTCCACTTTGAGGACGGATAGTATGAAGGTCTTCTTCAAATGGGCTGGTAATACCATTGTGGACTTCCATTGAAAGAGCACCGGCAATGTCAGACAGTTTGAGCAATTGGATACCATCATAAGTCGCAAGAGCGCCGATACCGGTTAGGACAGTCGTACCATTGATCAAAGCAAGCCCTTCTTTGGCAGCCAATTGGATCTTTTCAATACCAGCTTGGTCGAGAGCTTCTTGACCGCTCAAGAGTTGACCTTTGTAGTAGGCGTGTCCAAGTCCCAACATTGGGAGCACCATATGAGAAAGGGGGGCAAGGTCTCCGGAAGCTCCGAGTGATCCTTTTTCTGGAATATAAGGAGTCACTCCTTTGTTAAGCAATTCTAATAGTTTTTCAACAGTTGACAGACGAATGCCAGAATAGCCTTTTAAGAGCGAGTTGATCCGGATGAGCATGATAGCACGAACGGCATCTTCTGGAAGTGGATCACCAAAACCAGATGCGTGGGTACGAATCAAGTTTTCTTGCAGTTGGACAGTATCTTCTGGAGAAATGCTGACATTACAGAGAGAGCCAAATCCAGTGGTCACACCATAGACAACACGTTTTTCACGGACGATATCATCAACAATTTTACGAGATGCGATAACAGCTTCTTTGGCTGCTTCGTCTAACTCACATTGGGCACCGTGCCGAGCGACGGCGATGACCTCTTCCAGTGTTAAGCTGTTACCATCTAAATGAATCAATTGAGTCATATAAAACCTCCGATTATGAATTGTTCTGTAGAAGTAGATTTGTTTACTTCGGTTTGAATACCAAACGTGAGCCCATTGTCTATGATTCTTAGAAGGATTGAAAGAAGTCTTAGAGAAAAGAGCTCAGGTTTGATATTCGTGGCTTCTTAGATGGGCTAGGGAGCAAAGGAATGCTTTGCTCCTCCTAAGTTCCCATCTAATGTGTAAATAGAATTGGTGAGGACTGTTTTATTTTTTAGCTAGTTTGTCACCGTGGAAAACAAAGTAAAGTCCACTAGCGATTACTAGACCGATAGCTCCCCATACAAAGTTCATTAGATTATCCCCTGCAATCATCAAGATACTGATGACAACAGCCAAAATTGGGATAACTGGACCGAATGGCACTCGGAAGGTAACCTTTTTCTCTGGGTACATTTTTCTGAGTTTGAGCGCTGCCAAAGCAGTCGGAATATATTGGAAGAAACGGAAAACAACACTGAAAGTTGCTAAGGATTCGAAAGATCCAGATAACAAGAGTAAGAATGCAAAGAAACCGGAAATGATAATGGCAATGATAGGAGCATTCTTGGAGTTTGTTTTTCCAAGTTCTGCTGGCAAGAGTTTTTCGTCTGCTAGGGCAGCACCGAAACGAGGAACCATAATGGATTCACCGATGTTGAGACCGGCGATTGAAATGAGAGCACCATAGGAGACAAGAGGGGCACCGATAGGGCCAATCATTTTAACAAATGCGTCTTGTACTGGTGCCTCGGTTCCCATAATGCCTCCACCAAGCATAGCGATTGTTCCAGCGATGATCAACATGTAGAGAACTGAGACGATACTGATGGATCCCAAGATAGCACGAGGAACGTTCTTTTCAGGGTTACGCATTTCCCCTGCAACGATGGACATGGTTTCGAATCCGATAAATCCATAGAAGATGTAAACAGCGGTACTAGAAATAGCACTAAAGAGATTTGATCCACTTTCCAATTGAAGGAAAGGTGTGAAGTTGCCCTTGCTTACTCCACCAGGAATAAAGAAGATGGCGAAGAGTGAGAAGAGGACAATTGGGATTAATTTTGCAACAGTAGCTGTCAGTGTGAACATTTTCGATGTTTTCAGACCGGCGATGTTCATAAGACTCAAGAGAACCAACATAACGATACTAATCTGTAGGTTGTAGCCTTCGAATGCTGGGAAGGTAATGATGAAGATCTTAGCAAAACCAGCTAGCATAGCAGCCCAAGCGATAACGGTAACGGCCCATCCGAGGATCCCGACGTTAAAGCCGACAAAGTCTCCGAAAGCTGCTTTTGAGTATTGCATGGCTCCACCGTTTTTATCAAAGTAGCCAGCCGTTTCAGCCAGACAGGCTGATAGTAGCATGACAAGAATAGCTACTCCAAACATGACGGCCAGGGAAGCTGGTCCGAGGCCAGAATATATCTTTTTGGGCAAGAGGAAGATACCAGACCCAATCACGGCATTGATACCGTATAGAGTGGCACCGCTAAAGCTGAATTTCGCTTTTTCTTGTTCCTCAATCGACTGTTTATGTGCTCCGTTCATAATGTCTCTCCTTTAAAACATTATCTTAGCGCAGTCCAGATAGCAATCGGTTGCTTCCCAGACTGAAGGGGTGAAAACGTAATTGTCATCTCTTGAAGAGGAGATGCTTGTTCGATAAACAGGAGCTCGTGAGTTTTGAGGGAGTAAAGTTGTCCCTTTTTCCATTCAAGTGTTAGTGGACAGAGAGCATAGATCAATTGATAGCGACTCTGGCTCGTGACACTTTCTTTTGGGGATATAGCACTCATATGCCCCTGATAAGAAGGTTTATAGATTAGATTAAAATCTTGACAGGTCCCTTGGCTAGATACGGGATCTCCCCCGTCAAAGAAGTAGCTTTGAAATGGCTTCAAAACAACTTCTTTATGTTGATGGGTGAGTGTAATCGATGAAGTCAGAGGCATCAAGATTCGGTGGTAGCCAGTGAGATCAGTAAAATCACTTTTTTCAACCTCCACCGTTGCAGTAGAGAGGCGAAAGTCAAAGGTCCGATCTGGATAACTTCCCTCTTTTGGAGAGAGGAAGAGTTGGGTGGTTTGACCACCAGACCAAGTAGAAATCTGATAATCTGCGGGGGTGAGATGAAGGATAGTCACCATAGGACCTCCTCTTTCTTAAAAGAGACCAGTAATATTGCCTTGGGCGTCGATATCAATCTTTTCACTGGCTGGAACTTTTGGTAGGCCAGGCATGGTCATGATCGTTCCTGTGAGCGCAACGATAAAGCCAGCTCCTGCTGCCACCTTAAGGTTGCTGATTTTGACAGTGAAATCTTTCGGTGCTCCGATCTTCTTGGCATCATCCGAGAAGGAATATTGCGTTTTGGCCATACAGATTGGGTAGTTGGAGAAACCAAGTGCTTCCAATTCTTTTAGTTCGCGTTTGGCCGCGGGTGTTATGCTGATGCCTTTACCACCATAGACTTTTGTGACGATCTTGGTCAATTTTGTTTCAATGCTGTCTTCTTGGTCATAAACATAAGAGAAGTGGTTTTCTTCTTGAGCTAGTTGAATGACTTTTTCAGCTAGGTCACGGCCGCCAGCTCCACCATGTGCCCAGACATCAGAGATGACCACGTCTACATTGCGTTTCTTACAAGATTCATAGACAGCTTCTAGCTCAGCCTCTGTATCCAGCGGGAATTTGTTGATGGCAACGACCACAGGTAGACCGTAGACTTCTTGGATGTTGGCCAAGTGTTTGTCCAGGTTTGGCAGACCATCGATCACGGCTTGGACATTTTCAGTAGCCAAGTCCGCTTTGGCGACACCACCATGCATCTTGAGAGCACGGATGGTCGCGACGAGGACAACGGCAGCAGGTTTGAGTCCGGCCATGCGGCATTTGATGTCGATGAATTTTTCAGCACCGAGGTCTGCTCCAAAACCAGCTTCTGTCACGACATAGTCTGCATATTTGAGGGCTAGT
>NZ_JAPJPF010000051.1 GCF_030825805.1 Streptococcus sp.
GAAAACTTGAAGACTCTTCATAAATACTATGAAGCTGGCTACATTCCAAAAGACGTAGCTACAAGCGACACTGGATATGACCTTTCTCAAGATACTTGGTTGGTACGTGAAGAAACAGTAGGACCTGCTGACTACGGTAACAGCTTGCTTACTCGTGTAGCAAACCGTAAGATCGAGATCAAACCATTCACTCAACTTTACAAGAAAAACAACACTACTCAAGTTGCAAACTTTGTCATCTCAAACAACTCTAAGAACAAAGAAAAAGCAATGGAAGTATTGAACCTCTTGAACACAAACCCAGAACTCTTGAACGGACTTGTTTATGGTCCAGAAGGCAAGAACTGGGAAAAAGTTGAAGGTAAAGAAAACCGTGTGAAAGTCTTGGATGGCTACAACGGAAACACTCACATGTCTGGATGGAATACTGGTAACAACTGGATTCTTTACATCAACGAAAACGTAACGGATGAGCAAATTGCACAATCTAAGAAAGACTTGGAAACTGCAAAAGAATCTCCAGCACTTGGATTCATCTTCAACACTGAAAACGTGAAATCAGAAATCACTGCCCTTACAAACACTTTGAACCAATTCACAAGTGCCATCAATACAGGTACAGTAGATCCTGAAGTTGAAATTCCTAAGATGCTTGAAAAATTGAAATCAGAAGGTGCTTACCAAAAAGTATTGGATGAAATCCAAAAACAATACGATGAGTACCTTGCTTCTAAGAAATAAGCTAACATTACTTGCTTAAGTCTATCAAAAGACTTTGAGGTCTTCGCACTTCAAAGTCTTTTCTGTTGATGATTTTGAAATCGAAATCATCAGGGGAAATGTGCTATAATATAGGGTATAATCATCAGTTGTACTAGGGAAACTATACTAAGTCATAAGCTCCCCTATACAGCAAATGAACATGGAGACAAATTATGGGAAGAATGATTGAATTTATTTTTACAAGAGTCTATTTAGCCATGCTGGCAACAGGAATCTTTTGGGCGCTAACCTTTTGTGGAGGCATCCTGTTTGGGTTTGGGCCAGCTAGTGCAACGATTATGAGTCTATATGCCGAACATGGATCTGATTACAAACAATATGGTTGGTCTGAAGCTTGGTCGCTTTATAAAGAAAACTTTCGTCGGGCCAACCAGGTTTTCTATACATTTTTTTTAATCGAGGCCATTCTTGTCTATGGCATGTATCTGATGGTTCAATTGCCTCACTTGTCCCTGTTTCAGATTTTTATCCTATTGGTGAATCTGATTTTCTTATTGGTGGCTCCCCTGACTTTTGCAGTCTATCTCAAGCTTCAAGTCCATTTTGACTTGTCCTATCTCAACAGCTTGAAGTTGAGTTTCATTGGTGCTTTTCTGGATATTCGTGCAGTGACCAAGTTTCTCTTGGGGACCTTTCTTCTAGGGGTTGTTACCCATTTCGTTCCGGCTTTGTTTTTCTTTGTTTTACTGGGCTTGTGGCATTTCTTTGTCAATGACATTTTTCAACCCGTCTACGAAACAATTCGCTCTAAAGTGGTTTCTTAATTATGAAAAAAATATGGTTAGCGACTCTTTTGAAGTTCTATGCCTATATCATGGTGGGGATCATCACGACCTTAGGCGTAACAGTATCCTTGGTCTATTGGCATAATCAGCGAGCAGAAACCGATCGGATCGCTCAGTTGATTTCCTCTCGCTTGACTGCTGAGGTAGAGGATATCTACAAAAGATCGACACAATGGGGAAAGAGTCTGGTAGAAAACCCTGCCAAGCTCGAAGGAGTTTACAAGTACTTTTCAATGTCGCCTTCTGAATACGAAAGTTGGCGACTGGACAATTACTTTTCCAACTATATTCAAGTCTCCCTGCACCGCAATGTTGAGACTCTTTACTTGGAACATGACGCACTCGACCAAATCGATTTGGTGTTAAATGACTATACGACTGTGTTTGTCTCCAGTAAAAATAAAAAAGGAGGGCAACAAGTTCCAGCGGATCGGTACAAGGCCAGCTCGCAAGCCATCCCAGTCTCCTTAACGGATGTGACGACTGGCGAGGATATTGGACTGGCTTATATTAAAATCAATCCAGCGCTATTGGATTCTGTCGTTGACAATATTCAAGACACGATTCCAGTTGCCGTCCAAATCTATAATCCCTTGGGCAAGGTTTTTTACCACAGAGGGGATATCAACCCTAAAGATCACAGCCAGTGGATTGTGCGAGATACTGCTTACGGCTATCAAATCTGGGTTGGGATTCCGACCTCTTACACGGTTCGAACAGCCTTGTTTAGTTTTACCTGGATGATTTCGGTCGCCTTAATCCTGGTCTTGGTCTTGTATCTCTTGCTTCAACGAATTTTCCGTAATTACCAAAAACAAGTTTTGGATTTGGTAGATACCATGGAAGCCATCAGCCAGGGGGATTCTGAGCGACGGATCAATGTGGATACCAAAGAGCAGGAGCTCCTTTTAGTTGCAGAAACGACCAATACCATGTTAGACAATATGGACAAGTCTATCCGTGATATCTATCAGCTACAACTGAGCCAAAAAGATGCCAATTTGAAGGCCTTGCAAGCGCAGATTAATCCGCATTTTATGTATAATACCATGGAGTTTATTCGCATGTATGCAGTTATGCAGGATCAAGAAGAATTAGCTGATATTATTTACGAATTTAGTAGTCTCCTTCGAAACAATATTTCAGAGGAGAAAGAAACGACCATCGAAAATGAGTTGGAATTTTGTAGAAAATACAGCTATCTCTGTATGGTGCGTTATCCAAAATCGATTGCTTATGGCTTTAAAATTGAACCCGGTCTAGAAGAGATGGTTATTCCGAAGTTTACTCTTCAGCCACTAGTGGAAAATTACTTTGTTCATGGAGTTGATCACAAGCGCAAGGACAATGTCATTAGTATCAAAGTCCGTCATGTTGGAGGAGCTGTGGAAATTCGGGTTCAAGACAATGGGAGAGGACTGGGACCGAGCCAACTGCAACGGATCCAACAAATATTGAGTCATAGGGATCCACGAGAAGAAGTAGAAGAGAGTAAGGGGCGACAATCGATTGGGATTGTCAATGTCCACGAGCGTTTCCTTCTCTACTTTGGGGATCGTTACCACATTCAAATTACATCAGAAAAAGGAAAAGGTGTTCTCTATACGATTACCATCGAGGACACTTAAGAGGAAAGAATCGTGTATAAAGTCTTATTGGTTGACGATGAATATATGATTACTGAGGGGTTGAAAAAACTGATTCCCTTTGAAAAATGGGACATGGAGGTTGTTTACACAGCAGAGGATGCAGATCAAGCCTTGGCCTATGTTGCGGATTATCCAGTGGATATCGTGATTACGGATGTCAATATGCCAGGAAAAACTGGTCTAGAAATGATTGATCAAATGCAGTCCATTCTTCCCCATGCGGCTTATATCATTATGTCGGGCTACCAGGATTTTGCTTATGTAAAAAAAGCCTTAAACCTCCGGGTGGCAGACTACCTGTTAAAGCCTGTCAATAAGGTGGAGCTGGGGAATATCCTAGAAAAGTTATCTCAAACTCTAAAAAAACCAGACCAAGAAACGGCCAATCGGCTCCTTCATGAAGATTGGTCAGAAGAAGAGTTCGAACAAGCCATCCGAGGAAGAAAACAACTCTGGATTGGAGTGGATAAGGAAAGGAAGGGCTTTGCCAGTTCGTCTTATCAGGTCTTAGGAAAAAATCTTCAACTCTATCTTTCCGATGAGGATGAAGGAGCTTTCCTACAGCGCCGTTTCCAAGCACCTTATAAGGAACATTTTCAACAATTTAAAGAGCTTGTTGAACGAAGTCTGTTTTATGGGGATCTCCCTTTGGAGGAAGAAGATGGTGTCTTTAATTACTACGAACCCATCTACCGTGTCATCATTCAGGGAAATATCCAACAGATTTTGGAGGAGTTGAACTGGTTGGAAGAAACCGTGAGAAGCCATACCCCAAAAGTGGCGATAGCCAAGCAACTCTTTATTCAGTTCATTATGGATGTCTTTCATTTGTTTGAACACCTGCAGGGAGATAACCTGACAGAAGTTGTGAAAGCCGTTCATGAGACAACGACTTTCGAGGATCTTGTTACCTGCGTTCGGAATCAATTGGAGACCTTCTTCTCTCAATATCGGATGAACAATAATGTGGCGACCGTCTTAGAAGTAATTGGACGCGACTATCGGAAGGAACTGTCGCTCAAGGATATCAGCAAAGATCTCTATATCAATCCTGTTTATTTAGGGCAATTGATCAAACGTGAGACCAATTCCACCTTTGCAGAGCTCTTGAATAAACAACGGATCAAAGCTGCCCAACAGTTGCTTTTATCCACAACGGAAAGCATTGAAGATATTTGCTATGAAGTTGGCTACAGCAATGTCGGTTACTTTTATAAAGTATTCCGCAAGTTGTGTGGCAAGTCTCCTAAAGCCTACCGTCAACAAATCGGCGTAGAGGAAAGTGACTGATCTGAAAACATGAAAAATACCCTCCATTTTCTAATCAATGGAGGGTATTTTTTAGTTGCTTCTTCCGATCAAAATCGTGGCAGAAATGGTGACCTGAGTCAAATCGTTCCAGTCAATTTGAGCTGGATTGACGTGAAAGAGGAGAGGCGTCATGCTCAGAAGGGCCTCCCGCAATGCTGGTGTTAGTTCGAAGGTTTCCTGGCAATGGATGGTGTTTTCAATCGTAAAATGATCAGAGAAATGTTGAATAATCTGCTCATTGGAATAATCGGCCTGATCCAGGTGATCCTTCACCTTCTGACGAATCTCTTGCAGATGGGCGGCTGTTGGGATGACCTTGATAAGGCGACCTTCTGGGGCCAGGACCCGTTTAAATTCCTGATAATTTGCTGGCGAAAAGATATCTAGGAGAAGGTCCATGCTCTGGTCCAAAAGAGGGAGACGGGCTAAATCTCCGACAAACCACTTGACCTTCCATTCCTGGTCGCTTTTGGCAGCCAGTTGGATCGATTCCTTAGATAAATCAAAGGCGTAAAAGGAATGGTCTGGATAGCGTTCCTGTAAGCTGCGCGAATAGTAGCCTTCTCCACAACCAATATCTAAAATGTTGGCTGGATGGTCCAGTGGAGACAAACATTCTGACAGGCTAGTGAGGATATGGTCGTAAAAACCGTTCTCTAGAACGAGTTGCCGGTTTTGAAAATTCTCCTTGTCATAGTCCTTGGAAGCCTTCACTTGTGGGGCTAAGTTCACATAGCCAAACTTAGCAAGGTCAAAGGAGTGGCGGTTAGTGCAGACCAAGCTTTGTTGGATCAGGTCAAGGGCTTCTTGACAGATGGGACAGGCAAAAGCAGTGGCTGTTTGAAATCGTTGTAATTTTGGTTTGATCGTCATGATACATCTAGTGTACCAAAAAACCTCTGAAAGTCATAGCTTCAGAGGTCTTCTTTTTAATAAGTCAAAACAAAGTATTTTTTCTTACCGCGACGGATAACGGTCAATTCATTTTCTAATTTATCGCTATCGCTCAAGACATAGTCAAGGTCTTGGATGCGGTCGCCGTTGACGTAGATAGCTCCATTTTGAACATCTTCTCGGGCTTGGCGTTTGGAATTCACCACGCCAGAAGACACGAGCAATTCTACGATATTGTGGTTTTCGTCCGCTTGTACTTGGTAGTTTGGTACACCACGAAGTCCTTGTTTGAGTTCTTTGACAGAAAGGTTTTTGATGTTTCCTGCAAAGAGTTGCTCAGTGATGTTAAGGGCTTCCTTGTAGGCTTCTTCACCGTGAACAAGTGTTACGACTTCACGAGCCAAGACTTTTTGAGCCAAGCGTTCATGAGGAGCAGCTTCAAACTGTTTGCGGATGTCTTCAATCTCATCCAGTGACAAGAAAGTAAAGATTTTCAAGAAGCGTACAGCGTCAGCATCCATGACATTCATCCAGAATTGGTACATTTCGTATGGAGAAGTCTTTTCAGGGTTGAGCCAAACCGCATTCCCTTCAGATTTACCAAATTTCTTACCAGTCGCATCTGTAATGAGGGGAACAGTGATGACGTGACCAGTCTTATCAGCCTTCCGACGAAGCAACTCTGTACCAGCTGTCATATTTCCCCACTGGTCAGAACCACCGATTTGCAAAGTGACATTGTGCTCTTGGTTCAGAACAAAGAAGTCGTAGCCTTGCATGATTTGGTAGGCAAATTCAGTGTAAGAAATTCCTGTTTCGATACGTTTCTTCACAGATTCCTTGCTCATCATGTAGTTGACAGTAAAGTATTTTCCGATGTCGCGAAGGAAGTCAATGAAGCTAATGCTGCCAAACCAGTCGTAGTTATTGACCATGACAGCCTTATTTTCCCCATTTTCAAAATCTAAGAAACGAGACAATTGCCCTTGGATAGAAGTGACCCAACCGTCTACAGTCTCCTTAGTTTGTAAACTGCGCTCGGCATCTTTGAAAGAAGGGTCTCCAATGAGTCCGGTCGCACCAC
Organism: Streptococcus sp.; assembly: GCF_030825805.1. Lineage (GTDB taxonomy): Bacteria > Bacillota > Bacilli > Lactobacillales > Streptococcaceae > Streptococcus. The sequence continues at coordinate 6,507 of NZ_JAPJPF010000051.1, forward strand.
CGACAAGCGCATAAGGTTTGTGGCCTGCCAATTGTAAGCGACGACTGGTCAAGATTGCAACAAGGTGCCCAAGGTGCAAACTATCAGCAGTTGGATCGTAGCCAGTATAATACGATACTTGTCCTTCTTCTAGGGCTTTACGCAAAGCATCTTCGTCAGTCGTTTGGAAAATCAAACCACGTTCTTTTAGCTCATCAAAAATGTGCATCGTTCTCTCCTTTTCTAAGCTACTGGCCGGATCGATGAAAACAGTCCAGTATCTGTATGGTTTCTCTCTATTTTACCATAATGACTTGAAATAGCAATGAAAGGACGAAAAAAATCCAGTTGGAAACGGTGTTCTCAACTTTAGGAATTGAAAAGGAAGTGGTCCATTTGGTATAATAGGAAGGACAAGGAGAAATAGAGTGAGTCAAATGAGAGAATTTTTTACAAAGTGCGGGAAGAAAATAAAAGACTTCTTTGCCAAGATGACTGTTGAGGTCGATGAGAAAGAAGACAAGGAGGGCTGGTCACTAGGAGATTTCCTAGCAACCATTCTCCGGACGATGAAACTCCTTTGGGATGTGTTATTGGTGTTTGCTATAGGTGGTCTCTTGTTTGGTGCAGGGATTGCAATTGGCTATGCAGCCAGCCTATTTAATGAGACAGAGACACCGGATCCGACCCAATTGGTTCAACAAGTGCGAAATATTTCGAGCGTTTCAAAGATTTCCTACTCAGATGGAAGCATCATTTCTGATATTGACAGTGACTTGATTCGGATTCCTGTCCAAAAGGATGCGATTTCGGACAATGTCAAAAAGGCTGTTATTGCAACTGAGGACGAAAATTTTAATAGCCATAACGGGGTTGTTCCGAAAGCGGTAATCCGGGCTACCTTGGGTTCAGTTGCTGGAGTAGGGTCCTCTAGTGGTGGTTCGACTCTGACCCAACAGTTGATCAAACAACAAGTTGTGGGAGATGCACCGACCTTCTCACGGAAGGCCGCTGAGATTATCGATGCCCTTGCTCTGGAGCGGGTAATGGATAAGGACGAAATTTTAACGACCTACCTCAATGTCTCTCCATTTGGTCGAAACAACCGGGGACAAAATATCGCAGGAGTGGAAGCTGCAGCTCAAGGGATTTTTGGTGTTTCTGCCAAAGACTTGACTGTTCCACAGGCGGCATTTATTGCTGGTTTGCCACAGAGTCCAATTGTCTACTCGCCTTACGCTTCTGATGGCAGCCTCAAGACTCCGGAAAATCAAGCTTTAGGCTTGGATCGTGCCAAGGATGTCTTGTACAATATGTATCGGACGGGTGCTATCAGCAAGGAAGAGTACGACCAATATAGTCAATATGATCTAAGCAAGGATTTCCTTCCTTCAAATGGCATCGAGAAGACACCACACGACTACTTGTATTTCCAAGCTGTTAGTGAAGCGGAAGATGCTATGTATGAGTATCTAATCAAGAGAGACAACGTTTCTAGTCACGACCTAAAAAACAATTCAACGGTTAAGTCTTATCAAGAGTTAGCGAAGAAAGAATTGAGAGAGGGTGGCTATACGGTCCAAACCACTATCAACAAAGCTATCTACAATGCCATGCAAGAAGCAGTTGCCAATTATGGTGGTATCTTGGATGATGGAACAGGTACGGTGGAAGTTGGGAATGTCCTTATGGACAACCGAACAGGAGCGATTCTTGGCTTTGTTGGGGGACGGAATTTTGACGGGAATCAAAATAACCATGCCTTTGATACAAAGCGTTCTCCAGGTTCTACCATTAAACCCTTGCTGGCTTATGGAATCGCCATTGACCAAGGCTTGATGGGAAGCAATAGCATCGTCTCCAATTACCCAACCAACTTCTCTAGTGGAGAGCCAATTATGCACGTGGATAACCGAGGAACTGGTATGATGGACCTCCGAGAGGCCCTCAATACCTCATGGAATATCCCAGCTTATTGGACCTATCGTACTCTCCGTGAAAAGGGTGTCGATGTACCTGGCTATATGGAAAAAATGGGCTACGATATCGCTGAGTACGGCATTGAAAGTCTGCCAATGGGAGGCGGGATCGAAGTAAGCGTTGCCCAACATACAAACGGTTATCAAACCCTTGCCAATAATGGGAATTACCAAAAACGCTACATGATTGAAAAAATCATGGACCAAAACGGAAAAGTTGTTTACCAGCACGAAAGCAAACCAACTCGAGTATACTCAGCAGCAACTGCGACTATCATGCAGGATCTGTTAAGAGGTGTCATCAGCTCCGGTGCAACAACGACCTTCAAGAGCCGGATCAGCCAGGTCAACCCAACCCTTGCTAATGCCGATTGGATCGGGAAAACCGGAACTACCAATGAGAATGGAGATATGTGGCTCATGCTGTCTACTCCAAATCTCACCTTAGGTGGCTGGATTGGACACGATAACAATGCTTCTATGGCTCCATTGACAGGTTACAACAACAACGCAAGCTACATGGCCTATTTAGCCAATGCTATCTACCAGGCGGATCCAAATGCTTGGGGAGTGCAAGACCGCTTCACCCTAGATAGTAGTGTCATTTCATCGACTGTTCTGAAAGCTACAGGACAACGACCTGGTCGTGTCAATGTCAATGGTCGTGACATCGATGTGTCGGGTGCGACAGTTACCAGCTATTGGGCTAAAAATGGTGCTCCACAAACGACCTACCGTTTTGCTATTGGTGGATCAGATAATGATTATGCTAGTGCTTGGGCTGGAATGCTAGGAGGTTCAGCGGGGACTTCCAATGGGAATCGCAATAGCAATCGGACAGGCAATACTAGTACGCCAAGCAGTTCATCATCGAGTGGACAAAACCGGTAAAAATTATCAGGGACAATACCATAAAATCGTTTTCATGTCTAGAGAAAACCTTGTGTTTTTTGTGAAAATACGATATAATAAGGACAAGTAATTTGTCGTGTGCTTTATTTGAAATATTGTCCAAATAGAAGCTTACAGCAGTTAAATCAAACTTTATAAAAGTCGATTTAGCTGCTCTTTTTGTGCCTATTTTTAGAAACAAACAGATTTGTCATACAAACTTAATCTTTCTAAAAATTCCAAAAAGGATGAATGATACGGAGGAGATTTCTTCTCACGTGATGTAGATCACACCCCCTTCATAACATCGTTTCGACTGGATCAGAACTATTCTGATGTGGTCAGAAGCGATCTAGAAACCGGATTTTCAGAGAGGGCCTTCCCCTAGCTGGTATCCTAGTATAGAAAAGGAGTTAAAACTTTGGCAGGACATGACGTTCAATACGGGAAACATCGGACCCGTCGTAGTTTTTCAAGAATCAAAGAAGTTCTTGATTTACCAAATTTGATTGAAATCCAAACGGATTCATTTAAAGATTTTCTGGATCATGGTTTGAAAGAAGTTTTCGAAGATGTATTGCCAATTTCGAACTTCACAGACACAATGGAGTTGGAATTCGTCGGCTATGAAATCAGAGAACCAAAGTATACCTTGGAAGAAGCACGTATCCATGATGCGAGCTATTCTGCCCCAATCTTTGTAACCTTCCGCTTGGTTAACAAGGAAACAGGCGAAATCAAAACTCAAGAAGTCTTCTTTGGTGATTTCCCAATCATGACTGAGATGGGAACCTTCATCATCAATGGTGGAGAGCGGATCATCGTATCTCAGCTCGTCCGTTCACCAGGTGTCTACTTCAATGATAAGGTGGACAAGAACGGTAAGGTTGGCTATGGATCAACGGTTATTCCGAACCGTGGAGCTTGGCTAGAGCTTGAAACAGACTCAAAAGATATTGCTTATACTCGTATCGACCGTACGCGTAAGATTCCATTTACGACCTTAGTTCGTGCCCTTGGTTTCTCTGGGGATGACGAGATTTTTGATATCTTTGGGGATAGTGAATTAGTTCGCAACACTGTTGAAAAAGATATCCACAAAAATCCAATGGATTCTCGTACAGATGAAGCTCTTAAAGAAATTTATGAGCGTCTTCGTCCAGGTGAGCCAAAAACAGCGGAAAGCTCACGTAGCTTGTTGGTAGCCCGTTTCTTTGACCCACGTCGTTATGACTTGGCCCCAGTTGGTCGCTACAAGATCAACAAGAAACTCAATATCAAGAACCGTTTGTTGAACCAAACGATCGCAGAACCATTGGTAGATGCCGAAACAGGAGAAATCCTTGTAGAAGCTGGTACCGTGATGACACGCGATGTCATCGACAGCATCTCAGAACATTTGGATGGTGATCTGAACAAGATTGTCTATACTCCAAATGATTCAGCAGTATTGACAGAACCAGTCGTTCTTCAAAAATTCAAGGTTGTGGCACCAACAGATCCAGATCGCGTTGTCACTATCATCGGCAATGCTAATCCAGATGATAAGGTTCGTACCATCACTCCAGCCGATATCCTTGCTGAAATGAGCTACTTCCTTAACTTGGCTGAAGGTCTTGGCCGCGTGGATGATATCGACCACCTTGGAAACCGCCGGATCCGTGCGGTTGGTGAATTACTTGCCAACCAAGTGCGTCTTGGACTTTCACGGATGGAACGTAATGTTCGTGAACGCATGTCTGTTCAAGATAATGAAGTATTAACACCACAACAAATTATCAACATTCGTCCAGTGACTGCAGCGATCAAAGAATTCTTTGGTTCTTCACAATTGTCCCAGTTCATGGACCAACACAATCCACTTTCTGAGTTGTCTCACAAACGTCGTTTATCAGCTTTAGGGCCTGGTGGTTTGACACGTGACCGTGCTGGATACGAAGTCCGTGACGTGCACTACACTCACTATGGACGTATGTGTCCAATCGAAACACCTGAAGGACCAAACATCGGTTTGATTAACAACTTGTCATCCTACGGACACTTGAACAAGTATGGATTCATCCAAACGCCATACCGTAAAGTAGACCGTGAAAAAGGTGTGGTCACTAACGAAATCGTTTGGTTGACAGCTGATGAAGAAGATGAGTACATCGTAGCCCAGTCCAACTCTAAGTTGAACGAAAAAGGTGGTTTTGCTGAGCCAATCGTTATGGGACGTCACCGTGGTAACAACCAAGAGTTCCCATCTGATCAAGTCGACTACATGGATGTATCTCCAAAACAAGTAGTTGCCGTTGCGACAGCATGTATTCCGTTCTTGGAAAACGATGACTCCAACCGTGCCCTCATGGGTGCCAACATGCAACGTCAGGCTGTGCCATTGATCGATCCAAAAGCGCCTTACGTGGGTACTGGTATGGAATATCAAGCAGCTCATGACTCAGGAGCTGCAGTCATTGCGCAACATGATGGTAAAGTTAGCTATGCAGATGCGGATAAGGTAGAAGTTCGTCGTAAAGATGGATCTCTTGATGTCTACCACATCCAAAAATTCCGTCGTTCAAACTCAGGTACTGCATACAACCAACGTACTCTTGTAAAAGTTGGTGACGTTGTTGAAAAAGGAGACTTTATCGCAGACGGTCCATCGATGGAAAAAGGGGAAATGGCCCTTGGTCAAAACCCAATCGTCGCATACATGACATGGGAAGGTTACAACTTTGAGGATGCCGTTATCATGAGCGAACGCTTGGTGAAAGAAGATGTCTACACATCTGTTCACTTGGAAGAATTCGAATCAGAAACGCGCGACACTAAGTTAGGCCCTGAAGAAATCACTCGTGAAATTCCAAACGTTGGGGAAGATGCTCTCAGAAACCTTGACGAAATGGGTATTATCCGTATCGGTGCGGAAGTAAAAGAAGGCGACATCTTAGTTGGTAAGGTGACACCGAAGGGTGAAAAAGACCTTTCTGCTGAAGAACGTCTCCTCCACGCTATTTTTGGAGATAAATCTCGTGAAGTGCGTGATACTTCTCTTCGTGTACCTCACGGTGGAGATGGTGTTGTTCGCGATGTCAAGATCTTTACGCGTGCAAACGGAGATGAATTGCAATCGGGTGTGAACATGTTGGTTCGTGTTTACATCGCACAAAAACGCAAGATCCGCGTCGGAGATAAGATGGCCGGTCGTCACGGAAACA
>NZ_JAPJPF010000052.1 GCF_030825805.1 Streptococcus sp.
CTTGCTCGACAATCCAAAGACAATTGAGAGGCTAGGACTTTTGTCCCAGCCTCTTCTTTCGTTTGATTATAGGTAACGTTCAGCGATGGCGGCATCGCCTGGATATTCTTCTTTTACGCCATTGACGATTTGGTAGCAGTCAGCTCCTTTTCCGGCGATAATGACGGCATCTTCAGGCTTGCTGGTCGTTGCCATAGCTAGTTGAATGGCTTGCTCGCGATCTGCGATTTTTTCGACAGGGCGCGTGATGAAACTGCTAATCTCTTCAGCGATAGCCAAAGGATCTTCATAGTTGGGATCATCCGCTGTGAGGAAGACTTGGATCTCAGGATGGTCTTCTAAGAGTATGCCAAAGTCCTTGCGGCGGCTTTCTCCCTTATTACCGGTTGATCCAAGGACTAGTGAAATGGTCCCCGTTTGATGGGTTTCAACTACTGAGAGCAGCTTTTTCAAGCTATCTCCATTATGGGCGTAGTCGATGAAGACCTTGGCTCCATTTTTCTGAGTCAAGACTTCCATTCGGCCAGGAACACGCGTCTTAGCAATCCCTTTTTGGATATCCTCGGGACTCGCTCCTAGGCGAAGGCAGGCAAGACCTGCAGCCACAGCATTTTCTTGGTTGAAGTGACCGATGAGCTGGGTATCATAATCTCCCGCCAGCTTACCAGTGACAGAAAAGCTAAAGGCTTTTGAGTTCTGGACTTGGTTGCTTGATTGACTGCCGTAGAAGTCGTGGTCTTGCTCCGCGACCTGCTCCGCAAGAATCTCAAAATGATCCATATCGCTATTGACAACAACAGCACGGCTATTTTCCATCAAGAGACGTTTGTGGTAGAAGTAGTCTTCAAAGGTTGGATGTTCAATTGGTCCAATATGGTCAGGGCTGATGTTGAGGAAGACACCGACATCAAAGGTCAGACCGTAAACCCGTTTCACCAAATAAGCTTGGCTAGAAACCTCCATAATCAGGTGGGTCCGATCGTTGGCAACTGCTTGGGCCATCATTTCAAAAAGATCAATGCTTTCTGGAGTGGTCAAGGTTGATTTGAAGAAGGTCTTGCCATCCAAGGTTGTGTTCATAGTGGATAGCATGGCTGGACGGTGTCCTTGCTCAAGAATCTTGTAGGCATAGTAAGCAGAAGTCGTTTTGCCCTTGGTCCCTGTAAAAGCTAAGAGTTTTAGCTGGCGCTCAGGGTGGCCATAGAATTCCATGGCAATCAAGCTCATAGCCTGTTTGATATCCGTAACGATAATGGCTGGGATGCTGACCTCAAAGTCTTGCTCAGCGACATACCACTGGAGACCTTGCTCGATCGCTTGCTCCAAAAATTCCTTCTTGAAATTTGCCCCCTTGACAAAAAAGAGGGTCTCGGAGTTGACTTTTCGACTATCGTAGCTTATTTGATTAAAAGAAACACCACTTGCTGAATAGTGGTATTCTCCGTCTTGTAGGATCTCACGAAAGTTGTGATCCTCTTTTAAAATGTTTAGTACAGTTTCTATCTTTATCATAATCCTATTTTAAACTGAAAGACCTTATTTTACAAGTGTAAAGGAAAAGTTTATAATGAAAGAAGACTATAAAGTAGAGGAAACATATGAGTAACGAAACAAGTAATCAACAGGCCCAGATGCTTCGAGGTACAGTCTGGTTAACAGCTAGCAATTTCATTAGTCGTCTCTTGGGTGCGGCCTATATCATCCCTTGGTATATCTGGATGGGTAAACATGGAGCAGAGGCAAACGGTCTCTTCACTATGGGCTACAATATCTACGCTTGGTTTTTGCTGATTTCAACAGCAGGTGTCCCAGTAGCAGTCGCTAAGCAAGTCGCTAAGTATAATACCAAGGGACAAGAAGAGCACAGTTTTGCCATGATTCGTGGCTTCCTTAAGTTCATGTCTTTATTGGGCTTGATTTTTGCCATTATCATGTATGTGCTTTCCCCAGTCTTTGCAAACCTATCAGGAGGTGGGAAAGACCTAATCCCTGTCATGCAGAGCTTATCTTGGGCGGTCCTCATTTTCCCTTCCATGAGTGTCATTCGTGGCTTCTTCCAAGGGCATAACAATCTGAAACCTTATGCTATCAGTCAAATTGCTGAGCAAGTGATTCGGGTTATCTGGATGCTCTTGACAGCCTACTTCATTATGAAGGTCGGTTCAGGTGATTACGTTGAAGCCGTGACCCAGTCCACTTTTGCAGCCTTTATTGGGATGGGAGCGAGTCTTCTAGTCCTCGTCTATTACCTCTGGAAAACAGGACTTCTACAGCACATTATTCATCGCCCGGAGTCTGATAGCCAGATTGATACCAAGGCTCTCTTGTGGGATACTATTCGTGAAGCGATTCCGTTCATTGTGACAGGATCAGCCATTCAACTCTTTCAAATTATCGACCAGATGACCTATAGCAATGTCATGTCTTGGTTCACCAACTTCACTCGTTCAGAGCTTTTGGTTCAGTTCAGCTACTTCTCAGCGAATCCGAACAAGATCACCATGATTTTAATTGCAGTTGCGACATCGATCGGTGGGGTGGGAATCCCTCTCCTTACAGAGAACTATGTCAAGGGCGATTTCCGGGCTGCAGGTAAGCTGGTTCAAGATAATTTGACCATGCTAGTAGCCTTCTTGCTTCCAGCGACGATTGGAGCTGTAGCTATTGCAGAGCCTCTCTATACGGTCTTTTACGGGAAACCAGATTCCCTGGCTTTGGGACTCTTTATCCTAGCCATGTTACAAACGGTCATTCTAGGCTTGTATACGGTTCTCTCTCCAATGATCCAGGCTCTTTTCCAAAATCGGAAGGCGATTCTTTACTTTGGTTATGGAGTATTGGTAAAACTGATTCTCCAAGTACCGTTCATTTATCTCTTTAAGGCTTATGGTCCTCTTCTTTCTACTACGATTGGCCTCATGATTCCGATTGTTCTTATGTACAAGGAAATTCATCAGGTGACTCATTTCAATCGCAAGACAGTCTTCAAACGAAGCTTATTGACAGCCATTCTCACCTTGATTATGCTCTTGGTAGTCCTAGTTGCAGGCTTTATCCTCGGCATGGTGATCAAACCAAATGGTCGAGTGACCAGCATGCTCTATGTAGCTCTGATTGGTGGTGTGGGAATCGTCGTATACGGTGGCCTCGGTCTTCGTCTTCGTTTCTTAGATCGCTTCATTGGTAGCAAGGCAGCCAGTCTTCGAAATAAATTTCATATTTCATAACCAGTAGAGGTTGGGTCTATCCCACCTCTTTTTTCATTATAGTTTGAAGCTATATCTAGCTCTTGAAAAAGGAAAAACCGAATCATCTAAAGAAGTGATACAATAGAGACAATTGAATTTACGTCCATTGGAGGTTTGTATGAGTCACAAAAAGAATATTAACACCATCCTAGCTCAAGCGGGAATCAAGTCGGATCCAGCAACAGGGGCTTTGATTACTCCGCTTCATTTTTCAACCACTTACCAGCATCCAGAGTTTGGTCAATCTACTGGTTTTGACTATATCCGTACCAAGAATCCGACTCGGGTAAACGCTGAAAAGACCTTGGCAGCTATTGAGAGTGCAGAGCATGCCTTGGTGACGAGCTCAGGTATGTCTGCCATTGTCTTAGCCTTTAGTATTTTTCCTGTTGGCAGTAAGGTCTTGGCAGTAAGAGATCTTTATGGAGGCTCTTTCCGCTGGTTCAACCAAATGGAACAAGAAGGACGCTTTTTCTTTACCTATGCAAATTCAGAAGAAGAATTGGTAGAAGGATTGAAGGGAGAGGTGGATATTCTCTATATTGAAACGCCTACCAACCCACTCATGCTGGAGTTTGACATCCAGAAATTAGCTAAACTCGCTCATGAAAAAGGGGCAAAAGTGATTGTAGACAATACCTTCTATAGCCCTATCTACCAACGTCCAATTGAAGAAGGAGCAGACATCGTCCTCCACTCAGCGACCAAGTATCTAGCAGGTCATAATGACGTTTTGGCTGGTGTTGTGGTGACTGATGATGAAGGCCTTTATGAGCAACTCTTTTATAACTTAAACACAACTGGAGCTGTTCTCTCTCCTTTTGACAGCTACCAATTGATCCGTGGTTTAAAAACCTTAGCCCTTCGTATGGAGCGCTCTACAGAAAATGCGAAGAAGGTAGTGGAATTCTTGAAGGGGCATCCAGCTGTTAAGGAAGTCTTGTATACTGGCAAGGGAGGCATGGTTTCCTTTAAAGTAAGCCACCAAGAAAAGATTCCAACCATTTTGAACCACTTGCAAGTCTTAACCTTTGCAGAAAGCTTAGGTGGAGTGGAGAGTTTGATTACCTACCCAACTACACAGACCCACGCGGATATTCCTGCAGAGGTTCGTCATTCCTATGGGTTAACGGATGACTTGCTTCGCCTTTCCATCGGAATTGAAGATGCGCGAGATTTGATTGAGGATTTAGAACAAGCATTGGCTAGATAGGAGTCCATCATGGGAAAAGAACAATTTTTGACTGTCCCTAATCGTTTGGGGCATCATACTAGCAAGTGGAAGGAGTCAGAGCAAGATCCAGAACTTCTTCCTGCCTGGATTGCAGATATGGATTTTGAATCCTTACCTGCGGTTCGACAAGCCATTCGAAATTACGCGGATCAATTAGTCTACGGCTACACCTATCCTAGTGAAGAGCTTTACCGAGCTGTTCAGGAGTGGGAAAAGTCAGAGCATGGATATGTGTTTGAGAAGGAAGCCATTGTCTTTATGGAAGGTGTGGTTCCGTCTATTTCAACGGCTATTCAGGCTTTCACTAAGGAAGGAGAGGCTGTTCTCATCAATACGCCAGTCTATCCACCCTTTGCCCGTAGCGTCCGCCTCAATCAACGCAAATTAGTGACCAATTCCTTAGTAGAAGTGGATGGACTTTTCCAAATTGATTTTGAGCAATTGGAAAAAGACTTTGTGGAGCACCAAGTCAAGCTCTACATCCTGTGCAATCCTCATAATCCAGGCGGTCGCGTCTGGGAACGAGAAGTCCTAGAAAAGATTGGTCGCCTCTGTCAAAAATATGGGGTCTTGCTTGTTTCCGATGAAATTCACCAAGATTTGGTATTGTTTGGGCACCAGCACGTTTCTTTTAATACGGTAGATCCAAGCTTTAAGGACTTCACCCTTGTCTTATCGAGTGCGACCAAAACCTTCAACATCGCAGGGACAAAAAATTCCTATGCCATCATCGAAAATGATGCACTAAGAAAATCCTTCCAAGCTCAGCAGTTGCGAAACAATCAACATGAAATTTCTGCCCTTGGATTTATCGCCACCGAAGTAGCCTATCAGAATGGAAAGGCTTGGTTAGAGGACTTAAAGGAAGTCTTGGAAGAAAATATCAACTACACTGTAGAAGTTTTGCGTGAGCAGACAGACATTGGTGTGATGAAACCGCAAGGGACCTATCTGCTCTGGCTTGATTTTTCTGCCTACGGTTTGTCAGAGGAAGAACTCCATGCTCGACTTCATGACCAGGCTAAGGTCATCCTTAATAAAGGGACAGACTTTGGAGTAGAAGGGAAGCAACATGCCCGTTTGAATGTGGCAGCTCCGAAAACCCTAGTCCAAGAGATTGTCGATCGGATCGTAACAAATTTTCCTAAAAAAGGTTGATTTTAAGGGTTGACTTTTCTATAGGGGAGGAGTATACTCAAGGGGAATAACGGTAGGTGAGGCTACCACAAGGATACGGATGACTACCGCAAAGCAGTGGAGACACTACTCGTTGGTCAACAGTCCTGATCGCAAAGGTCAAGACTAAGCTCATTTCATTGCCTTGCGGAGCTAAAGCTTGGACGGTCTATTTTTTGAGAATTTTTATTAAAAAATAAACGACGAGTTTAATGAGTCCTACCTATAAAAGGGGAGGGCTTTTTTCTTATGCTTAAGAAGCCTCTCACCTATCAAGTAGAAAAGGAGAACACTATGATACAAATCGACGATCATCCCGAACCGCACATAGCCAGCCAATCGCTGATTTGTGTCATCGGGACTCTATAAGCGTTTGGCTCCTGATTTAAAAGGAGATTCCAATGCAAACAACAAAAGAAAGACTCATAGCTGCATTGCAAGATGTAGAAACAAGAACCTTAGCAACCTATCAATCTAGCTGGTCTGGTTTGACGGAAGACCAAGTAGAGGAAAACCGGGATAGCTATGGAGAAAATGTCCTCACAAAGGGGCAAGATGATTCTATCTGGAAACGGATTGTTGAATCCATCATCAATCCCTTCACAGTCATCTTACTGCTCATTGCTCTTGTTTCTCTGGTGACCAATGTTTGGTTAGCCAAACCAGGTGAGGAAGATCCAACGACCTCTCTCATCATCGTCGTTCTCGTCCTTCTCTCTGGAGGGATTCGCTTTATCCAAGAATTGCGAAGTGACAAGGCTGCTAGCAACCTTTCTCGCATGATTGTCAATACAGCAACAGTGATTAGAGAAGGCAAGGAAGAAGAAATTCCCATTGATGAGATTGTGGTGGGAGACTTGATCAAACTGAGTGCAGGCGACATGATCCCAGCAGATGTGGTCTTGTTGGATTCACGAGACTTCTTCGTCCAACAATCCGGTTTGACTGGAGAGAGCGATGCTGTCGAAAAAGTCTGCTTGAAAAAAGCAAGTGGCCAAAATCTGGACAGTCTTTTGGAGAGTGAAAGTCTAGCTTTCATGGGGACCAATGTCATCTCGGGTCGAGCAACAGCCTTGGTCTTGGTCGTTGGGGATGAAACCATGATGGGAGCGATTGAGCAAACCATCAATACGTATGATGAACCAACCTCTTTTGAACGAGAAATGAACACCATCTCTTGGTTGTTGATCCGACTCATGATGGTCATGGTACCCATCGTCTTCTTTATCAATGGTTTGACAGATGGGGACTGGCTGGAAGCAGGGGTCTTTGCCCTCAGTGTAGGGGTGGGCTTGACTCCGGAAATGCTCCCAATGATTATCACAGCCAGCTTGGCCAAGGGTTCCATTATCATGGCCAAAGAAAAGGTGGTCATCAAAAAGCTCAACGCTATTCAAGATCTAGGCGCTATTGATATCCTCTGTACGGACAAGACAGGAACCTTGACCCAAGATGAGATTGTACTCGAATACCCCCTCGACATTCATGGGGACTTGGATTTGTCTGTCCTTCGTCGGGCCTATCTCAATTCTTACTTCCAAACCGGCCTAAAAAATTTGATGGACCGGGCCATTATCAGTCGGACAGAAAGAGAAGCTAAGAAACATGAGATTGTCAGAGGCTTGGACCAAAGCTTCCAAAAAATTGATGAATTGCCTTTTGACTTTGAACGCCGGCGGATGAGTGTCATTGTCAAAGATGAGGAGGGAGTCGTGAGCATGGTCACCAAGGGAGCCTTGGAAGAAATGCTAGCAGTCTCTAACTATGTGGAATACAAGGATGAGATTATTCCCCTGACAGACCAAGTGCGGGAAGACGTCTTGGCAGAAGTAGCTCAACTGAATGAACAAGGTTTGCGCGTGCTAGGGGTTAGTTACAAATCAAATCTTGAGGAAGGCTATGCCTTTGAAGTGGCAGATGAAGCAGACATGATCTTGACGGGTTACCTAGCCTTCTTGGATCCACCAAAACCATCCGCAGCACCAGCCATCAATACCCTTGCGGAATACGGAGTTGCTACTAAAATCCTTACGGGTGATAATGAGAAAGTGACCCAAGCGGTTTGTGAAAAGGTGGGACTGGATGTTGACCGCATTTTGCTGGGTAGCGATATCGACAGTCTCTCTGATTCAGACTTGGCCCAAGCAGTAGAAACCACCACCGTTTTTGCAAAATTATCTCCAGATCAAAAAGCACGCATTATCTTGCAACTCAAAGCAAATGGCCACAAGGTCGGCTATATGGGAGATGGGATCAACGATGCTCCTTCTATGAAAGTGGCAGATGTGGGGATTTCGGTTGATACAGCTGTCGATATTGCCAAAGAAACAGCAGATGTTATCCTTCTGGATAAAGACTTGATGGTCCTCGAAAAAGGCTTGGTAGAAGGCCGCAAAGTTTATGCCAACATGACCAAGTACATCAAGATGACTGTTTCTTCTAATTTCGGAAATATCTTCTCTCTTCTCTTTGCTAGTATTTTCCTTCCTTTTCTTCCAATGGCCCCCATCCATCTCATCGTTTTAAACTTGGTTTATGACCTTTCCTGTATCGCCTTGCCTTTTGACCGAGTGGATAAGGACTTCTTGAAGAAACCTCGGATTTGGGAAGCAAAATCCATTACCCGCTTTATGGCCTGGTTTGGTCCTATTTCCTCTGTCTTTGACATCTTGACCTTTATCGCTCTCTACTTTATCATCGTACCTATGATTACAGGCTATGGCTATGTCCATGGAGCAGACAGTGCGGGACTCTTCATCATGCTCTTTCAAACCGGCTGGTTTATCGAGTCCATGTGGTCCCAAACTATGGTCATCTATATGCTCCGCTCTCCAAAATTGCCTTTTGTTCAAAGTTGGCCAGCCCTTGCAGTCATGGCAACGACTTTATTGGGGGCCCTCTTTGTGACCTTCCTACCATATGGCCCACTGGCTTCCTTGTTGAAAGTAGCGCCACTAAATAGTCTTTACTTCCTATTACTGGCGGGAATCCTCTTCCTTTATATGGCAAGTGTCACCCTGGTCAAACACTATTATATTGGCAAGTACAAGGAGTGGCTATAAGATAGTCATTAAAATAAGAAAAGAAAAGGTTTGCATATTTGTAGGCCTTTTTCTTCCTTTTTGATATAATAAGATGAATATAGAGAAAGAAGGAACCACAATGGGAAAACTTGAAGTTATTAAACATCCACTGATTCAGCATAAATTGTCTATTTTGCGTCGGACTGATACCTCTACAAAGGCTTTTCGTGAATTAGTAGATGAAATTGCTATGTTGATGGGATACGAGGTTTTGCGCGAACTTCCTCTTGAAGATGTAGAAATCGAAACACCAATTACAAAAACAGTTCAAAAACAGATTGCTGGTAAAAAACTAGCGATTGTTCCAATCCTTCGTGCAGGGATCGGGATGGTAGACGGACTCTTGAGTTTGGTACCCGCTGCTAAAGTTGGTCACATCGGAATGTACCGGGATGAAGAAACCTTGAAACCAGTTGAATACTTGGTGAAATTGCCAGAAGATATCGACCAACGTCAAATCTTTGTGGTAGACCCAATGTTGGCGACTGGGGGATCTGCAATCCTAGCGGTCGATTCATTAAAGAAACGTGGTGCAAGCCATATTAAGTTTGTCTGCTTGGTTGCAGCACCAGAAGGAGTGGAAGCACTTCAAACAGCTCATCCGGATGTCGAAATCTTTGCTGCAGCCTTGGATGAACGCCTCAACGAAAACGGCTATATCGTTCCAGGTTTGGGTGATGCTGGGGACCGTTTGTTTGGTACCAAATAAGCACATTTCCAATCCATCTTTAGGAAAGTGAAAATTTGACCTTTGTTGACCAATGGGATATAATAGCTTTTATAAAGAATGGAAGGAGAGCTAGCCTCTCGAATCAACCGGATGAAACTCGTGAGATGGTGCCGGTTATAATGGATAAAAGGAGATGAATGAATGATTCCAGTAGTAATTGAACAAACTAGTCGTGGCGAACGCTCATACGACATTTACTCACGCCTCTTAAAAGACCGTATTATCATGGTGACAGGACCGGTAGAAGACCAAATGGCCAATTCGATTATTGCCCAATTGCTCTTCTTGGATGCCCAAGATAATACCAAAGATATCTATATGTATATCAATACGCCAGGAGGCTCTGTCTCTGCAGGTTTGGCAATCGTCGATACCATGAACTTTATCAAATCAGACGTCCAAACCATCGTCATGGGGATGGCAGCTTCAATGGGGACTGTGATTGCATCAAGTGGTGCCAAAGGCAAACGCTTCATGTTGCCAAATGCTGAGTACATGATCCACCAACCAATGGGTGGTACTGGTGGCGGTACTCAACAAACGGATATGGCCATTGCAGCAGAACACCTCTTGAAAACACGTCACAGATTGGAAAAAATCTTGGCAGAAAATTCAGGTCAAACCATCAAGAAAATCCACGCTGATGCAGAACGGGATAATTGGATGACTGCAGAAGAAACCTTAGCTTATGGTTTCATCGATGAAATCATGGCTAACAACAATCTCGGATAAGAAATCTTAACCATCCAGCCCTCTCCTTTGACAGGAGAGGTTTTTTAGGACATTCTTTACTTTCTAGAAAAAGATAGTATTTTTACCTGAAATTTGCTATACTTGTAACAGAAGCAGAAAGGGATTGTGTATGTTTGAGAAGCAAGCTAGAACAGGCTTAATTGTAAAATTGTATTATAATCGAGATGCAAAGAAATTACAGGAAATTGGGGATGTGATCTATCATTCCAAAAAAATGCGCTATGTCCAGGTCTATGTCGATAGTCCTCAAGTTCTTGAAATTATGCAACAATTAAAAAAAGAACGCTTTGTAAAGAAGGTTCAAATTTGCCATATTCAAGAATTGGATCGTGATTTTGTAGGAAGTTTGCATCGTCAACAGGATGAAACACAAGTAGAAAACGCAATCATTTAAAGGATTGCGTTTTTTATATTGACAATTGTCAGATAATTCGGTATATTCTTAATATGTATTTATTTTAAGATTATTTAAGGAGATTATTACAAATGAAGAAAAAATTTGCTCTTTCATTTTTAACAATTGCAAGTGTCGCTCTTCTTGCGGCCTGTGGTGAAGTTTCAACTTCAGGTTCAAACACAACTGGTAACGAAATCGGCAAAGAACTAAAAATCGGTTTTAACTTTGAAAAAACTGGTGAAGTAGCAGCATATGGTAGTGCTGAACAAAAAGGTGCTCAATTAGCCGTTGATGAAATCAATGCTAATGGTGGAGCTGATGGTAAGAAGATTGTTGTCACAGACAAAGATAACAAATCTGAAACAGCTGAAGCAGCTACAATCACTACAAACCTTGTCACTCAATCAAAAGTGAACGCTCTTGTAGGGCCTGCTACTTCAGGTGCCACTGCCGCAGCTGTTGCGAATGCTGGTAAAGCAGGTGTTCCATTGGTAACACCATCAGCAACACAAGATAATTTGACAAAAGGTCAAGATTACCTTTTCCGTGCAACCTTCATCGATAGCTTCCAAGGACAAATCATTGCTAAATATACAACGGATAACTTGAAAGCGAAGAAAGTTGTTCTTTACTACGATAATTCATCTGACTATGCTAAAGGGATTGCTGAAGCCTTTAAGAAATCTTATAAAGGTGAAATCGTAGCAACAGAAACTTTCCAATCTAAGGATACAGACTTCCAAGCTGCTCTTACAAAAATCAAAGACAAAGACTTCGATGCGATTGTCCTTCCAGGGTACTACACTGAAACTGGTAAAATCGTAAACCAAGCACGTGGTATGGGAATCAAACAACCAATCATTGGTGGTGATGGATTTAGCGATGCTAAATTCGTTGAACAAGCAACACCTGCTGCAGCTACAGACATCTACTACGTAGCTGGATTCTCTACTGAAGGTGAAATGACTGATAAAGCCAAAAAATTCGTAGAAGCTTATAAAGCAAAATACAACGAAGAACCTTCAATGTTTGCAGCTTTGGCGTATGATTCAGTTTACATGGTTGCAGAAGCATCTAAAGGTGCTAAGAACTCTGTCGAATTGAAAGACAACCTTGCGAAGTTGAAAGACTTGGAAGGTGTTACTGGTACAATGTCTATTGACAAAGACCATAATCCGGTTAAATCTGCACTTATGATTGGCTTAAAAGATGGTAAAGTTGAGTCAGTTGAGTCGGTTAAACCTTAATTATCATTTGTTGTTTGTACAAGAGGCTGGGAGAATGAAAATTCCTGGCCTCGCTCTTTATTATTAGAAAGGATGGTTCAAATGCTCCAGCAATTAGTGAACGGTCTAATCTTGGGAAGTGTCTATGCACTCTTGGCCCTTGGTTATACTATGGTGTATGGAATTATCAAATTGATCAACTTTGCCCATGGGGATATCTACATGGTAGGTGCCTTTATGGGGTATTTCTTATTGAACTCATTGAAAGTTAACTTCTTTGTAGCCTTGCTTCTAGCTATGGTCGGGACAGCTATTTTAGGGGTTGTGATTGAATATCTGGCTTATCGTCCGCTTCGTCATTCGACTCGGATTGCAGCCTTGATCACAGCCATCGGGGTTTCCTTCTTGCTTGAATATGGGATGGTCTTCTTTGTAGGGGCCAATACCCGTTCCTTCCCGCAAGTCATTGAAACTGTTCGTTACAACTTTGGTCCTATTTCGATCTCCAACATTCAGTTGATGATCTTAGGAGTGTCTATTTTCTTGATGGTCGCTCTTCAATTTATTATCCAAAAGACAAAGATGGGGAAAGC
>NZ_JAPJPF010000001.1:0-48206 GCF_030825805.1 Streptococcus sp.
TCGACAATCCAAAAATAATTGAGAGGCTAGGACTTTTGTCCCAGCCTCTTTTTCTAGCTTTAGGAAAGTTGAGTTTCTTCCTTTCTTTTCCCTACCATTGTGAGGCAGGAAAGTGACCAATCTTAGTCGTCACCTTTTTTAGCAAGAAGGAAATCGCCGTCTGATTGTTTCACAAACGTTAACTTATATTGGTCTGAAGTTGAAGATTTAAAACGGATTGTCATGGTAGTCACAATATCATTAGTTTTGTAGTCTTCATCTGCAGACAAGGAGAGAGAATAAATGGTATTATCTTTCAACACTTCCTTGTAAGAAACGCCATCCTTACCAGTTTTGGAATCCCCGACTTTAAGCTTGTCATAGTAAGAAGAGGTCATGAAATTGTCCTCAGCTTCGTTATAATCCCCTGAATAATAGAGGTCCTGTAAATAATAGGTATCCCCCTCTTTCTTAAAGGTCAATCTCATATCACGAACGGTATGGTATTGAGAATAGGTATCATCCTGATCTTCTTTTAACTCGCCCCACTCTAAATCAATGAGATCTCTTCTAAATGAACCTTGTAAAGCTTTTCCGTGCTTATCCACAACATCTTCAATGGATGTTCCCAAATTTGAAGTTGAGTAAGTACCAAGCTCGAGGTCAGCCAAATCAGTAATGTTCCATGTAAAATCAGTATCTTCTGGATCAATATACTTTCCAGACTGATCGCGTTTTGATTCCCCTGCATCAGCTTTCGGATGAAGGGCAGGATAGGAACTTTTAGCACTATTTGCTGCACCCATAGAATGGCCGACGAAGAGACCGATAATGACTCCTAAGACCGCAAAGCCACTAATACAAGCAATTAACAGACCTTTCCCTGGCTTCTTTTGATCACCAGTTTCTGGCACACCAAATGGTGCCTGTGATTGATTCGTATTCATCTTTCATCTATCTCCTCTATATTAAAAACGTTCTGGACCAATGTATAAGAAGTCCCCATCTGGTTGTGCTAAGAAGCGTAATGTCTTATAATCGTCTCCCACTTTAAGGTTGATCTTTGCAACCACTCGAGTAGAGTCATACTCTTCTCCATCAGCAGTGATTTTTGTCTCTGTACCTATTTGAACATTTTGTTTATGTTTCTTCAAAACTTCCAATAAGGAGGTTCCACCTTTACCAGTTTTCTTATCTCCTTTTTTCAGATCTTTGAATTCTTTCGTGCTCATCTCACGATCTGTAGAAGTATCTTCATCTTCATCGTCTTCACTCGCATAGACTTCTTCCAAGTTAAAGGCTTCTACAGATTTCAAATAATAGTTGCCATCCACTTTTTCAAATCTGAAATAAATATTTTGGTGAGAGGCGTTCTTTGCACGATCCCAAGTAAGAATCATGCCTTTCTTTTCATATTCGACACTGGTAGCCAATCCATAAGTTTCAACAATCTGATCAGCAGTCAAGCCATAACCGTCCTTGTTGCTATAACTTAATGCAGCAAGGTCTTTTAGGGTCCAAGTATAGATTACCTCATCCTTTTCTGTAATAAAGCCTGTCTTTGTTTTCTTAGCTTCTTCACTAGCACGGTCTAACCGTTTGGTACGTTTGGCATCTGCTTGAGGCTTAGATGAATGCCCCCAGAAATAGCCAGCTCCGCCACCGATCAAGCCACCAAGAAAGAGGGCAAGAATAGAAAAGACGATAAAGTTAGTCCATCCACTCTTCGGTTTTGGTTGAACATTCCATTGTGATTGAAAGGCTTGAGGGTTCCCTTGTTGGTAGAAAGGATTATTTTCTACCTGTGGCGCTTGATTTTGGAAAAATTGTTCCTGTCCTCCAGTTTGTGGTCCTTCTACTGGAGAAGACTGTTGGAAGCCTTGCGCTCCTGGTGCACCAAATGGCTCATAAGCTGTTTGGCCATTTTGTACTCCAAAAGGGTCTTGGAAGTTTTGGCCCATTGAATCTTCAAGAGGTTCTTGAGCAGCCTGCCCCCCTTGTGCTCCAAAAGGCTCTTGGACGGTTTGACCCGTTTGGGCTTCAAGAGGTGGTTGAACAGTTTGTTCGTTTTGTGCTCCAAAAGGTTCTTGAACAGTTTGTCCCTCTTGTGCTCCAAAAGGCTCTTGAACAGTTTGTCCCTCTTGTGTTCCAAAAGGCTCTTGAACAGTTTGTCCCTCTTGTGTTCCAAAAGGTGTCTTGTCTTCTGTTGTCATAATCTCTCCTTTACTAACAACCTTCGCTCATCGATCTTTCTACTTTTTTTGTGATCATAGTTTGACGTGCAAAGTATAAATATAGTAGTTCTACTATATCATAAAACAGTCTATTTTTCCACCTCATTCTGATATATGGAAAGCGATTAAAAAACGACCTCTTTCGAGATCGTTTTGTCTGTCTATTATAGACGAGCGTTGAGTTCTTTGCTCAATTCTTCAAATCCTGGTTTACCAAGAAGGGCAAACATGTTACGTTTGTAAGCTTCAACACCTGGTTGGTCAAATGGGTTGATAGCGTTCAAGTAACCTGAAAGGGCGATGGCCAATTCGAAGAAGTAGATAGTGTATCCAAGAGTGAAGGCATCTTGCTCAGGAAGAGTCACGTACATGTTTGGCACGTCACCGTCAGTGTGGGCAAGAAGAACACCGTCAGTCGCTTTTTTGTTCACGAAGTCAACATCTTTTCCTTGGAGGTATCCAAGTCCATCAAGGTCTTCTTCCAAAGTAGGGATGATCACGTTCTTACGTGGTTTGTCAACACGGACAACTGTTTCAAACATGATACGAGTTCCTTCTTGGATAAATTGACCCAATGAGTGCAAGTCTGTTGAGAAGTTAGCTGAAGTTGGGTAAATACCTTTCTGGTCTTTCCCTTCTGACTCACCAGCCAATTGTTTCCACCATTCTGAGAAGTATTGAAGTGATGGCTCATAGTTTACCAAGATTTCAGTTGCATAGCCTTTACGGTAAAGGATGTTACGAACTGCAGCATATTGGTAAGCTTCATTTTCAGCAATCTTATCTGAAGTGTAGTCTTTACGAGCTGCGTTCGCACCTTCCATAAGGGCTTTAATATCTGCACCTGATGCAGCGATTGGAAGCAATCCAACTGCAGTCAAGACTGAGAAGCGTCCACCGATGTCATCTGGGACTACAAATGTTTCCCAACCATTAGCATCTGCTTCAACCTTAACAGCACCTTTTTGGCGGTCAGTAGTAGCGTAGATACGTTTGTTCGCTTCTTCTTGACCGTATTTCTTAACCAAGAGTTCTTTGAAGACACGGAAAGCGATGGCTGGTTCAGTTGTTGTACCTGATTTAGAAATCACGTTTACTGAGAAGTCTTTATCTGCAACATACTCTACCAAGTCAGCAAGGTAAGTTGATGAGATAGAGTTTCCAGCGTAAAGGATTTGTGGAGCCTTGCGTTCTTCTTTTGTTTGCAAGTTTGCAAAGTGGTGGTTCAAGAAGTCAATGGCAGCTTTAGCACCAAGGTAAGATCCACCGATACCGATAACGACCAAAACATCGCTGTCTGCTTTGATTTGTTCAGCAGCTTTCAAGATGCGGTCAAATTCTTCGCGGTCATAGTTTTCAGGAAGGTCCAACCAACCCAAGAAGTCGCTACCAGCACCAGTTCCTTTGCGGATTAATTCGTCTGCTGCTGTAACTTGTGCTTGCATGTATTCCACTTCATGTGGTGCAACAAATTTGTCTAATACTTTTGAATAATCAAATTTAATATGTGACATAGTATTCCTCCAAAATTTCTTCTTCTCTATGATATCGCTTTACCGGGATTTAATCAAGGGAAACCACCCTGTAAAACGTTTTCATTTGCTAATTTTTTTATTTTCACAAATCAAGCAACGACGCAATAGCAATCGTTTGCATATGGCGCCTTATTTTGATCAGAATATACAAAAAAAGAAGCTACTGATGAAGCTCCATTTTCACGCAATTATTCTTTGAATCCGCTAATGAATTTTAGTTAAGCAGTTTAAAACAGTAGCTGTTTGCTCAAAGCATTTCTTTGAGGTAGCGGATAAGACTTGCAGTCTTGTTTCGTTAAGGTACTTTATCGGCGACTAATCGCTCATCCCCAAATAAATTTTAGTTAAGAAATTTAACGCAGTAGCTGATTATGTTTTCTTCTTTCGCTTTTTAAGCTCAGAAGAAAACATAATCAGCTTTGCGGGGGTGGAACTACGAACAAACGTTCTGTTCCACTCCCATCCATTGCTCTAGAATTCATCTGCGTCCCTTGGACTTGATTCACTAAAAACTTCATCGGTTTACAGCTTTTTCCCTAACGGGAAAAACTGCATCCATTGCTCTAGGATTCATCTACGCCTTGGAGTTGACTCTATATATTTCGGAACGTAGTTCTCGCTTTGCTCGAACTGCGTCAATGCACCTAAGTTCATCTTCGTCCCTTGGACTTGATTCACTAAGGTACATAGAAAAAGAGCACACAGTTCACTTCGCTTAGGGCTGCTGGATTCCTCCCCTGACCCGCTTCACGCAGAACTGTTGCTCCACTAATTAGTATAACACAAACTTTCTTTTTTGGCTAATTTTCTTTACTTTTTCCTGCGATTTCTGAAAAAGTTCTGCATAATCGCCGCACATTCTTCTTCTAAAAGGCCGCTTTCAACCTCTACGCGATGATTCAACCGCTCATCCGTCAGGATATCGTAGAGACTGCCCCCAGCACCGAATTTCTGGTTTTTCGCCCCATAGATTACCTTGGGAATGCGAGCCAGACCGATGGCGCCACTGCACATGACACAGGGCTCAATCGTGACAAAAAGCGTCGTATCCAGCAAACGCCAGCTCTCTTCGTGCTGATTGGCTTCTTCGATCGCCATTACCTCCGCATGCATGACCGCTCGCTGCAATTCTTCTCGCGCGTTGTGCCCACGTCCAATGATCTCGCCGTCTTTGACAATGACACAGCCAATAGGAATTTCCTCATGGGCCAAGGCGATCTCTGCCTCTTTTAAAGCCTCTCGCATAAAAGCTTCTTTCTCTTCTAGGGTATAGTCTCTCACTTGTACACTCACTTACTTTTTATGTTCTTGTTCTATTATATGATGAAGCCAGAAAAAAAGCCACCAATGGGTGACTTCTTATAGGGAGATATTATGAAAAAAAGTTTGGATTCTAAACAAAGTTGGGAGGTCTTTGTTTATGGTCTTAGTATAGACCACAGGGCTTAAAGTATTCTTAAGACTCAAAAAAGTTGAGAGAGACTCCCAACTTTTATTGAATTATTTACTTGACCAGACACTTTCCAGGATATTGGTTTGGTCACGATCTGGTCCGACTGAGAAGGTTGAAATGCGCACACCAACCAACTCACCGATCCGGCGAACATAATTGCGGGCATTTTCTGGAAGCTCATCCAAGTGACGGACACCGGTGATGTCTTCTGACCAACCTGGTAATTCTTCATAGATTGGTTTGCAACGTTTGAGTTGCTCCAAGCTTGCTGGGTAGTGGTCAATGCGTTCTCCATCCAAGTCGTAAGCCACACAGATCTTCACTGTATCCAAACCTGACAGAACGTCGATGGAGTTCAAGCTGAGGTTGGTAATTCCTGACACACGACGGCTATGGCGCATGACAACTGAGTCAAACCAACCGACACGACGTGGACGACCGGTTGTTGTCCCATACTCATGGCCGACTTCACGGATCCGATCACCCACTTCATCGAAGAGTTCCGTAGGGAATGGGCCATCACCAACACGGCTAGTATAGGCTTTACATACACCGACAACCTTGTCGATCTTGCTTGGGCCGACACCTGATCCGATGGTCACCCCACCTGCAACAGGGTTTGAGGAAGTTACAAATGGATAGGTTCCTTGGTCGATATCCAACATAACCCCTTGGGCTCCTTCAAAGAGCACGCGCTTGCCGTTATCCAAAGCATCGTTCAAGATAACAGAAGTATCGGTTACATATTGTTTGATTTGTTGACCATATTCATAGTATTCTTCGAAGATATCGTCAAATGACAAAGCCTCTGCATCATAGAGTTTGGTAAATTGACGGTTCTTTTCTTCCAAATTGATGCGAAGGCGTTCCGCAAAGACGTCACGGTCCAAAAGATCCGCAATCCGAATTCCTACACGTGCAGCCTTGTCCATATAGGCTGGTCCAATCCCTTTGATGGTCGTTCCGATTTTGTTGTCCCCTTTAGACTCTTCTTGGAGACGGTCCAATTCGATGTGGTAAGGAAGGATGACATGGGCACGGTCAGAAATGCGAAGGCTGTCTGTTGATACCCCTTCTTCATGGAGATAAGCCAACTCTTTGACCAATGATTTCGGGTTGACCACCACCCCATTTCCAATCACAGAGATCTTTTCAGGGAAGAAGATACCAGAAGGAATCAAGTGCAACTTGAACTTTTTGCCGTCAATCACGATGGTGTGACCGGCATTGTCCCCACCTTGGTAGCGAGCAATGACTTCTGCATTGGCTGATAGGAAGTCTGTAATCTTCCCTTTTCCTTCATCTCCCCACTGGGTTCCTACAACAACTACTGATGTCATATCTTTGTCTGAGCTATATAGCTCGTCCTTTCTTGAAAAGCAGGCAGGAATCTCACCTGCGATTATGTTTTATACCTCATTATATGAAAAATTTGACAATTTTTCAAGGAGGGTTCATCATTTCATTTGTTTTTTCTCTTATGTAGACGAATTACATTTTTACAAAATATGTATTTTCTGAATTTTAGTACTTAATTTAAAATAAAAGTTCGGAATTTTTGTAAAATCGTAGCGGAAATTTGCTTTCTTTTTCCGTTTGTAATAGACTAAAATAACTACCATAGGACGGTGAAACGATGACGATTAATCAATTACTGCAGAAACTGGATACATCAAGCCCTATTCTCCAAGCGACCTTTGGTCTGGAGAGGGAAAATCTGCGAGTGACAACTGATGGACACTTAGCTCAAACTGCTCATCCGAGTCAGCTTGGTTCCCGCAATTTCCACCCGACCATCCAAACAGACTTCAGCGAACAACAACTGGAACTAATTACACCTATTGCTCACTCTACTAAGGAAGCGCGGCGCTTACTGGGAGCTATCAGCGATGTGGCAGGCCGCTCAATTGACCAGAGTGAATGCCTGTGGCCTCTGTCCATGCCACCGCAGCTGACTGAAGAAGATATTATCATCGCCCGTCTGGAAAACGAATACGAACGCCACTACCGAGAAGGTTTAGCGAAAAAATATGGCAAAAAACTACAGGCCATCTCTGGTATCCACTACAACATGGAGCTAGGGAAAGATCTGGTCGCTGCTCTCTTTCAAGTCAGCTCCTATCATTTACTCAAGGACTTTAAAAATGACCTCTATCTCAAACTGGCTCGAAACTTTCTGCGTTTCCGATGGCTCTTAACCTATCTCTACGGTGCTGCTCCTCTGGCAGAAGCCGGCTTCTACAGTCAGGAATACCCGCAGCCTATCCGCTCTTTTCGCAACAGCAACTATGGCTATGTCAATGACGAGAATATTCAGGTGTCCTACACTTCTTTGGAGCAATATGTAACCGATATTGACAACTACGTTCAGTCTGGCGAGCTCAGTGCTGAAAAAGAATTTTACTCAGCCGTTCGCTTCCGTGGACAGAAGCACAATCGCGCCTATCTGGAGCAGGGTATCACCTATCTGGAATTCCGCTGCTTCGATCTCAATCCTTTTGACCATTTGGGCATTAGCCAAGAGACCTTAGATACTGTCCATCTCTTTTTACTGGGCCTGCTCTGGCTAGATGATGTAGAAAATGTTGATGCAGTATTAAAAGCTGCCCATGATTTGAACCAGAAAATTGCTTGTAGCCACCCGCTGACTGCCCTGCCAGATGAGGCAGACAGCTCAGCCCTTCTCCAAGCCATGGAAGAGCTCATCCAGCATTTTGAACTGCCAACTTACTATCAAACTTTGCTGGACCAGATGAGAGAGGCTCTCTTACATCCTCAGCTGACACTGTCAGGACAGCTCCTGCCCCATATCCAGCAAGATTCCTTAACAGCTTTTGGTCTAGAAAAAGCAGAAGAATACCACCGCTATGCCTGGACTGCTCCTTATGCCCTCAAAGGCTACGAAAATATGGAACTGTCCACCCAGATGCTACTCTTTGATGCTATTCAAAAGGGGCTAAATGTCGAAATTTTAGATGAAAAGGACCAATTTCTCAAGCTTTGGCATGGTAGTCATGTAGAATATGTCAAGAACGGCAATATGACCTCCAAGGATAACTATGTCATCCCTTTGGCCATGGCCAATAAAACAGTCACCAAAAAGATTTTGGCAGCAGCTGACTTTCCCGTTCCGGCTGGAGCAGAATTTTCTTCTCTAGAAGAGGGACTGGCCTACTACCCTTTGATTAAGAACCGAGAAATTGTTGTCAAACCCAAGTCAACCAACTTCGGACTGGGCATCTCTATCTTCCAAGAGCCAGCTAGCCTGGAAGCTTATCACAAGGCTCTGGAGATTGCTTTTTCAGAAGATGTCGCCGTCTTAGTGGAGGAATTTATCGCTGGAACGGAGTACCGCTTCTTTGTCTTAGACGGACAATGCCAAGCAGTCCTCTTGCGAGTGGCGGCCAATGTCGTCGGAGACGGTCAGCATACCGTGAGAGAATTGATTGCCATCAAAAATGACAATCCTCTGCGGGGCCGAGATCATCGTTCACCGCTTGAAATCATTGAACTGGGGGACATTGAACTGCTCATGCTGGACCAGCAAGGCTATGGACCAGATGATATCCTGCCTGCTGGAGTCAAGGTTGACTTGCGGCGCAATTCCAACATTTCTACTGGCGGAGACTCGATTGATGTCACAGACAGCATGCACCCATCTTATAAGGAACTCGCTGCGGACATGGCAAAGGCTATGGGAGCCTGGGCCTGTGGCGTTGATCTCATCATCCCTGACAGCTCTGCTATTTCCACAAAGGAAAATCCCAACTGTACCTGCATCGAGCTCAACTTCAATCCTTCTATGTATATGCACACCTATTGTGCTGAGGGGCCGGGACAAAGCATTACTCCGAAAATACTAGCTAAACTTTTCCCAGAAATGGACCTATAAAGTAAGAAAACGCAGAAGATGTCTCTGCGTTTTTGTTTTGTAACCGAGGTAGAGTTTTAGATGATAACCTAAAAAGATTAAGCATGGTCCTCCTACAAGTTTAAAATAGCAAGTCATTTGCTGTAAAATCATCCTCTAACAAGCAAATTTCAAATCTCTCCTGCATATAGCAGAGGAAATCTTCCCTTTTTCCCAAAAAGAATCATAGGCCACGAATACAAGGCTAGTATCATCTGAACAAGTTCCAGCCAGTTACTGTTGGCTTCCATAGCCCACCATCTCAATCGCTTTAAAACTGCCTCGGGTTAAAAATTCATACGGAACCCCTAATGCATCAGCTACCGCCAAACCATAGACTGCCGCTTTCAAAGATTGGTTCATGCTAGCCTCCTTTGTTTTATTATACTATTTTTGGTCTTAAAATTCTTCCTAACCCCAAAAAACAAGCGCAGGCCTGCGCCTGTTTTTCTATTTTGTGTTAAAATAAAAGGTATGGACAAAATTATCAAAACTATCTCAGAAAGTGGCTCTTTCCGTGCCTTTGTACTAGACAGTACAGAGACCGTGCGAGCAGCCCAAGAATACCATCAGACACAAGCAAGTTCAACAGTGGCCCTTGGGCGCACCCTGATCGCTAGTCAAATTCTCGCAGCCAATGAAAAAGGAAACACCAAGATAACAGTGAAAATCCTGGGCACTAGCTCACTTGGTGCTATCATCACTGTGGCAGATACTCAAGGAAACGTCAAAGGCTACGTGCAAAATCCTGGTGTGGATATCAAGAAAACAGCGACCGGTGAAGTCGTGGTCGGACCATTTGTCGGAAACGGGGAATTCCTAGTGATTACCGACTACGGCACAGGCAATCCTTATCATTCCATGACACCTCTCGTCACTGGAGAAATCGGTGAAGACCTAGCTTATTACTTGACTGAAAGCCAACAAACGCCATCTGCGGTTGGGCTCAATGTCCTCCTTGATGAAGAAGACAAGGTCAAGGTTGCCGGTGGTTTCTTGGTGCAGGTCTTGCCAAATGCCAAGGAAGAAGAAATTGCCAGCTTTGAAAAACGGATCCAAGAAATGCCGGCCATTTCTACCCTTTTAGCCTCTGACGACCATATTGAAGCCCTTCTTACTGCCATCTATGGTGACGAACCATACAAGCGTCTCTCAGAAGAAGAGATCCGCTTCCAGTGTGACTGTAGCAAGGAACGCTTCATGAATGCCTTGGCAAGCTTACCAGCCAAAGACCTTCAAGAAATGAAGGACGAAGACCATGGCGCGGAAATCGCTTGCCAATTCTGTCAGACAACTTACCACTTTGATGAAAACGACTTGGAGGAACTCATTCGTGACAAATCTTAATACACCTTTTATGATTGGGAACGTCGAGATCCCAAACCGGACGGTCCTAGCCCCCATGGCCGGTGTGACCAACTCAGCTTTCCGGACCATTGCGAAAGAACTCGGAGCTGGCCTTGTGGTCATGGAAATGGTCTCTGATAAAGGGATCCAATACAACAACGAAAAGACCCTGCATATGCTCCATATCGATGAGGGAGAAAATCCTGTATCGATCCAGCTCTTTGGGAGCGACGAAGATAGCTTAGCACGCGCAGCAGAATTTATCCAAGAAAATACCAAAACTGATATCGTTGATATCAATATGGGCTGCCCAGTTAATAAGATCGTCAAAAACGAGGCTGGTGCCATGTGGCTCAGGGACCCTGATAAGATTTACTCTATTATCAACAAGGTTCAATCTGTCCTTGATATCCCTCTCACTGTCAAAATGCGTACAGGCTGGTCTGACCCATCCCTAGCAGTCGAGAATGCCCTTGCTGCAGAAGCTGCAGGTGTTTCTGCCCTTGCTATGCACGGACGGACCCGGGAGCAAATGTACACTGGTCATGCAGACCTTGAGACCCTTCATAAGGTTGCACAAGCTCTGACAAAAATCCCATTTATCGCCAACGGGGATATCCGGACGGTTCAAGAAGCCAAACAACGCATCGAAGAAGTTGGTGCTGACGCTGTCATGATTGGACGAGCTGCTATGGGGAACCCTTACCTCTTTAACCAAATCAATCATTACTTTGAAACAGGAGAGATCCTACCTGATTTGACCTTCGAAGACAAGATGAAGATTGCCTACGAGCATCTGAAACGCTTGATCGATCTCAAGGGCGAACACATTGCCGTTCGTGAATTCCGTGGCTTAGCTCCTCATTACCTTCGTGGGACTTCTGGCGCAGCTAAACTTCGTGGAGCGATTTCTCAAGCCAATAGCCTAGCTGAGATTGAAGAACTTCTTCAATTAAACGCATAAGAAACATAAAAATAGGACCTTATGTGAACTGCTCCCCCAAAAAGTTAGACAGAAAAAATCTAACTTTTTTGGGGGTTTTATTATGAAATTGACAGATGAGGATATCGTTCTGATCTATGCACTCAGAAAACAAGGACAAAGCTTCCAACGATCATCACAGCAACTTCATTGAAAATGACCCAAGGCATTCTGCAGTTTCCGGCCCTCAACCTTCTCGTTTGGGCAGAAACTTTCATCTGTTTGACAATCCTGATCTATGTATTGATTGGCTATAACCACTATTTAAAAAGATAAAAGAACCCCCTAGCACGTAGAAGTGTTAGGGGGGTGTTGTTTCTGTTAGGTTGATAGTTATTATAACCAAAATCCAAGCGGTTTCTTACTTCTCCTCGTGCAACGATAGAAAGCCATAGACCATAGTCCCAAAGATTGCTCCAATACTAAGACCAAAGACCAGTAAGGGGATCATTATCTCTGTTTGGATGATTTTTTCCAAGAAAGTTGAAAGGGGCATCTGCTGAACGAAGAGTTTATGAAAGACCAGCAGGGCAAATAAGCCAATCTCAATACTTATAAATACCAACCAACTACGAACTTTAATTTGGTGTTTGCTGTAGGTTCTATAGATGATTTCTGATTTGTCGTCCTTTTCAAGATGAAGCTCTTGGACGGCTCTTTGGGCTTTTATAGTCATAGAAAGAATGAGTCCAAAATAGATGAAGGGCATAACATTTCGAACAATTTCTATAAAGCGTCCGAATAAAATATAGAACAGGAAGAGAAAGAAGGAAGAGTAAAAGATTTGAACCATGGAACGGGCGCAAGCCTTGTAGATAACCTCTTGACGGCATTCGTCAAAAGGCCCTTGTATATGAAAGAGATTTCGAAGTAAGCGAGTTGTTAAGTCTTCTTTTTTCATGGATGAATTCTCCTAAATGAACGATGTTACTTTGTTTCTTTTACGAATTGATAGAGATAATAAAGATAAGTGATAGAAGAAAGGCTAGCGATAGTTAATAGTAAATAATATTTCCAATTGCTTGAGATGACCATCAGTTGTGGCAGAGATAGAATCATAAAGCATAGTGCTAAGTTGAGTATGCGCGTTTTTTGGGAATCTATCTTTAGATAAGTCAGTCCTTTGTTGAATGCTGGAACAAAGACTAGAAGGAGAACTACATCGTAGAGGGGCAAGTTCCCTGAAACTATGATGAAGATGAGCAGTGAAGCAAACAAAAGATGATAGGTCAGTAAAGTTAGTAATGATTTCATAGGGCACCTCCTAATCGTCGTCCTGATTTTTTTTAGCTTTTTGAATACGATGGGAGAAAACGCTCTGCATGGTCAATCCGAAGAATAAAGTTGCTATGATAGTTGTCACAAAATGTCCTGTATTTAAAAGAGAACTTAGATAACTCTTATTATCATCCGTCAAGACATTAAGAAATGGGATTCCAAAGAACATACCTAGTCCATATATTAGACCTGCTTTCAGACCAGGAAAACGTAACTGTTTCTTTTCTTTTTGACTCAACATATCAGGATCGATAGCTGTGATACCCGTTTTCTTGGTTTGAGAAAGCACATAGAAAGCGGCTATCATAGAAATACCAAATATCACCAGAGGATAACCGATAGCAACTATTTCTGGATATTTATTGGCAAGAACGAGTGGGATTAAATTGCCAAATATCATCAGGTAAAAGAGGACGATAAAGACCTGATTACCGATACGATCAGCTTCACGTCGTTTGTGTTCGTCAAGAGGTCCAGAAATACCATATGTACGTTTGATAAGTTTTTCAGTGAATGTTTCTTTTTTCATTTTTTCTCCTTTTTAAAACTCTTCTTCCCAAAAGAGACTGTTGAGGTCAGTCTGTAGGCTTCTAGCAAGATTGAGACAGAGTTCCAGGGTAGGATTGTACTTGTCGTTTTCAATCATGTTGATGGTTTGCCTCGAGACGCCGATATCCTTGGCAAGTTCGAGTTGGGACTTTCCCAGTTCCTTTCGGAATTCTTTTACACGATTCATGCTTCTTCCTTTTAATTTATGTCGTATATATTTGACCATAGTATATTATTTTAAAAATAAAATGTCAACTATTTTTGACATTATTTTTAATTTTTCTTTCTAAAACAAAAAAGAGAGTGGGACAGAAATCGGTCATTCGTTAGAATTCGATTTCGTCGTCCCACCTCCGCACAGTTGAGTAGGGCTGTAAAAGCTGATGAAATCAGCGTAGTAGAGCCCACTCAACCACTGCGTCTTGCTCGACAATCCAAAAACAATTGAGAGGCTAGGACTTTTGTCCCAGCCTCTTTTGTATCTTATTGATCCGCTTGAGACTCGCTTTCTTTCCAGCGATAGGTCTTGCGTGGTTTTTTCTTAGGTACCCGCTTGACACCCACTTCTTCAACGTAAGAGCCATAGGTTACAAGGAAATTATTGGTCAAAATTTCTTTATCTGGATGGATCAAATTCACCAACTCGGTTGCTTCGTATACGGTGAAAGGCTCTTCTAGGAGATGGAGGAAGGTTGGATTCCAGGCCAAGCGCCCTTGGATCCGCTTGATAGATTCTTGGACAATCTCATAGTGGTCAAAGGCAAAATCTTCAGCCGTCAAGACACGTCCATCTAGGGAACATTCCCCATGTTTGAAGTCCACATCGAGAAAGAGAACTTCTTTGGCATCATCTCCAGCTCGGACCATATCTACTGCTTCAGCTGGCAAATAAACCAAGTGAGCAATGGTAATGACCCAACCCCGAGGGTCCCGACCAGGAGTAGAAACTGTCATTAGTTGCTCGACCTTTTGAGGGGTCAATTCTAGTCCAACTTCTTCCTGGACTTCACGGATACAAGCCTGGATAGCATCTTCGTGCTTTTGCAAGAATCCTCCAACCAAGGCGACCCGATGCTGACAAGGGTGGGTTTTCCGGCGAATCACCAAGAGCTTCAAACGCCCCTCCACAAAGCAGTAGGCCACCATATCTGCTGTCACACTTGGATTTTCATAGGTAGGGTGATCCTGCTCCTTGTACCAGCGGAGAAATTCTTCCTCGCTGACGATCGTTTCGTAGTATTCCTTTTCGTTCATTCCTTCCGGAATGCTTGTTGCTATCATTTAAGCAACCTCCTTTTTCACAGCTTTGCTCCATTGGTACCAACCAACCAAACTATTAAGAGTATAGACCCAATACATTCCCTGAATATGGATGCTTTCTCCCCACCAGAGGTAGATACTGAAGAGGTTGGTCGCAATCCAGAAAATCCACTGTTCGCGATAGAGACCGGTCATGAGAAGTTGGCCGACTCCATTGGTCGCATCTGTCACACTATCACGGAAAGGTCGTGCGCTGTGGATGCTTTTATAAGCATAGCCCATCCCGATCCAAATCAGAGCTGTTAGGACCAAATACTTGATCCATTCCATTAAGGTTAATTTCTTGGCCTCAAAGTGAGACTCTTCTGCTCCTCCTTGGTCATTGATCCGATTCGACAACCAGACATAGAGACCAATTGGTTGCATCACGAAGAAGTACAGAGTCGTCAGAACTTCTCCATAGAAGTTTTTGTTCAAGGCTAGGATGAGATAAATCGCTGAGTTCACTGCTCCAAAGAGATAGTTACTAGCCCGACCCTCTGCTACTAGTATCACACAAACGATTCCTGTCCAGGAGGCAAAGAGCCCTAACCAATCGTGACTTGCTTCCTGATTGGTAAACTCTAGGATAAAGGGTACGCTAGATAAAGCAAGCAAATAGAGCCATTGTGTCAAAGTGCGACCAGCAAATAGGTCTTTCCAAAGGAGTTTCATAATCCCTACGAAGCCAAGTTTGCCAGCTTCTCGATGGACATTTTTTAAATGCTCCCCAAATGTTTGAATTTTTTCTTGTAGTCGTTTCATGTTGCTTCTCCTTTAATCAGCTTGATAAATCGTATCGATGACACGTTTCGCTTCTTCGTAATTCCCCAAGTAGTCTTGCCCGAGGTAGGCTGTAGGGATATCTGAGAGGTATTGGCGGCGGAGGTGATCCAGGTGATTTGAAAAACTGTTGCGAATTTCTTCATCAGCCATGGTCATATCACGGAAGCCATCATCGACATAGGATCCAATGGGTTGGACAAATAAGATTAGATCCCATTTTTCCTTAGCGAGGATACTGACAAAGAGATTGTCAAAGGTATCCGTCATACTGGTTTCTGGGCCTTCTACTTCCATGTAGTAGTCGTAATAGCCCTTGGTCACCAGAGAGTTGGTATCCGCAATGACCAGTCCACGATTGGCACTACTATCGATTAATTTTGAGGTTTGATCGTATTGTCCGAGTAGGAGATAATAATAGTCCTTGGGGGTCAGCTCATCATCCCGTACATTATTTCTGATCTGGTACTCGCGAGCATACTCCAAACTCACTGGCGCATCATAGAAGCGGGCCAAATCTTTTGCCAAGGTCGTCTTCCCGTTACTAGCACTCCCCATAATGAGGACCTTTTTGGTAAACTGACGACGGAAAGGTTGCGCAATGTATTTCCAATACTTGCTGGGATTTTCCCGGATAAGGGTTCCTGAGATGCCAAACTGACGCTCCTGTAAATGCGCTTGAAAGCCTCTCGCTTCAAGTTCCTCTTGATACGTTTTTTCCCCAACATAGAAGATGAGTTCTTCTCTCTCAGCATCATATTGAATGGTTTCTAAGGCTGTTTTCAACCAAGGCTCCCATCCTAAGGGATAGCGAGGAAGTTCTGTCTCGTCTAATTTATAAATTTGGGTGAGTTCATCATTTGAAAAACCTTCTCGAATATAGCGAAAACGTTTTTGCAAAGGAAGGCCAACTTCTTCTCCTCGGTCACCTTTGTAACCAGAGACAATCACACAAACGCGGTCGCATTGGCGTTTTGCCCGTTGAATTAAATCAATATGACCTTGATGAAGGGGGGCAAACGTTCCAAATACTACTGCCACTTTTTCTTTCATCTAACTGGCTCCTTTATCATAATGTCAAAACATGTTTTGCTTATGATTTTATTATAAACTATAATTTCAATCTGTCAATACTTTTTTATAAAAAAATATATTTTTATAAAACAAAAATTAAAAAAGATTCAACTCTGTATGTTATTATACAGAATTGAATCTCTGATTTCAATCTTTTTTTAATTTTCTCAGTAGCGAGCCATTATTCCCGAACAAGGGCATGCACATGGCCATTTTCTATCACTTGAACACTTGCCACTTGACCATTTTGACCGACAACTATATCCAGGCTAGCTACAGATCCATCTTGGGTGGAAATCAAGCCAGCATGGTAATGACCTTGGTCCAAGTTGTATTCATAGCTTCCAATCGTATATCCCACTGCATTGCCACCAGGAGTTTGAATGGTTACTTGTCCTCCTTGACCGATCGTTACGCCTGTATCGCGACCGTCGGTCCAACTACCTGCTGCTCCTGAATAATCCCCTGAGGCATAGCTCAAGACACCTTTATAGCGTGGGTTCTCTGTCTTAGAGGCTTGTTCTTTGGCAGTCGTGCGACCTTCTTCCAAGCTAGGACGTTTTTGTTTTTCTGGTGCTGGGTTCACTGCTGGTTTTGTTTCTTTTGAAGGAGTTGGAACCAGGCCTTGACTGACTTCTGGAACTCTTGGTGTCACTGAAGTTGATGGATTTTCTTGGCTCGCTTGTGTTTCGCTCGAAGCGATGGAAGGAGATTGTGCAACTTCTGTGCCTTGTGTGGTTTTGCTTGTGGTCTTTTTCTCTTCTTTTTTACTTGTAGAGCTTTGTTTCACTTGCACAATTTTACTAGTTGAAGATGGACTGGTTTCCTTTTTCTTTTCTGATCCACATCCGCTTAAGAGAAGAGCAGCTGTTAGAGCAAGGCTAAATAGACTAAAGAAGGTTCCTTTCATTTTCATGGCAATACCTCTCTTTTGTAACATTTGTTACATTTTGTAATATAATTGTAACATTAATCTATAGGGAAGTCAAGAGGATTTGCAAGTCTTATAAAAAATAGAAACTAGTTTCAAAAAAGAGTGAACAAATGGAGCCCTACTCCAAGCATTCACTCTTTTTCTTATTGATAAACTTCTTGATAAAATTCGATGGTATCTCCATCTTGGACAGTCGTTTCTGCTGCCCCTTTTGGTGCCATCTCTCCATTGATCTTGTACATCCAATAAAGTCCCTTACTTTCGTCCTGGGCTACGCCATCGATCGAGGTGATGAGGCCACTCTTTTCCTCAATCTTGTAGTTAGCTTTCAGGACTTCCATCAGGTTGGCTTTTTCAGCAACCTTCAAGGTCTTGCTATGAGCTTCTTTCCCTTCAGGGGCGATACTGACCGTAATGGTAATTTGTTTTTCTTTCGCTACTTGTGAGCTAGAAGCTGAGCTTTCCGTAGTCGATGGTGTGCTTTGTCCGCAACTGACCAATACAAGAGCTGCTAGGACAGCAAAGAAACTATAAAGTGTTTTTTTCATGATACAATCTCCTAAATACTACATAAAGTAGAGGGTAAAAACAGGCGGTGGAAAGGGCGTGGGCCAGGTTAAAGCTAAAGCCATTCACCAGAGCATAGGTCCACCAAGGCATGTGGTAAAGGACCGCATAAAGACTGTCAATCACTATCCCGTAGAGAAAGGATAAGATGCCGACCACTAGAGTCTGAACTTGCAAAGACAAGTGGCGGTAAAGCCCCCGCCAAAGAGTCAAGAGGAGGCCAAAGGCCAGTATCTGAGCGAGCACCACTGGGCTCATCCCCAAGAGAAAAGCCGAGGTAAACATGGTGACCGCCATCACCAAACAGGCAAATTGCCAGTCTTCAAATAGCACCAGTAAAAAGAAAATGGCACTAATGGGTTGGACATTGGGCAAGAAGGCAAAGGCTTGTCTCAGCACCACACAGAGGGCTGCTAAGAGGGTGATTCGGGTCAAGCGTTTGAGAGGCACTGCATATCCTCCTAGTCAATCGTGAAGTTAAGCTGACCAGACTTAACACCTACCTTGAGGGTTTGCCCTTCAGCCACTTCTCCTCTCAAGAGGATCTCTGCCAAGTAGTCTTCCACCTGGGTCTGGATGGTCCGGCGCAAAGGACGTGCTCCCATCTCTGGATCATATCCGTGAGTCGCCAGCCATTTAAGAGCAGACGCTTGGAATTTCAGAGTAATGCCTTTCTCTGCTAGAGATTGAACTAGCGGTTTCACCATAATCTTAACAATCTCATGCATTTGGTCACTGGTCAAGCTATGGAAGACTACCTTCTCATCAATCCGGTTGATAAACTCTGGTCGATAGGTCTTCTTCAACTCTTCAAAGATGCGTTTCTCCATATTGGCTTGGTCAAAGCGAATATCCTTAGCGCCAAAACCAACTGTCTTATCATCTCGTAAAGCGGTAGCTCCCAAGTTTGAGGTCATGATAATAATGGTATTGGAGAAATCTACCTTGCGTCCCTTGCTGTCGGTCAAGACACCGTCATCCAAGACTTGCAAGAGAACGTTAAAGATATCTGGATGGGCTTTTTCCACCTCATCAAACAAGAGGACTGAATAAGATTTGTTGCGGACTTTTTCCGTCAACTCGCCCCCTTCTTCATAACCAACATAACCTGGAGGGGCACCGTTGAGACGACTGGCCGCAAATTTCTCCATGTATTCACTCATATCAAAGCGGATCAAAGCGGACTCGTCATCAAAGAGGACTTCAGCCAGCGCCTTCGCCAGCTCAGTCTTCCCGACCCCAGTGGGACCGAGGAAGAGGAAGGAGCCAATTGGCCGTTTGTGAGAACGAATTCCCGACTGATTGCGACGAATCGCTCGGCTGATACTTGAGACAGCCTGATCCTGACCGATCACGCGCTTATGAAGTTCTGCTTCCAATTCAAGGTATTTCTTAGCTGCTGTTTGGGTTAGTTTCTCCACAGGAATGCCTGACAATTGACTAAGCGTCTTCAGGATATCCTCTTCCTTAACTTCTAGCTGGTAGCCTTTTGGACTAGCATCTTCTTTTAGCAACTGAGCAACTTTTTTCCACTGCCCCTTGAGCAAGGCTTGATCGGCAGCTGTCAAGTCGGACTGAAGACCGGCTTGAGGCCCCTTGTTTTGCACGGTCGCTGCCGCCTCATCCAAGAGGTCAATGGCGGAGTCAGGCAAGAGGCGGCTGGTCAAATAACGATTGGCATAGACAACAGCTGTCTCAATAGCCGCATCCGTAATATGGACACGGTGGTGACGTTCATAGGTCTTCTTGAGCCCTTGCAAAATCGCAATGCTATCTGCAACAGAGGGTTGCTCAATCAAGACTTTAGCAAAGCGGCGTGACAGAGCGGCGTCTTTTTCAATGTGTTTTTGGTATTCTTCTTGCGTAGTGGCTCCTACGGTCCGTAGGGTCCCGCGAGCCAAGGCTGGCTTCAAGATATTGGCCGCATCCAAGGTGGAGTCAATCCCAGAGCCAGAGCCCATAATGGTATGGAGCTCATCAATGAAGAGGATGACATGGCCATCTTCTTCGATATCATTGATGATGTTGTTCATCCGCTCTTCAAAATCTCCACGGAACCGCGTCCCTGCGACAACATTCATCAAGTCCAACTCTAAGACCCGCATCTTAGCCAGCTCCGTCGGGACATCTCCGCTGGCAATCCGTTGAGCCAAGCCCAAGGCTAGAGCGGTCTTTCCGACACCGGCATCCCCGACAAGGACTGGGTTATTTTTCGTTTTGCGGCTCAAAATCTGAATCATCCGCGAGATTTCTTGACCCCGGCCAATCACCGGTTCCAAACTGCCATTGCGAGCCATTTCTGTCAGATCTCGGGTGTAGTCTTCCAAACCACCGCTGGTAGAGGCTGGCATGCCCATCATATTTCCCATGGTTTGACGATTGGGTTGCTGGGCCCGATAGAGCGAACGGATAGCTTTCACAGCTTCCTTGTCCCAACCTGCTCGTTGTTCCAAGCTCTTGCGAAGCTCGACGATTTTAATGCCCTCTTCCTGATCATCATAGCGGAAGCCGACATACTCCAATACTTGAGAAGCCAAGGTTCCCCGTTCTAATAGAAGTGCCAATAGGACATGCTCTGTTCCAAGACTTTTGGCATGGACTGCCTGGGCAATCTCTTGGGAACGTTTCATGATTTCTTCGACACGGAAAGAAAAAGGAAATACCTCATAGCGGCCATCCCGTTGGTAGACTTGACCCGTAATGTGCTCCGCCGCATCTTGAAAATCATCAATCTGCATAGGATAGTCACTTAAGACGGAACCAGCTACACTATAAGGATTATTGGCTAGGGCTACTAGGATATGCCAGGTATCTAGCGTTTGAGACTCAAAATGACCCGCTAAGATTTGAGCGGCTTCAATCGTTTCTAATAGGGCTTTTGAATAGTTCATAAGGAGATTACATTCCCTTTCTATCGACTTGTTGGATAATTTTTCGTAGGATATTGGCTCGTAAGCGATGGGCTTCACTGCCCAGAACCTCGTCTGTCGTCATCACTGACAAAAGCTCTGCCTCTCTCTTTGTAAGGAGTTTTTCTTCAAATAGCATTTGAA
The DNA here is from genome assembly GCF_030825805.1 of Streptococcus sp. Taxonomy (GTDB): domain Bacteria; phylum Bacillota; class Bacilli; order Lactobacillales; family Streptococcaceae; genus Streptococcus. Next base: position 20,978 of record NZ_JAPJPF010000001.1, read on the forward strand.
GGATATCGCCAAAAACAGTCTGACTGATTTGTTCTCCGATGCTTGCGCCAAGCTCTTTTAGCATCTGGTGTTGGTCTGAAAATTGGACCTTGCCAATCCGGATATAACCGCCACCTCCACGCTTGCTCTCTACGATATAGCCTCGACTTTCGGTGAAGCGGGTCTTGATCACATAATTGATTTGACTAGGAACAACTTGGAAGACATCCGCTAATTCGCTTCTCTTGAGCTCTGCGATGCCTGCTTGAGCCAGTAGCGACTTGATATAGGCCTCAATGCTATCTGATGTATTTTTACTTGCCATGATGCTCCTTTCTAACCTTTTCATTCTAGATAAGCTCTCTGCTTTTCAGAGGATCAAAAATGGTCTCACCATCCATGATGTCATTATTGACCTTATCTGACTATTATACAATTTTTACGCCTGTAAATAAAGCAAAGACTACGTCGTGATAGAATCTGAAGACCCCTTGTTGGTAGCCAGAAGGAGGCCAAAAAAGAGGGTAGCTATTGCTAACCTCTTGTAGAAGGGACTTTAGGATTTCCGACGAGCGTATTTCACTCTTCCGCCTAGGAAGCCTAAGCCGAGTAGTCCGATCCAAGCTAAGAAACTTGCCTTCTCTGATCCTGTCTGTGGCAGTTTTTCTTGGGACTGCACAGGGTCCGGAGTTACTGCTTCTACCACAGGAGAAGGAGGAGTCTCTTTCGAAGCCGTCGGTTTCAGAATTGGAGCAATTCCACTTTCTTTTTTGTCTTCTGGAGGAAGGAGCGGTTTCGTTTCTTGTGAGTCTTCACTTGGTTTTGTTGGTAGCGGCACTTCGGGAATAACAGGATCTTCTTCCACTTCCTTCGTCCCGACTTCCGTAATCTGGTCCTGGGCTTCCACTTCGACAAAGGCATCGACTTCTGTCCGAATTTCTTTGCCTCCTTCTTGTCGAACCTCGATCAATTTCAACCGGCGTCCGACCTTCCCTGCTTGAAGGATTCGGCTTTCGCCCTTGGCCAAGTCCTTGTTCTCACGCGTTTGACTCTCAAATGGAATCTCCTCAGCTTCGATGAGAAGTTCTGGCTTTTCAAGAATCAAATCCCGAACACCTTGATCTGGGCGTGTCTGCGTCAGGGGTTCATAATTGTGAGCATCTTCTAAGATAGTTTCAAGGGCTTCGACTTGATTAGCAGCAGCAACCAAATCTGGTTGCTCTTGATCCAACAACTGAGTCAAGTCCGTCAATTGTCCTTGAACCGTCGGTTTGAGGTCTGCTTTCAAACGATCGAGAGAAGTAGCCTTGATCTTTTCTACTCCTTCTCTGATGATCTGTTGCAACTCTTCTTGACTGAGCAGCTGACTATCTTTCCCTGAGAGGACAAATCGGTCCACCTGGATAGCTCTGGACGACTGAGGATCATTGAGGGCTGGATCCAGATGCAGGCGTAGCTGGTGGTAGCCTTTTGCTAGACCTTGTAGATTGACCAAACTCTGGTCGAGCTTGCGTTGATCTCCGTAGCCACTGAAATAATGATCGCCTTCGATCTCATAATCATGGCCCCGACCTTCTTCAAAGGCTATTTCTTTTCCATCCAGAGTGACGCTGTAGAGACCATGACTTGGGTCGACCACTCCTCGAACCTCCACACCGGTGCCCTTAAAGGTAATGGTCATGTCAATGTGTTTCTTGCCTTCCTCATCGGTCACTTGGTTAAAACTGGACCAAGATTCTGTGCCATTTGAGAAGTTTGGATTGTCTGTCTCGTGGTGCCAACCCTCACTGTAATGCAGTTTTGGATCTTGGTCATCCACTTCCTTGCGATTTTCTGGCAACTGGTCCTCGTTCATCACTTGGACTGTCAGTTCTGGAATAAAACCAACCAGACTTCCTTGATCCGGATGCAACAATTTGACCTTAAAGTCATAGACATCGGTCGCTTTTCCTGCAAAATCAAGGGTTGGAACTTGGACTGTTTTTTCTGTCTCTCCATCTGCGAACTCAAGGGTGACGTTAGTATCTTTGTAGACCTTGCCATGAACCCCTGTTCCTGGTTCTGTGATCAATTTAAGACTGGCACTTCCTTTAGAGCCACCTTTTCTCTTGACGACGACTTGCGCTGGGTCGCCTTTCTTAACAGCTAGGGTTGGCTGAGCAAATTCAAAGAGACCCTTTTCTTGGTTATTGAGGGCATAAATCCCTTCCGTTGCGATCGCATCTCCCTTGCTATTGACCAAGGTCAAGGTGTGGGATCCTGCTGCCAAGTCCGGTGTTTCATAGACCTTTTGGCTGCGTTTGCGGTTTGGGCTTTGGGTATTGACCGTCGCTAGCTTTTGGCCATCGACATAGACATCCATTTCCCCATGACCAGGATCCACGGTTGCGACGACATAGGCCTTGGTGCCTTCAAACTGATAGGTCACCGAAGCTCCTTTTTCCTTGGTCCACATAGAAGTGCCTCGGACGCCTTCTCCCTCTTCATTCCATTGGCCATTGGCCCGCTCAGCTGTCCGGTCAGAATGATAAGTCAAACCAAGCGGATAGCCATCGGTTTCTTCAATGCTGGCTGGCGTCTTATAGACAGATACTCCGTTCAAGATTGGAGTGGCTTGGGCATCGGTGATGGACACCCGGATATAGCGACTATCAACTGGTTGTCCCTTGATCAAACGGCGGTATCCTACGGTTGAACCAGCTCCAAAAGGAAGCCATTGGCCATTCACAGCCACATCGATGGTGAAGCCAGAAATCCGTTGGCCTTTCTCGATGGTTTCCTTGAGCTCGACCACATCAAAGTGTTGCTCTTTTCCAAGATCGAGGACAAAAGAGCCGGTCTTGGCATCATCTGCAGGTGCCCAACTGGTCTTTTCATCCCCATCTGTCAAATGGCTGGCTGAATAATGAGCATTGCGCCGTGTCGAGTCAGCTTCGACCAAAGCTCCTGCCGCATAGTCCACACTGTAGAGTTGGTCCAAAGTCTGGCGGAATTCTTTCAAGCGGGCTACATCGGCATCCGCAAATTTCCCATCTTGATTGGGTGGAATATTGAGCAAAAGCGGGGTTCCACGGCCGACCGATTTGAAGTAAATGTCCATCAATTCGCGCAAGGACTTAGGCTCTTGCTTGTCATGGTAGAACCAGCCGGAGCGAATAGAAACATCCGCTTCTCCCACTGAGTATTGCTTCCCTTCCGGATCCCCGTGATTGAGATAGCTATTGGATGGATTGTTGCGGATCTTATCTGGATTGACCTTATGCCAAACTGGATCTCCAGCAATTCCCTTTTCATTTCCAATCCAACGAACATTGGTCGGCTCAGCTGAGAAGATGGCAATATCCCCTTGGGCCTTACGAATAGCATCAAACCACTTGTCGAAGGTATAGGTGACTTTTTGAGCCCCATCGCCACGCGCTCCATCCATCCAGACTTCTACGAACTTGCCCTTGTTTCCATATTTTGGATCTTCAAGGATTTCTTTGAGCTGGTTGAGATAGTATTCGTTGTATTGGTCCTCTGTATCCACATGGTAGAGTGGGCTGTGAGCATCCCAAGGCGAGAGGTAGACCCCCATATCCATGTCATACTTGCTGGCAGAAGCAGAAACCTCGGCTAGGATATCGCCTTTCCCTTCCTTCCAACCGCTTTTAGCAATGGTATGGTCGGTGTATTTGGATGGGTACAAGAGGAAGCCATCGTGGTGCTTGACGACCATGATGGTTCGTTTGAAGCCCGCGTCTTTCAGGGTTTTGATCCACTGATCGGTATCCAGATTCTCTGGATAGAAATAATAAGGGTCTTCTTGCCCATCTCCCCACTCACGATCGTAGTAAGTATTCATCCCAAAGTGGATGAAAGCTGCTAGTTCTTCGCGGTGGTATTGCATCTGAGCCTTGCTTGGAAGTGGTCCATAATTAGCAATCTCAGGCTCCTCATCTAGAGAAGTGGCTGGTTGGCTTGCTTCTGTCCCTTGGCTAACTGCACGATTTTCTTTCTCACTAATAGCTGATGAGGACTGTTCAGATTCTTCTTGGTGCTCGTTCACAGTTTTCTCCTCCTTTCCTTGATCCCCTGCATTGCTCGTTTCAACCCGTTCTTCACGCGGTTCACTATTCTCAGCTTGCTCCTCTGCGTAACTGGTAGTCACTCCTAAAAAACAAGTCACTACGACTACCGAGCAGACGCCTACTGAGAGTTTACGAATGCCAAATCGATTTCTCTTATCAACTAATCTTTTTCCCATATTCCATTCCTTTATGTCATCAGGTAAAGAGGGTGGAGACTTTCCCCATCCTCTTTCTGTTACCTGTGAACTTTTCACCGTATAGTTGCTGGCTTATCCAGCTTTTTACTTGGCCTTATCGGCTCTTTTTTTCTGATCATCCAGCACAGCACCGGCAAAACCTGCTGCTAAGAGACCTGCCACAAGGCTTGCGACGCTTTCTTCCGTTCCTGTATTTGGTAATCTACCTTCGGAAACTGGAGCAGCTGAAACTGCTGGCGCTTGAGTTTCTTTCTCGACTTCCTTCCCTGCTGCATCTGTCCCTTCCTGACGCACTGCTTTGACCTCAAGAGATGCTTGAGGAGTTGTGGCAGCTACTGGTCCTTCTGAGCCATGAGGACGTTCTGGGTTCGGTAGCGGTTCTGGCTGTGGCTCTGGTTGTGGAGTGTCTGGAAGAGCTTCTTTCGTGCCCACCTCTGTAATTTCTGCTACTGGCTCTAGTTCTACAAAGGCATCCAGTTCCTTCCGACTTTCCACAGCATTTTCTTGAGAGACTTCCACCAAGCGTAATTTGCGGCCTTTTTGTCCTTCTTGAACCACACGTTTCTCACCTTTTGGAAGATCCGCATTTGGACGTTCTAGGCGTTCAAAGTCCATCTCTTCTGGCTCAATCACCAACTCTGGTTTGGTATGAACCAGATTCTTAACCCCTTCTTCAGGAATGGCTGAGCCTATAGGTGCTTTTGCGGATAGAGAAAGTTGATATACTTTTTCGAGCTTGCCATCTTCTGAGACAACCTTGACAAGAACCGGAGTATTGGCACTTTTAGCATCGATGACCGTAACGGCTGTTCCATTCTTGCCTTGTGCCGAAACGATTGGACGTTCTCCCTCATACTCTAGATGATAATCTGTCACATCTGGTTTAAAACCTTCTAGGTCTTTGCCATTCACTTGGATGGTGACGTCTGTTGTTGTCTGGGCCTCTTCTGTTGGAGCATAGGCGCTCAATTCAATGATTCCGATTCCTTTAAGACTTTCATCACGGACCATTCTTAAACGGATGGCTTTCGTTCTGGTTTCGTTGAAGCTGAGATTAGAGATATAACCAGGTTCAAAGGCATAATCCAAGCTGTAAGGAATTTCTTCCCAGTTAGAGGACTGGTTAAATGGATGTTCTGGAAGATTTTTCAAATTGCCGTAATCATCTGGGACATCAAAGTCTGGACCAATATAGCGTTCAAGAACCGTTTTCGTTGGCAGACCTGTTTCCTGGTCTGCAAAGAAGTCGACTGCTACTTTATTGACTAAGCGCTCGGTTACTTGACCATTTTTCTTGAAGATGAGACCAGCAAAGGCTTCTGTTTGATCCGGCTCTCTCTTCCAGTTGGTCCAGCGATAGTACTCGTTGTAGCCACCATCATTGATGTAATCGATATAATCGATTTGATTTGGATCGAGATCATTGGTTTCACTAGCAAATGCCCTGGTATCTTCTGCATTGTAGTCACGGTTCACAGAGAGGTTTTCTCCTGTCTTTTCTGACACCCGGACTGTCAGCTGAGCTGTCAGATCATAACCGAGGACCTTTCCTTCTAACGTGAAGCTGCCTTCATGAGAAAGTGCATCAGCTGGTACAGCCTGCCAGTCCACCGTCAGTTCCTTGCGTTCATAGCCTGTATCCCCTTTGAAGTAGACACCTACTGTAGATGGTAGAGCTAGATCTTGACCGACTTTCACAAAACGGCTGCCTGCTTCTACTGCTACTGGAGCAGCTTGTTTCAGTTTTTCCGCATCACTTGTGAGATGGAGGCGGTATTCTTGTAAGATAGTACCATCTTCTGCTTTATGGATGACACGGATTGGCTCACCTTCATGGACGCTTGGCACAACCGTTGCAAGACCGTGATGGCTGGCTGTCGCTTCCACTTGTGGATAAGCCCGATCACGCGCATCGATATAGTAATCGGTCACACTTGGGTTAACTCCTGGTAAAACCTCACCGTTGACACGAATGGTCACCTGGCTCTTTTCTTCTGCCGCCACCTTATTGGCAAAGATCTGAATCTCTGAAATAGAGCTTCCACGTTTGCCTTCTGGTGTCTTCATGCGGATCCGAACGGCATAGGTGTCGACTTTATCAAAACTGAAATGATTCATCTTGCCAGCTGCTACCGGTTCTTCAACGGTTAGGTTGCTGACTTCTTTCCAGTTAGCTGGATTGTTAAATGGATGGTCTGTTTCGTCTTTGACACGATTTGGATTGCTTGGAACTGTTGGGATTTGCTCCCCTGTATAGTACTCAATCACGTATTCACTTGGAACCCCAACGCCGTGGTCTTCATGGAAACCAACATGGAGGTTGTCCACTGCACGCTTGGTCAAGATACCAGAGTCCCCAAACAAGATTCCAACCGAATCTTCCGCATTGTCACGGCCCCAGTTGGTCCAACGGTTAGCTGGAGCATCGGTAAAGGAGATGACCTTATCATTGACCTTAGCAACTGGATCCGCATCGTTAGAGTCACTTGCAAAAGCGAGTGGCAAGACAGATCCTGTCCATTGCTCTGCTACGTTGGCCCCCTTGACTGTATTTGCGGAAACACGAATATGAAGACGGGTTGGAAGATCCGTTCCTTCTACACGACCAGAGAGGACAACTTCTCCTTCTTTGGCCAAGAGTTGCGGATCGACCGCATCCCAGGCTACCTTAGCAGCATAGGTCTTGCCATTGGAATGATAAGTCCGCACGCTTTCTGGAAGTGCTGGTTTTTCTCCGACTGGAGTGGTGGTGCTGACTTCTTCTACAGCGATAATGCCTTCAACCGTGACTTGAGCTTGGGCTTCTTTTTCCACACCCTCTACATGACCGGTGACTGTAAAGCTATGGTAATCCTTGACTTGATCTGCGGTCACAGCATCCCAGGTCACGCGTTTTTCTTTAGGGAATCCCTTGTCATACTCAACCAAGACGGTTTCTGGAAGAGCTGGCAACACGTTTCGATCGGTACTGATTCGTACAGGACGCACCTTGACAACTGTCTTTTCTTCAGGATTTGGCGTGATGGTAAAGGTTAATTCCCCTGTTTGTCCTTGGAAGCTAGCTTGTAAATGAACCAATCCTGCTTCCCGTAGTTCCAAACCTTTCTTGCTTGCGACCGCTTTTCCTTGGCTACCAGCTCTTGTCTTCACATCGATTTGATCTGCTTTGAGACTTGCCTGGCTACCATCTTGGTAATGGGCAATGACTTCAAGTGGTACCGTTTGGTCTTCCTTGAGTTCCTGTCCTTCTGGCAGACGCAATTCTAGGCGCTGGATCTGTGGACTTTCTTCTTGGAATTGGATAGCATAGGTCTGTACAGCTCCCGTATCCTTAGCGGTAACATAGATTTGAGCCTTCAAACCATTTTCACGGCTAGCTTGGAGGACCGTCACTTGAGCATTTTCTGCACTTGCTGTGACTTGACCTGGCTCTTGCCCATAAGCGAGGGAACGGAAAATGGTATGGTTGCCACTACCAAATTTTGGAAGAGCTACTCCATCTAGCTGAACCGTTGGTTTCTTAGCCTTGGCTACATCTCCTCCTGCAACCACTAGCGTCGCTTGGACGGTTTCCCCATTGCCTAGGAGACCTGTCGCCTTCAAGCGAGCACCTGGTGTGGACAACTGATCTTCTTGACCAGCTTCCAAGGTCCATTGATCAACTTCATAGCTAACTGTCCGGCCATCTGTGAAGACCAATTGCACAGTCTTATCCACTGTCGCTAGATTTGCTCCCTGTGGGATTTGTTTGATAACCGGAAGGACTTGCTCCACACCGATCACATCGACCAGAGCTTCGACCGTCCGTCCTTGAACATGACCTGTCACCCGGACTTGGCCAGCACGACTGTAGTCTGCTGCATCCCATTCGACGGCTTCTTCTTGGGCCTTGCCATCACTATAAACAACAGATACGTGACTTGGAAGTTCAGGATTTTGTCCCAAGTACACTTGAGTTCGAACCGGTTCGACCCCCAAGACAGAGCGTTCTTCCTGGTCCTTCTTACCTGTAAAGAGGCTTACTTGGTCTGACTGCAAGCGGTCTGAGTCTGCATACAGAGTAAAGGCACCCGCCTGCTCAGTTGATTTGACAATGACCACTCCTTTGCCGTTAAAGGCCCGACGTTGCCATGAGCCATCTTCCTGCGCCTTGTAGCGTTCACGGCTAGCTTGTTCCCCGTTGTCGACACCGACAATTTGGCCCTGTCCATGCAGATGGAAATGCACCAAGTTATTGGCAGTTGGGACCACACGGCCTGCTTCATCGACGATTTCATAGGTAATATAGGTCAGATCCTTGCCGTCTGCCGCAATGGCGTGTTCTTCTTTCAATAGACGAACACCGGCTGGCTTCCCAGCTGTTTCGATCTGATCGCGGGCAATCACTTCTCCTGCTTCGTTGCGGGCAATAGCTTCCACCTTACCTGGCACATAAGGAACCAACCATTCTAGATAGAGTTCATCCGGATTTGCCCCTTCTTGGTAGGTCCGGCCATCTGCTGTGGTCTTCTTGGTAAAGGTCTTGACTCCTTGTGATTCCCCATTGACAATCAATTCCACACTGTGGGCATTGGAGAAGGTCCGAACAGGAATCCGACCTTCTTCATCCATGACACGATTGGCTAATTCTGGATTGTCCCAGTTCCAATGTGGTAAGAGATGAACCATTGGATGTTTCTCAGCCGATACCCATTGACTTTGGTAAAGGTAAAAATCATTCTTTGGAAGGCCGGCAGTATCGACAATACCGAAATAAGAACTTTTCACAGGTGTGTCATTTTGGTTGTGCCATGGTGTTGGCTCGCCGATATAGTCCGTACCTGTCCAGATAAATTGTCCTGCATAGCCGGCATAATCGCGGTCAAAGGTCCAAGAGGCTGTCGCTGTCCGACCCCAACCAACCCGGTCATTGCCATAGTCTGATTGTTCATAATGGCGGTCTTCTTGGTTGCTTCCGACCCACTCTCTTTCAGGATGGTAGTAAGAGCCCCGCGTCCGCGTTGCAGAAGAGGTTTCAGAACCATAAATGAGCCAGTTTGGATGTTTAGCGCGTAGGCTTTCATAGTTGGCCTCTGAGTAGTTAAATCCAACCGCATCGAGCTCTGCCGCTACCTTTTCATGTCCTCCTGATCCATCACCAAAGCGGAATTTATCAGCTCCCATGGTGACATAGCGAGTTGCATCCACTTCCTTGATGGTCTTGACCAGACGACGAACGGTTGCGACAGACTTATCAGATCCATCTGCTTCACCGACTTCGTTACCGATTGACCACATCACAATAGAAGGATTGTTCTTGCCTCGCTCTACCATGGTCCGAAGGTCATAGTCAGACCACTTATCCCCTTTTCGAGCTTCTGGATGCGTTGCATCCTTTTCAAAGAATCGACCGTAATCGTATTGTTTCTTGCCACCATACCAGGTATCAAAGGCTTCTTCTTGGACCATCAAGCCCAACTCAGCCGCAATTTGCAGGGTTTGTTCACTCGCTGGGTTGTGGGTCGTCCGGATGGCATTGACCCCCATGTCCTTCATCTGTTTGAGACGGCGGTATTCAGCCTTGTAATTTTCCTCAGCTCCGAGGGCCCCATGGTCATGGTGAAGGGAAACACCGTGGAATTTCGTAGCCACTCCGTTAAGGAAGAAGCCACCTTCCGGTGTCCAGTTGAGATAGCGATAACCAAAGCGTTCCTTTTGCACATCGACCAATTGCGAATCCCGATAGACCCGTGTATACAGAGTATAAAGGGCTGGGTTATTGGTTTTGACATCCCAGAGGGTTGGTTTTTCAACATGAAGGGTATGAGACAGGTTGATCTCTTGACCAGCCAAAACGGATTGCACTTCACTGCGCACCTTTTCACTGACCACTTGACCATTTTGATCGACGATTTCGTATTCCGCATACACACTGTGGGCTTGATCATCTTGGTTGACAATACGACTCTTCACAAGAGTATCAACTGCCCCATTCTGTTGTTCTTCTAATTTTGGACTAGTGATGGTGGTCCCATACTTAGCTACATGGACCTTATCCGTCACACTGAGTTTGACATCACGATAAATCCCACTTCCAGAATACCAACGACTACTTGGCTGTTGGTTGACCACATGAACCGCGATGGTGTTTTCACTTCCATCCGAATTCAAATAAGGGGTAATATCATAAGAAAAGGCATTGTAGCCATTTGGATAATGACCCACGAATTGTCCGTTTACATAGACTTTGGAATCCATGTAAACTCCACCAAATTCCAAGCGAACTTTCTTATCTAGATCTTTATCATCCAAACGGAAGGTCTTGCGATACCAAGCATCCCCACCGTTTAATTGTCCCCCTTCATTTTGAGCCGGAGAATTGTGATCGAAGTCAAAGAAGATTGACCAATCATGTGGCAAATCTAATTTTTTCCAGTTTTTGACATCCACCTGGCGACCTTCTGCACCAGGAGCTGCATTTAACTTGAAATACCAGTCCTTGTTAAAATCTCGTTCGCGATCTTGCACCATGTCCTCCGCTACTTGTTTTTGATCCTTCGCAGCCTCTTCAATAGCCCCAGCAGAACGTTCACTTGTTTGAGGTTCCACCTGTGGCTTTTCGATTTCGCTCTCATTTCTTTCAGGAGTAATCACAGCAGGTGCCTCTACGGTTGTTGAAGCTTTATCACTTGTCCCAACTTCTCCATTCGTCACCTCTGACGCCTCCCTTGTGGCTGTCATCTCCTCTTCTGTTACAGCTCTTCCTTCTTCTTCAGCTAAGACAGATGGAGCTCCCAAAAAAGATACACCGATTAATACAGAACAAGCTCCAACCGCGAGCTTGCGAATACTAAATACACTGCGCTTTTCAAAAAAAGACTTTCCCATATTTAACCTCCATTTAAACAATTAATATAGTAAGCGCTTTCAATGCTTTTGAAAATTGTACCGAATCTCACATTATAACTATACCAAATAATAAAGGTTAAACAAGGGATGTAATGGACAGTCTTTAGTTTGATCAAAAAGAACTATAATTTGTAGAGAATAGATAATATTCTTCGTTTTTTAATTCTGAAATACTAGATTTTCAACTTGAATAGTTGTGAATTTATATAAGATAAGGTAGAATGGAAAGGATGAATTGAAAGGATAACACATGAACTACATTATTACTTTTTTGATCTCCATGATTCCTCTGGTAGAACTTCGTGGAGCCGTTCCCTACGCCATATCTAGTGGAATTCCTCTTTGGCAAGCTCTCCTGATTGGGGTCATTGGCAACATGCTTCCTGTCCCTATTATCTTCTTTTTCGCTCGCCATATCCTGGAATGGGGGAAAGATAAGCCTGTTATCGGGAACTTTTTCACTTGGTGTCTCAACAAAGGCCATCGTGGAGGACAAAAATTAGAAGAAGCTGCAGGGGATAAGGGAATCTTTTGGGCCCTACTCCTATTCGTCGGTATTCCCTTACCAGGAACTGGAGCCTGGACTGGAACCCTCGCCGCCTCTATTCTAGACTGGGACTTCAAACGGAGCGTCCTTGCTGTTATGCTGGGAGTTGTCCTAGCAGGTCTCATCATGGGCTCTCTCTCGCTCCTCTTTGGACTAGATACCTTTGCGCATTAATCACAAAAAGGACTGAAACAGCTGTTTCAGTCCTTTTAGAATATAGACAAACTATTTTTTATAAAAAATAGCTAGATGACTTTATCTTGCAAAAAAGAGGTTTCCATCGAAACCTCTTATTTTTTATTCTTAGTTGTTAAGAGCTGCTGCCATTGTAGCTGCAACTTCTGCTTCAAAGTCATTTGAAGCTTTCTCAATACCTTCACCAACTTCAAAGCGAACGAATTCAACAACTGAAGCATTTACTGATTCAAGGTAAGCTTCCACTGTCTTGCTGTCATCCATGATGTAAACTTGTGCAAGAAGAGTGTAGGCTTGGTCAACTTTTGTGTTGTCCAAGAAGAAGCGATCCATTTTACCTGGAATGATTTTATCCCAGATTTTTTCTGGTTTACCTTCTGCTGCCAATTCTGCTTTGATATCTTCTTCAGCTTGAGCAACCACTTCGTCAGTCAATTGAGCTTTAGAACCATACTTCAAGTGTGGAAGAGCTGGTTTACCAACCATTGCACGGCTTTCGTTGTCTTGGTCAATGACGTGGTTCAATTGTGCCAATTCGTCTTTCACGAATTGCTCATCCAATTCTTTGTATGAAAGAACAGTTGGTTTCATTGCAGCGATGTGCATTGAGACTTGTTTAGCAAGTGCTTCGTCTCCACCTTCGACAACAGAGATAACACCGATACGTCCACCGTTGTGTTGGTAAGCACCGAAGTGTTGTGCATCTGTTTTTTCAAGCAAAGCAAAACGACGGAATGAGATTTTTTCTCCGATTGTAGCAGTTGCAGATACGTATGCTGCTTCAAGAGTTTCACCTGAAGGCATTGTCAAAGCAAGAGCTTCTTCGTTGTTAGCTGGTTTACCTTCAGCGATGACTTTCGCTGTTGCGTTTACCAATTCAACGAATTGAGCGTTTTTCGCAACGAAGTCAGTTTCAGCATTTACTTCAACTACTGCTGCAACGTTACCGTTCACATAAACACCAGTCAAACCTTCAGCGGCAACACGGTCAGCTTTCTTAGCTGCCTTAGCCATACCTTTTTCGCGAAGCAATTCGATTGCTTTTTCGATGTCACCTTCAACCTCAACCAAGGCTTTCTTAGCGTCCATGACACCTGCACCAGATTTTTCACGCAACTCTTTAACAAGTTTAGCTGTAATTTCTGCCATTTTGATTCTCCTATATTTTTTTAAAAATAGGAGAGCCGGGCTAAGCCCCGCCCTCCTAGGTAATTACGATTATGAATTAAGCGTTGTCGCCTTCTACAACTTCAACGATTTCTTCGATTGAATCTGCTTGAGTTTCAGTTGCTGCCAATTCAGCTTCAACTGATGCAACTGCATCTTCACCTTGACGTCCTTCGATAACAGCATCAGCCATTTTCGCAGTGATCAATTTAACAGCGCGGATAGCATCATCGTTAGCTGGGATGATTACATCGATATCGTCTGGGTCAGTGTTTGTGTCGACCATCGCTACAACTGGGATACCCAATTTCTTAGCTTCTTTAACAGCGATTTGCTCTTTGTGTGGGTCAACAACGTACATTACATCTGGGATACGAGGCATATCTTCGATACCACCCAAGAATTTTTCAAGACGAGCGCGTTGTTTGTTAAGAAGTGCAACTTCTTTCTTAGGAAGAACGTCGAAGATTCCTTCTTCTTCCATGCGTTTGATTTCTTTCAAACGAGCGATACGTTTTTGGATTGTTCCCCAGTTAGTAAGGGTTCCACCCAACCAACGGTGGTTGATGTAGTATTGACCTGAACGAACAGCTTCTTCAGCAACAGCTTCAGCAGCTTGTTTCTTAGTACCAACAAACAATACAACTGCGTCGTTTGCAGCAGCATCACGCATAAAGTCATATGCTTGGTCAGCGTATTTTACAGTTTGTTGCAAGTCGATAACGTGGATTCCGTTACGCTCAGTGAAGATGTACTTAGCCATCTTAGGGTTCCAGCGACGAGTTTGGTGACCAAAGTGTACACCAGCCTCAAGAAGTTGTTTCATTGAAATTACTGCCATGAGTAAATTCTCCTTTTTGTTTTTTTCTCCTCTCCCAGACGTCAGCTTGCAACACGACCACAAGGGCAACGGTGCCACAATGGTTCCGGGATGAGTATTTATTGCTTTACGCAACTTTATTAGTATAGCAGATTTAGAAGCTTTTTGCAAGTCATTTGATAGAAATTCCTAGACTTTCCTGCTTTTCTTCAGGGCTCTCCCTCCTTCTTCTCTTTTTTTCTGCACGATTCTCATTCTTTCCCTTTCATAAGCCTTTTGTCCGAAATTTTTTCTTGACCTTATCTGATTTTTAAGATAAAATAGAATATGTTGTGGCGGTATAGCCAAGTGGTAAGGCACGGCTCTGCAAAAGCTTGATCGTCGGTTCAAATCCGTCTACCGCCTTCACAAACAACTATCAATGAGCCCAGCAATGGGCTTTTTTTAATACCATCACTTGATTGGACTGCACCATCGCTCCTTTGCGAGTGATTCTATTCTCCACTCATGAAAGGAAAAGATGATTATGAAAAAAGTTACCCTATATGCTCTCAGCATCCTCTCTTTGGCCATGCTGACTGCTTGCCAACCTGCTGCTCCAGAGACTGACCAAAGAAAACCGCTTGTGAGCAGTTCTAAAAAAACCTCTAAAAGCTCTAAGAGCTCTAGAAGTTCATATTCTAAAAAGTCAACCAGCAAAAAGGATTTTTCATCAGGCTTCAATAAGGATGATTCTTATAGCTCTTCAGACTCTAACACGCGCGAGGATCCTAACTATACAATGAGCTTGATGGACCAAGGAGAGTCACTGGAAGCTATCGGGGATATCCCTGAAATGCCAAAATGGGCTGCCTTCAAAGAAATTAAAGTTGAAATCCTCGTTGGTAATGAAGCCCTTGCGCCTACTACAAAAGCTGAAGCGATCAGCAAGTTAGGTCCTACTGATTCCTCTTCTGGTAATGATGGTTACTGGCATGGAGATGGCTCTGCTATCTTGATTGATTTTAATGAAAAAGGTCAAGCCACTAACAAAATTGCCACCTTGCCTAACTCTAAAAAGGTTACGAATCTCAAGGATATTCAACCTGGAATGACGGCTAAAGAAGTTATTGAAAAACACGGCCGTCCAGAAACTGTTTTCGTCTTTGGCTACGCGACTATCTTTACTTGGAAAGGTGAAGACGGGAAAGACTACTCTGTCGGTTTTGACAAAGAAACAGTCTTCCAAGTCTCTGAACCTGCATAAAAACCTCTTTTCAACAAACACAAATCCTCCAAGACCAGCGTCTTGGAGGATTTCTTTCTATCAAGGGGAAGGCCCCTTTTTTCCTCTATTACAATTCTGCGATTTGATTGAGGTTGACTTCTGCCACAGTGTCATTTCCAAACATGGTGATGATCATTTTCACCTTGTTGTTATCGATTTCTGTGATCTTACCAGTGTAATCTGCAAAAGCCCCATCGATAATGCGTACAGTATCTCCCACCTTCACATCAATATTGAAATCTTGAACTGTTTGTCCCATCGAAATCAAGATGTTACGGATTTCGTCTTCCAAAAGTGGAGTTGGTTTTGAACGGTTCCCGTGCGATCCAACAAATCCAGTAACGTTTGGTGTGTTCCGAACGACAAACCAAGCTTCATCGGTCATGACCATTTCGACCAAGACATAACCTGGGAAGCGATTTTCTTCAATTTCTTTTGTCTTCCCGTTCTTCTCGATTTGCACAGTTTGAGTAGGGATTTCCACACGCAAGATGTTTTCCAACATGTTATATGTTTGTGCGCGTTGAAGAAGGTTTTCCTTCACTTTGTTTTCATATCCTGAGTAGGTCTGTAGGACAAACCAGCCTTTGTCAAAACTATCCATTTTTATTTCCTTTCTTATATACCAAAAGGTGATCGTTTCATCACGATACTAAAAAAAGCCTTCTGGCTCTTGTTTTCCTAGCTCCATTATAACATAAAACCAGAGAAAGCAAAGAAGTTTCTCTTGTTTTTCTTCACCAAGCCAAGAAAAAAGCATCCTCGAGGGACGCAGATTTGTTTCTTTTTTAGAACATATCGATTAGCTTTAAAATACCTTTAGCCACTACTTGGTCAAACAAATAAATCAAAGCTACAAAAAAAGCGGTGTACTCTATCACTGAGATAAAATTTTTCCATCTTTCCTTGCGATTTGGCCAAGTCGTGTTTTTAAGCAAGACAAAAATATCTTTAAAAAATTTCACAACATTCTCCTATCTGGTTTCTTTATGAATTGTATATTTACTACAATGTTTACAAAACTTATTAACTTCTAGACGTTTTGGTTTTGGCGTCGCACTCAACTTGATTGAGTAGTTGCGTGACCCACAAACCGTACACGCTAGACTTGCTTTTTTTAATGCCATAACGCCTCCATTCACACTATTATAGCAAGTTTTCCACTATTTGACAAGCTCTTCTACTCTAAGGGAGCGCATTTTATTTGGCTTTTCTCTATGATTTGATACAATATAGAGGATAAAGGAGAAATTATGAAAAGCGATCATCTGAAAGAAAGTAAAAACATTGAAGACCGTCGCGGGCAAAGTGGCGAGAGCTACTCATCTGGCCGGTCTGGTGGGAATTTAGGGGGTGGTATTTTACAGATCCTCCTCTCGCCTGGAAGCTTTAAGAGCAAACTGATCTTGATCCTCGTTCTCATCTTTTTGAGCGGGGGCGCTGGATTAAGCGGGCTCTTTGACCAGGGGCAGACCACACAGAACTACAACTCAGGACAAGTCACGCGCCAAAGTAATACCCAGGTGAGTGACGGAGATAGCAAATTCGTCAGTCAAGTCCTTGGAACCACTGAGGATTTCTGGGGGCAAACCTTCCAAAAAGACGGGCGGACCTATCACAAGCCCACCCTGGTTTTTTATACCGGCCAAACTCGTACTGGCTGTGGTGTAGGTCAAGCATCTGCAGGTCCCTTCTATTGTCCGACAGACCAAAAGATCTATTTGGATATCAGCTTCTACAAAGAGTTGACCACCAAATATAAGGCTAGCGGAGATTTTGCCATGGCTTATGTCATCGCTCACGAAGTCGGTCACCACATTCAAAACGAACTGGGGACTCTTCAAAGCTACCAGCAAGCCATCCGAGGAAAAAGCGAGACAGAAAAAAATGCCCTCAATGTCCGTTTGGAACTTCAAGCTGACTATTATGCGGGTATGTGGGCGCGCTATATTGAAGAGCAAGGGCTCATGGATACAGGCGATATTGAAGAAGCGCTCAATGCTGCACACGCCGTAGGAGATGATACCCTTCAAGAACAAGCCTATGGTTATTCCGTCCCTGATAGCTTCACCCACGGGACATCTGAACAACGCATGCGCTGGTTCAAACGGGGCTACCAATACGGCGACTTTGAACACGGAGATACCTTCAGCGTCTCCGATGAAGACTTGTAATGAAACTAAAAACAAAAGCCTTTCAGATTATCATCTGAAGGCTTTTTTGTTACCCTATCGACAGCTGTCTGAGCATTATAATGGCTGGGGGTATTCAATAAATATGTTTTCTTTTTTATGGAGTTGTTCAACTCTATCTTGAAACTTTCCGCCGTGAGAAAAGTGCTTGAAACATTACGTTTCAAGCACTCGGAATTATTGAGACCTTAGGCTCAATAATTAGTCATGGAACTTCTTCGAAGTTCGCTGACGTCCGTACTCACCTAAGGAAAGTTTCTAAGAAGACTGTGAATGGAAAGAACCTTACCATCTTTTAAACGTCTATTTTTAGAATCCAAACCAACCTTTGAAAGTATCCCAGGCATTTTGTGCTTTTCCAGGAATATCTGCTTCATCGATGGCTTTTTTGGCATCGTCTACAATACCTGCAGCACGTTCTTTGACTGTATCAAAGAAACCCTTGTCCTCTTCTGGACTCTCAGTTTCTGTTTCTTGACCGACAGGGGCAATGCCATTTTCCTGGTAAGAATTTTCCTCATTGTCAAAGCTAGTTCCTTCTGTATAAGGAAGGACGCTATTGGCTACATTTCGGAAGATCACAGAGGCAGTCTCTGCACTGGTCCCTGTCAAATAGTGGGTTTCATCCGTCTTAGGGAATCCTAGCCACTGACTAATAACCACATCTGGCGTGTAGCCGATGACCCACTGGTCTCCGGAAAGATCCGGGTTGAAGTCCGTTTCAGTTGTTCCTGTTTTACCAGCCATGGTATAACCATACGGTGCTGCGTTGACACCCGTTCCGTTGGTAAAGGTTCCCAACATCATATTGGTCATCTTCTTATTGGCTGAGCTACTGAGCACTCGTTTCGATTTTTGACTGTGGCTTTTCACGACCTGACCGCTGGCATTTTCAATCTTCGTAATCAGATGGGCATCGTTCATCACTCCATCGTTAGCAAAGGTTCCATAGGCCTGAGCCATTTGAAGAGGGTTGGTCGTCACACCAGATCCCAGGGCTACTCCGAGAGATTTGTCCACATTGTCCATGTTGAGACCAAATTTTTTCCCATAATCAAAGACAGTATTGAGTCCTAACTCATTGGCTGTCGCTACAGCTGGAAGGTTGAGAGATTCTGCCAAGGCTTGGTACATGGGAACGGTCGGACTACCTTGGATACCACCATAGTTATCAACTGTATAACCACCGTAGACCTTGGTCGCATTGTCCAATTCTTTATTGGTTGACCAGCCGTTGGCTACAGCTGGACTATAAACGACCAGGGGTTTAATGGTAGAACCAGGACTTCTCGCAGATTGAGTCGCATAGTTGTAGCTTCGGAAGCCAGCATCTTGGTTACTAGCCACGCGCCCGACGATCGCCCGCACTCCTCCGGTCTTAGGATCCAAGGCCACGCTACCAGATTCTGCCCGTGTACCATCTTCAGCAACAGGGAAGAGATCCACATTGTCATAGATGACCTGCATGCTGGCTTGGTAATTTTGGTCCATCTCTGTATAGATCCGGTAGCCATTCTTGATGATATCTTCTTCTGTTAGACCATATTCATTGACAGCCTCGTTGATAACCGCATCGAAATAGGACGGGTAGCGATAATCTTCTGACTTGCCTTCATAGGCATCCACCAGTTGTCCATGAATGTCGACTGCGGCGGATTGATCTGCTGTAGCTTGGTCGATATAACCAGCTGCGACCATATTTTGTAGGACCGTATTGCGACGATTGGTTGCGTTCTCGACTGAATAAAGGGGGTTATAGATTTCTGGTCCCTTGAGCATGCCGGCAAGGACAGCCGACTGATCCAGAGTCAACTCACTAGCGGAGACACCGAAATACTTCTTTGAAGCATCTTCAATCCCCCAAACCCCATTGCCAAAATAGGCATTGTTGAGGTACATGGTCAAGATTTCTTTCTTACTATACTTTTTGTTAATCTCGAGGGCTAGGAAAAACTCCTTGGCCTTCCGCTCAACTGTCTGGTCCTGAGAAAGATAGGCATTTTTTGCCAACTGTTGGGTGATCGTCGATCCCCCACCTGAGCGACCGGCAGTCAAAATCGCCAGGAAGAAACGACCGTAGTTAATCCCACTATTTTTGTAGAAACTCCGGTCTTCTGTCGCAACAACTGCATTTTGCAAGTTTTCACTAATGGCATCTAACTCAACGTAGGTTCCTTTTTGCCCCGTTAGGCTTCCTGCTTGGTTCCCATCTTTATCGTAGATGATCGTGGTCGCCTTGAGGGCATTTTGCAGATCTGCTACATTGGTCGTCTTGGCTATGTAGAAAAGATAACCTCCGACGACGAGACTAAAGGTCAAGCCAATCAGTAGGAAGATCTTGGTCAAGTGATACTTGCGCCAAAAGCGTCTGATCGGATGTTGGGAGTGAGATTTTCTCCGTGACTTGTCCGAGCGGCTATAGGTTGGAGCTTGCTCCTCCCCGTCCGTTGATAACTCAACCTCTTCCGCAATCTTTCTTGGTTTTTTTTCTCGTTGGAAATGACGAATCATTTCCTCCATTAATTCTTTTAATTTGTTCATAGTCCCTATTTTATCACCTTCCTAACGTCTAGACAAGAAAGACCTTCGCAAGAAAGGATGCTTTTAGCTTTCTTTAAGGTTCCCGTCAAGTCCACTCTATACAGGGCTTCAGCGTCTTGTTCCTACCTTCCTCTTCCTCCTTCTCGCCTTTTCTTTCCTCTTGCTTTCTGATACAATAACACTATGCATTATACGATAACGATACCAAGCGCCTTGCCCGCTATGACGGTTAAAGAGGCCCTTGAAGATTATTTTCTCATCCCACGAAAGATTCGTCATTTTTTGCGAACCAAAAAACATGTCCAAGTCAATGGGGAGACTGTTCATTGGCAATCGATGCTTGAGGCTGGAGACCAGCTGACCCTCACCTTTGATCCGGAAGATTATGAAGAAAAGGAGATTCTAGCAGGAGATGCTAGCCTGGTCCAATCCCTCTATGAAGATGAGCATCTCATCATCGTAAACAAACCCGAAGGCATAAAAACGCACGCCAATCAACCAGATGAAATCGCCCTTCTTAATCATGTCTCCACTTATGTCGGGAAGACCTGTTATGTAGTCCATCGCTTAGACAAGGAGACTAGCGGGGCTCTTGTCTTTGCCAAGAATCCTTTTGTTTTACCCGTCCTGAATCGACTGCTAGAAGACAAGAAAATCCAACGAGACTATTGGGCCTTAATCCTAGGCAGCTTACCCAAAAAGAAGCTGGTTTATAAGGACAAATTGGGACGAGATCGCCACGATCGACGCAAACGCATTGTTGATCCTCGAAAGGGCCTCTATGCAGAAACCCATGTGACCAGCTTAAAGACTTTCAAACGCACCAGCTTGGTCAACTGCCAGCTCCAGACAGGTCGCACCCACCAGATCCGCGTCCACCTCTCTCACCATGACCATCCGATTGTGGGAGATCCGCTCTACAACCCCGAAAGAGCTCCTCGCCTCATGCTCCATGCCCACCGCTTGCGGCTCACCCATCCCTTCACCTTAGAGAAAATTCAAGTCGAGGCTCCTTCTGCAAGTTTTGAAAAGGGATTAAAAGAGCAGACATCTCCATAAAGCCAAGCGACTGATGTTTCTAATCTAGTGGACTAGAAGAAGCTTTCAGTGTGAAGACAAAGTCATTTTAGAAAATCATCTAGCTATTCTATGTAAAAATAAAGATTGTCTACATCTAAAAGAGGCTGGGACAAAAGTCCTAGCCTCTCAATTGTCTTTGGATTATCGATCAAGACGCAGTGGTTGAGTGGGCTCTACTGCGCTGATTTCATCAGCTTTTACAACCCTACTCAACTGTGCGGAGGTGGGACGACGAAATCGAATTCTAACGAATTACCGATTTCTGTCCCACTCTCTTTTCTGTTATTTCTACATAGGTCCTAGTCCGTCGTTTCTTCACTTGCGACTGGGCTGGCTTCTGCTTTTTCTGACTCTGGAGATGCAGTCTGAGCAGGATCTGAAGCTTCTTCCTTATTCAGGTTAGGATCGCTTGTGGCAGGACTTTGAGGGGCTGGGGTTGCTTTGTCTGATTCCACTGTCACTGCTGTCGATGGCGCCGCTAGCAAATCATCTCGAAGGGCTTGGATCGCCTGTAACAAGGCTTTCTTGTCGCTCTTCGGATCAGCTAGTTGATCAAAGAGGGCTTCTAAGCGTTCAAACTGAGCATCACTGGCTCCTTTTTCGACCAATTGTTGGTGGAGAGCGATCAACTGGTTATAAATCTCTTGATAGAGGGCTACGTCTCCAAGTTGAGGTTCTTCTGTTTTCTTTTGCTTTTGTTGTTCAATCGTTTCACCAACTTCACGCAAAAGAGTTTTCCCAGTTGTCAAAGCCGTGTCAGCATCTGGCTCTTGGCGCACCTGTTCCAAACGTTCTTCAAAGTCAGGACGTTTGCTTTCTTCTACTTGTGGCAAAAGAGAGGTGATTTGTTCTACAAGTGCTGTCAAGAGACTGGAGCGTTGACGAGACTCTGTCTTTTCATCCAGGTCACCATAGACCCCCTTGAGGAAGTCGTAAACAGCTAGATTATAGGATGGAGCATCTGCTCCCTTTTGATCCAGAACTGTTTTTTCAATTGGATAGGTTGGAGCATTTTCCTGAGACACTAGTTGGTCAATGGCTTGCTTGGCTTGGTAGAGTTCCATGAAATGGGCTTTTGAATCCCAAGCTTCTTCAAAGGCCTGAGCCCGGTAAAGCTTCAAAGCAAGGTCCGCTGCTGTCGCCCGCAATTCTGGTGTCAAGCGTGCATCACTTAAACTTTGGTAGAAATACTTAAGGTAGTCCACCGAAGTCACACCGGTCCGATCTTGCATCTCTTGAATGGCCTGCAACAATTTTCCTTCTTTCTCCAATCGTTGGCTATCCTTGGCCGTATAGGCTTCCTGCAACTGAGAAACGAGGCTTTCTTTCTTGAGTTGGAAGGCTTCGGTATCTAGCAAGCGAACCTGCTCCAACAATTCCTGGTAGCGACGATCCAAGGCGGTTTCTTCTTTCGGTTTGACTTCCTGGGTCGCATGGATATATTCCTTGTCAACTTGGTCAAGACTAGCCAAGTAGCCTGCTGTCGAATTGCTTGGGAAGTTTTTAACAGTTTCTAAGAATTGACCCAAGTTCAACTCAATCCGTCTTTGTTGCAGAGGGTCTGAAGCGTACAAAGTCCGACTTTCTGCTAGGAGTTGGTTGACCTTGGCCTCTACAGCTTTCTGATCCAAGTCACCTTTCTGGTAAGCTGCTTGGATGGTCGGCAGACGGTGAGCCAAGTAGTCCGCCAAGCCTGCTGAGCGCACCTTAATATAGTGGTTATGGTCCCCATGCGGAATGACAAACTGACCATTCTCGATTTGCATCGTATAAGGGGAAATACCAGAGCGAAGTGCTGTTGCATAGAGCTCATTGATAAAGTCTAGCTCAGGATTTCCTGTTTCAAGTGGAATCCGGACATGTTCCTTCCGAACTGCATAAGGGTGGATATGGGTTGGATCGTATTCTTGGTCTGGATTGTTAAAGACAAAGAAACCATTGGAAATCTTGATAGCTTCCCGAGGGACGCCGTAGGTCTGGCTAATGTATTGGATTTTTTCTTCATCCGAAGCATCGCGCGAATAGGTCGCCACATCATCTGTCAGTGGCTGCCCCTTGTCCTCTTCCTTCTTACCAGCTAATACTGCCTCTGCAGCTGCGATTTCTTGAGGTGAGAGATCCTTCTTGTAGAAGTAATGGGCATGGTCCCCGTGAGCGACCATATAGCCCTCGTCATCCTTGCTGATGACCTGATCTGCATGGAAACCATGATCATGTTCGCCTTCATGATGATGATCATGATCGGCTTCATGTTCCTCATGGTCATGCTTATGATGAGGATCCTCCTTCTCGTGGTCCTGATCGACTGGTTTTGTGTCTGGGCTTGAAGGTTGAGTTGGCTTTTCTTCTGTCGCTACAGTCCCAGTTTGAGACCGGAGGACTTGATACTGGCGTGCCAATTCCCGCTCTAAAGGCGAAAGCACACTATAAGGGATAAAATGGAAGTGATCCCCATGCGGATACACCACTCCTTGCTCTGTCCATTTGGTAATTTTGCTTGGATCAAAGACAGAACCATCCGACTCAACATGGCGCTCTGAAAGCGGGGTATGCTGCAGCTCTTTCTGTAGGCTTTCCAGACTTCGCCCTTCTGTCGTCACTGTTGGATGGGGAAGAGGAGTGGAGAGCGCTGGAGTGACAGGCGCTGGAATCGGTTGATTCGGATTAACCGGTGCAGTCAACTGGATAGAAGGGGGCAATACAGGTTTTACCTCATTTTTCCCCCCTCTACCATTTAAGATAGATAAGGCAGCAGCTAATTCTCCAGCTGATAAGGCGCTCTTCGGAATAAAGTGGTAATGGCCACCATGAGGCACGATGAAGCCATCCCCGGTATCAGAAATAACATCCCCAGGATGGAAGACATAGCCATCATCTGTCCGGTAGCCACCTTGACTTGGCTTGGCACCTGCTGTTAGACTGGCTACTGTTTTCCCTTCACGTAAGGCCTGACTCGGCTGACTGAAATCACGAGTTTGCCCAGATTTTTGGGCATTCTCTTTCGAAGCTGAAACCAGCTCTCCTTTTTTCTGTTGAGCAATTTCCTCCACTGAACGGACATTCAGCGTATGTTGCGGATCAGTTAGATAAAGGTAGTAGGTCCCATCCTTCTTGATAATATAGCCATCTCGTACCTGTGTGACAATGTCTGATTGTTTCAGTTGGTAAGTGGGGTCCCGTAAAATCAACTCCTCACTAAATATCGCATCGTAAGGGACCTTGCCATTGTAGTAATGGAAATGATCTCCATGGGAAGTCACAAAGCCCTCGTCAGTAATCTTAACCACAATCTGCTCTGCCTGGGTCTTTTCCTTCGAGTTGACGGATTCAATGCTCTCTTCCTGTTTGTTTGATTTGCTAGCTGACTTTTTCTTGTCTCCTTGTAAATACTGCACCTGATTCTGACTCTTTTTGTCTTCCTTGACTGGTGCTTGCTGACTTAAGGCATAGGCACATAAACCCAGACCTAATGTTGCTACTAATCCAATTGTTCCTTTTTTCTTCATTCTTTCTACTTACTCCTGTAATTCTTTCGCTAGACTAGCCATATTTTCTTCTAGGTTCTCCAAGAAATCTTTGTTATTTTCTGGATCTGCTTCGAGAGGATCCAAAACCTTCACTTTTGCTCCTGTCGCCTTGGCAATGCTATCGGCCACCTTGGACGAGGTATGCTTCTCAACAAAGATGGTTTGAACTTGATAGTCCTTGACAAACTGCTGAATCTCAGCCAATTGACGGGCTGTTGGTTCCTGCTCAGGCGAGATCCCTGCGATTCCTAATTGTTTCAAGCCAAAGCGCTTGGCTAGATAAGAGAAGGCTGTATGCTGGGTTACGAAGGTCTTTTGTGTCGCTTTTTCAAAGAGAGGCTGGTATTTAGCCACCAAAGCCTCACAGCGTTTTTCAAGCTTTTGGGCATTGGCCTCATAATAACTTCTATTTTCTGGATCGATGTCTCCCAACTCTTTGGCGATGATCTTCCCTTCTTCGGCAATTTTCAGTGGATCCATCCAGGTATGAGGGTCATACAAGTGTTTAGCATCCTTCCCTTCCGTATCCTCGATGTCTTCTAAGCCAGCGACCTTATCCAATTCCATTCCTTTGCTGGCTTCGATGACCCGCAGTTTCGAGTCTTGCAAGCTAGGATCTAGACGTCCAGCCCAAGATTCGAGTGTTTGAGAATGGTAGACGAAGACATCCGCATCATATATCTGGGCTGTCTCCTTGGCCGAAGGTTCGTAATCATGAATCCCAGCGCCAGACTGAACCATCCAGACCTCGTTGCGATCGCCTGAAATTTCCTTAACTAGAGAATAGACAGGATAAAAACTCGTCACAATTTTGAGACCCTTTTTAGTTGAGCCAGCTCCCGAACTTCTCTGGCTTCCACAAGCTACTAGCAACAAGAGACAGATGAATCCAATTCCTAAGGCTCTTAGTTTCCTCCCCAACATGTATAAATCCTTTCTTTTTCTTAATTGGTTTATTAAACAGTTAATTAACTAGTTAATGATAACGCTAATTTTTTAGTTTGTCAAGGATTTTTTGTATTTTTTATCACACAAAAAAGAGGCCCCTAGGTGCCTCTTCTATACTCTCGATTAGTTAGACAAGATTAATCAAGCCTTGCGCTTATTTTTTCTTCTTTTTAAGGAGATAAGCTCCACCGCTTGTAGTACAAAGGCTAATACCAAGCTAATCAAGGAGATGGGGATACCAGTACTTAGCACTCTTGTCAAGTCCGCAAAGAATACAAAAAACCAGCCCTCTTTCAGAGCTGGTTATCTTTCTATTATAGAAAAGTACTTAGGCAAAAATGCCGAGATACTTGCTTGTTATCTATAACGTGGTGTAGCAAAGCCTCGGATATTCCCGTGTCCGATACGGTAAACATTGCGTTTTACGGTTCCAACATAACCGGAATTTCCTTCAATTGTATGAATCAGTCCATTTTCAACGTATTCAACAATTCCAATATGATCCGCAAATCCATTATTCGGTTGAGAGTCTTGGTCCCAGTTAAAGGTAATGATATCACCTGACTTCGGTGTAGAAGCCCCATTCTCATTCCAAATACCTAGATGTTTAAAGATTTGGATATGGCGTTCCACCCCACACTCACGACCAATCAAATGACTAAGCCCTTCGCGTTGGAAGACAGTTGTGACAAACACATCGCACCAATCATCTGTATTTTTCACAGGATAACCTACTGGCAACGGATGAACACTATTGTAATCTCTGACCAATTTAAGGTGCTCTGGAGATCCAGTCTCAACGCCAATCAAGCTTGATGCCGCCTTTAGAACTCGACCTAACTGACCATCTGCATCTTTTGCAGAAATATGCTTCAGATAGAGCTGATTTCTAGTTACAAAGTTCCGGTTCTCTACCTGCACCGTCGTGCCACCAACACCAACCTGACTACCATCACCCTGGATATAGTACAAATGGACATGGTAAGTACCTGTCGAAAACTTATGGTCAGAAGCCTTCACGCTTACCTTGTAAGTCCCATCGGATTGACGAGTCGCTTCATACCAAGTCAAATCATCCTGACCATTTACCTCAGACCAAGTTGGTACTTGAACAGTACGTACACCTTTAGGACTATAGACATTACTGATAATGACATCGAAAGTGCCATTATCCTTGTTATTATTTTGAATCGTAATCGTAGCAGTCGGAGTTGATTTCTGAACTTCTACAACAGTCTCTGTAACATAACGGCGCTTGTTTTCTTGATCAATATAATGAACGTGAACTTGGTACTGTCCAACTGAGTTCTTGTGGTCACTTGCCTTGATCGTTGCTCGATAGGAACCATCAGCTTGACGAGTGGCCTTATGCCAGATTAAATCATCCTGACCTCCTGCTACACTCCATGATGGAATTAAAACTTCTTTCAAGCCAGTCGGTGATACTACATTACGAACTACTGCATCAAAGGTGCCTGTACTTGAGTTGTTGTTCTCAATCGAAAGCATCCCTTGCGGCTTAGATTGACGAACTTCTACAACAGTCTCTGTAACATAACGGCGCTTATTTTCTTGATCAATATAATGAACGTGAACTTGGTACTGTCCAACTGAGTTCTTGTGGTCACTTGCCTTGATCGTTGCTCGATAGGAACCATCAGCTTGACGAGTGGCCTTATGCCAGATTAAATCATCCTGACCTCCTGCTACACTCCATGATGGAATTAAAACTTCTTTCAAGCCAGTCGGTGATACTACATTACGAACTACTGCATCAAAGGTGCCTGTACTTGAGTTGTTGTTCTCAATCG
>NZ_JAPJPF010000001.1:48306-115555 GCF_030825805.1 Streptococcus sp.
ACATTACGAACTACTGCATCAAAGGTGCCTGTACTTGAGTTGTTGTTCTCAATCGTTACGGTGCCACTTGGTTTTAAATCCTCTGGTCGTTTTCCAATAAAAACATTTGTCACGGTTCCACCAACACCCGTCATCTGTCCATTGTTCTGAACATAGTAAAGGTGGATATTGTAAAGACCGGTTGAGTTTTTATGGTCCGACGCTTTTACATTGACGGTATAGATCCCATTTGCTTGACGGTTGGCTGTATACCAAACAAGATCATCTTGACCACCTATTTCTGACCAGATTGGTACAGACACTGTTCGAACTCCATTTGGCGCCTTAACATTTGAGACTACAACATTAAAGCGACCCGCCATTGTATCATTATTGACAATGCTGATCTTACCGCTTAAGGTACCTTCTGTCGGATCAGCTGCAGGTTTTGCATTCGCTGTAAAGCGACCGGTATAGTCTACACTGTGGTCAAAGAAGTGCTTTCCTGGAAGCAATTCCGCCTGAGAAGTGAACTGCCATGCGCCAGCTTTTCCATTGTAACGCAAACTTTTCGCATCATTTACAGATAGTTTCGGAGAAGGATATTGGGCAACCCAGAAATTCTGAAGACCAAAGTGAGCAGTGTTGACAGGACCTTTCTTGCGAAGGTTGTTTTCATCCAACCAGCTGGCACTAGTGTAGAACATCAAGTTGGTGTAGCCATTTTTACGCATTTCATCCACCCAAGCTTGAGTATTGCGGTTGATATTTGACTGCATCTTAGCATCTTCAAAGTCATTGACCATAAGAGTATTCTTTGGAAGATTCAAACGTTGTGCTGCCGCAATGTAGAATCGTGCTTCTGCACGCGCCGCTTCTTCAGAAGTATAGCGAGAGAAGTGGTAGGTCGATACTTGCAGACCCGCAGCTTGTGCATTGCGAATTTGGTTCTCCGCATTCGGGTTCTTGTACCAAGTGTCTTCTGTCAATTTGACAACGACACCGCCTACGCCCTTATTAGCTAAGGTACGGTAGTCGCCAATACTAATCTCTCCGTTGTGGCTACTCACATCAACGAATGATTTTGGCTGAACTGCCACATCCGTAGAGCGACTAGCTGGAGCGTTTGAACCCGTATTGAAAAAAGTGGTGCTTCCTGCATCAGACTGAAGAGGAGTTTCTTCTGTCTTCTCAGTAGGCGCTACTTCTGTAGATTTTTCTACAGATGGTGTACTACTTTCCGAAACAGTAGTAGTACTCGTAGAAGCCACAGACTGTTCGGTCACATTTGCTGGTGCAACGTAGTTGCTTACGATAGGTGCTGCGGTCTTTTCAGAAACGGCTACTTCTGGTGCTTTTTCAGTTTGCACTTGCTTGCCTTCAGTAATAGCAGTTTCTTTGGAAACCAGCTCATCTGCACTTAC
The DNA here is from genome assembly GCF_030825805.1 of Streptococcus sp. GTDB lineage: Bacteria > Bacillota > Bacilli > Lactobacillales > Streptococcaceae > Streptococcus. The sequence goes on from NZ_JAPJPF010000001.1 coordinate 49,710, forward strand.
TCCTTGAGTAGATGCAGCCATCAATATTGCTGCTCCCGCATAAAAAATAAGATCTTTCTTTTTCATTTAACCTTCTCTTGTATATAAATTTTATACTTTTACCATTTTACCATACGGCATCATTGATGAAAAGTTCTATGATGGCTTTTTTAAAATTAGTTTTATTTTTTTGGAGAATATAAAAGAAGTTCAAACGAACTTCTTTTACTCTCATTTTAAATGGGTTAAGGCTGTCTTTAGGTAGTGACCATCTCGAATTTCCTGGCCAACACGCTTGGCATTGTCCACCAAGTCTTGGTAATCAGTATCTGAAAGATTGTCGATTGTCTCCTTCAAATCATGGAGAGACTCTACTGCAATCCCACAGCCATTCTCTAAGACAAAATGTGAGAGGGCAGATTGTTTCCAAACAACCAGAGGAAAACCTGCTGCTAGGTAAAGAGAAGCTTTATGAGAATTGTTAAAACGCAGATAGTTGCCGTAAGTACCCTGACATGTTTCCGAACTATCCCCATCCCACACTAAGCCAAAACTACCTTCTAGAGCTGCCGGTAGATCATCAGGCATAAAGGCACCAAAGTAAGTGATGTTATTCAAAGCACGACTTTCATCGTACCCAACCCCATAGAGATTATAGGCAGGATTCTCTGGCAAACTATATAGATAGCCTGATTTTGTTGGGTTTAAATTCCCAGCAACAATGATTGCTTGTTCTTTTTGAGGAAGAGACTTTTCTTGAAAATTTGGAATCAAATAATCAAAAATCTCTAAACTAACCATTTTATCAACTGGAAATCCTTGATTAGCTAAAACGCCCTTCATGATGTCATTATGAACAATAATCCCATCCACAGACATCATAGCTTTCTTCTCTTGGAAATAGTTTCTCAATTTATGTCTCAATTTCACTTCAGAGCCTGCTGCATGGCGCAAGGTTTCAATATCGTGAATCAAGAGATAGAATTTCGCTCCCCTTTTTTGTGCCTGCTTGATGAGCTGTGCAATCAAAAATGTATGATGGATAATTGGAAACTGAATGACCAATTCATCCCCTAAACCTAGTTGATCAAACACAGATTTAGTTGCACTATATTTGTGTTGTTGGGCCTTAAAGAAATTCATCTGATACCAGTTGTCAACCTTAATCTCTAATCCCTTATACCCTTCTGAAATCAGAATGGCTTCCACGTCATTTCGCGCCTTACTTCCTGCATTCTTTTCATGTTGATTATGCAGAAATGAATCTTTCAGATAATATCTCACTTTTCTCCCCTTCACTAGACCTATCTCTATATGCTTCCAAGTTCTTTCTCAACGACTTCCAAAGCACGCTCAATGACCACGTGCATGTCGTAGTATTTATAGTCTGCTAGGCGGCCACAGAAGATAACCTTGTCATTTTTAGCAGCTTCTTCTTGGTACTTGGCAAACATGGCGTTGTTCTTTTCATCATTGATTGGGTAGTAGGGCTCATCTCCACGTTTCCAGTCAGCTGGATATTCACGGGTGATGACTGTCTTCGGTTGGGTTCCATATTCGAAATGCTTGTGCTCGATAATCCGAGTATAAGGAATTTCACGCTCGGTATAGTTGACCACGGCATTGCCTTGATAGTTTTCCTCATCCAAGATTTCATGTTCAAATCGCAGGCTGCGGTATTCCAACTCCCCATGTTTGTAGTCAAAGTACTGGTCAATCATCCCTGTAAAGACTACTTTTTCCGCTGATGCTTCCAGCTCTTCACGATTGGCAAAGAAGTCAACCCCAAGCTCTACTTCTACATCGCCCAGCATGTTTTCAATGATGACGTTGTATCCACCGATTGGAATCCCTTGGCAACGATCATTAAAGTAGTTATTATCAAAGGTCAAACGAACTGGGAGGCGTTTGATGATAAATGGTGGAAGGTCTGTTGCAGAGCGTCCCCATTGTTTTTCTGTATAGCCCTTGATCAACTTTTCATAGATATCTGGACCAATTAACTTGATGGCTTGTTCTTCCAAGTTTTTCGGTTCAACATCTTTCATGTCAGCCGTTTGCTCGGCAATCTTATCCTTGACTTCTTGAGGAGTCTTAGTGCCCCACATAGCGTAGAAGGTATTCATGTTGAAAGGAAGGTTGTAAAGACTGCCCTTGTAGTTAGCCACCGGTGAGTTGATATAGTTGTTAAACTCAGCGAACTGGTTGACATAGTCCCACACCTTTTTGTTGGACGTATGGAAAATATGGGCACCATACTTGTGAACATTGATCCCTTCAACTTCTTCACAGTAGATATTCCCACCGACGTGATCGCGCTTGTCAATCACTTTTACTTTTTTACCACGTTTTGTAGCTTCGTGTGCAAAGATTGCGCCAGACAAACCAGCTCCGACGATAAGATAATCGTACATAATCTCTCCTTATTTTTTTATGATACTTTTTAGTTCTTGAAAATCCAAGATTCTTAAGATTAAAACCAAGCCTCCGTAGACTAGGAAGCCAAGTACAGAACATATCAATACATTTACAACAGATGAGAAGTTGATAAAAGTTTTTATAAAATACAAAGCACCATACATCAGGAATGCTGCTAGGAGTATTTTTAGCATGGATGGAAGAATCTTGACTTCTTTTAGATAGTCACTTGTAAAGTATAGTTGGATAAGCCAGACTAAACCTTCTGTTACAACAGAAACGATTGAAGCTCCAATATAGCCTAAAGGCGGTATCAAGATGAGATTTAAGCCTACACTAAAAATAGCTGGAATGGTTGTTGATAGCATAAATTCACGATTTCGATTATGAGGTATCAAAATCTGGATTCCCATAATATTAGTCCATCCGATAAAAAACATCCGAAAGACCATGATGGCAATCGCATAACGAGCATCTTGGAAATCTTGTCCCAAGAAAAATTGAACAAAGTCGTTGTTGACAATCAAAATCCCTGCAATCATTGGAAAAATAACAAGGTTATAAACCAAGAAAGACATTTCATGTAATTTGTTAACTGCTTTTTTATTTCCAGATGAAAGAAGATTAGAAACTCGTGGAAGCATGACACTTCCCAGTGAAGTTACCAAAGTCAACAAAATATTTATCAGTTTAAGAGCTTGATCGTAAATCCCTACATCCTTAGTAGAAGACAAGGCTCCTAGCATAGTACGATCTAGCGTGATATAAAGTGAAATTGCTATTTGAGGTAAAAACAAGAGGACTACCGGTTTGATATGTTGCTTGGCATAGACCAAATCCAGATGAGGTTTGCGAATGTGTTCACGAGCAGGAAGCCACATACTCAGTTGACCCAATAAATCATAGACAACTATAAGAGTTATATACAAATATAAATCAGATGGTTTCTTTACAAAAAGAAAGATTGAAACAACCCCTAGAAGTTTGACCATGGTGTTTCGAGCGGTAATCTTTTTGAAGTCTTCAAGTCCTTGAAAGAGCCAAGAAATATCTAAACCACGAGATAACAAACCAAAGCCTAAAATATAAGCAATTGGATTGTTCATGGAAGGAACCAAGAGACATACTATGATATAGAGACTAATTGCTAAGCAAGTAGCCAGTACCTGCAAACTATAGATCCCCCAGAAGGTCTTAGCTACTTCCTTACGGTTCCCCGAAATTTCCTTGGTCCCATAGTTGGCCACACCCAGCGTTGCTAGCAAGATAAAATAAGTCACAATGGAATTATAGTAGCCATAAGTTCCTAAAGCATCCGACGAGAAGACCCGAGTGATGTAGGGGGTTGTAATGACTGGTAGGACGATGACTAAGAGTTGGTAGGATAGATTGTAGAGGTAGTTTTTAAGCACTTTCATAAATATAGAAAACTTTGCCTTCCTGTTAAATTATCGTTTAATCTTCTTTATTCAATTTCATTATCTGAATTCATGATAAATAAACGACTGATAAATAAGATCAATGGAGAATATCGAAGAACTAACATTTGAGGGTCAAACATGCCATGGATAATCATTACTCCTAAACAGGCAAGTACGATATCTTTTCGAATGGTTACAAAATATTTCATAACTTTAGTAAGAGTCAACAACATGAAGGCACTTACGATTAAGCCATCAATAACCAACAACTGCACAAACGAGCTATCTATGAAATTATAATTACTAGTAAAATTCCCGAAAATATCTAAGAGTGTGAACTTAATATGTTGTCCTAACCAAGATACTCCAAAATTGCGGAAGCCCTCTACACTTAACCGTAGCCGATTATGTGTAAATTGATCTACAAAATGGAATAAATTCCCAGATGAATAAAAACAGAAATATAAGGTAATGATTAAAGCCAAAATAAAACCATATTTTGCTATTGTTTTCATCCAGAAGTGTCCAATAATAAAGTCTTTTTTTATGATTTTCAGACTAAACAACGCATATGTAAGTATTAAAATACTTAAGTAAAATGGACTAGTTGTCGAAGTTTGTTGGTACATATAAATCGTGGCAAAAAGCAAGGAAAGTAATTCCATGTAAGAAATTTTTTTCCCACGAAACATCAGATAACTACACAATGCAAAAAATAATCTTTGTGAAGCAAACGAAACATAATTAAACCCTAGACTAAAACGATAGCCACCATCTGCCCTCATGAACATATTCGAAATCACGCCCATGTTGCTAGCAAAAATCGTCAAAACAAGGACTAGAAATGTGGCAAAAGAGAAAGTTCCTAATAACTTTCTGAAATCTATATCTCTAGCAGAAAAAACAAGTAAAAGAACATTTAAATCAAGTAACCCCTCTCGATTTTTTGCAACTATAAACATAGAAATAATGAACAATACTGCTATTAACAGTTGTTCCCAATGAAATCTAAAGTGATACAAGCTTCTTGGAAGATTCACCAACTCTTTTATCAGAATCATAGCAATTGTGAAATAGAGGACGATCCTATACAATGATAAGGAGCCCTCTAATCTAATAAAATAAGTAGTTGTGACTAATGACGTGACAACAACCCATATAAATAAGGTGATTAAATAAATTTTTTCTGATATAGTACGATTGTTCATCACAATAGTCATCCAACCCTTTCAATCATATAATTAAAAATATTTAAAACTTTACAACTCTCTTTTATCAAATATCAAAGAATTGAACTTACCCTTTTGATTAAAATCTGTATTTTTTTAGAAAAATCACCGTACGATGCATTCTATAATTAAGTGAGAATCTAACGAAAAGATTGATAAAAGGAGTATTTTTTTGTCAAAATAACCATCTCTTTGTTTACACACAATTCTTCAAAATATTGCCGTTTCAAAAGAAGAGGTGTTTTTTTGAACTGAAATATTTTGAATATTACTCATTAGAATAAGAGATTTATTTGATCAACAAATTGTTCATCATGAATGCCCCATATTGACATCAGCTGGTTAACTTTCTCTAATTTTTCCAGTTGATATTTCATTCGATTAGGATTATACTATCCCATAGCAGAAGAGCCCCCTGCCCGAAATATAGACATATTAACAAGTTTGTGAGAATACGATTTTATTGAGACATTCGTATACAGTTCGATTGAAACGAACATCTTCTCCCAATTCATAGGTTTCAAAAACAATTTGATGTGTTTACGATAATAAAAGTATAGAAAAATTCCTGTTGCTGCTAGTATAGAACCTGCATTCAAACGTGCATCACAAAAATGAGTAACAAATCCTGCTAAGGCTAAACCCGAAAAAGTTCTTTGAAAGATAAACTTGTTTCTATAAAGATAGGAAATAACCATATAGATATAAAAACAATGAGAGGCAAAGTCTGTAGGATAAATAAAACCAAAAGAATTCCGAACCACGATACCAGTAGATCTGTATTGAACAAATTGTAAATTAGGAATAATATCAATAGCAGAAAGAAAAACAATCAACAGAACAAAGAATAAACCTAATCCTGCATATAATTTAAGAACACTCTCATATTCGACCTTGTAAAGAACAATAATTAGAAAAATAAACATCGAAGCATTCAGGGTTCCAGTCTTAAAGTAAATCATACATCCTACCAGAAACAAGAGAGGCGCAAAGATGAGAAAAGTCAAAGAGTACTCTTTAAAATAAAGAAAACGAACTCCTAAAAAGGGAATAACATTAGGGATACGAGGCAAGAGAGATGCTAACATCGAAGTGTTAAGCATGTCCATAGATACAACTAATATTAGAACCACTGCCACTAACAGTTTATCGCGTTCTATCTTTGACATTTTTTTCCTTTTCTAATCTCAAGCATCTCATATTTTACTGAAACTTTTTTAATTTTTTAAAACGATAATACAAACCCGGAGTCAAAGATAACATCATGTAAATTGCCTTGTTTTTCAGGCTAATCCGCTTATTTTTCATAACTCTACCTAGGTATGGACGAATTTTTCTTTGAATTCGAGTTATTTCCTCTTTAGAAGAATCAGTTATTAAAATGAAAATGTGAAGACTACCAATGAACAAACGAGCGATGACAGCATCGTCAAGGTTTATATTATCTGAATAGTCCTTCTTGACAACATCCTCCAAATGATTCATAGAATGATAAAAATCGTAGTGCTTACTGTTAAAGTTTGATAGAGTAATACTATTCGGTCTACGATAATAATGGTAGATACCTAAATCAATAATGCAAACTGATTCCACTTCTTTCAAGTAGTCACTAATTACATATAAATCTTCGTAGATTTTCCCTTTTGGATAAGGATATTTTTCTACAATATCTTTGGGAAAGAGTTTAGCCCAGGCAGAGACTGTAGCCATTTTACCATATAGCATTTCTATTAATGTTTCTTCAGAAGAAAGAAGGATAGCTTTCGATAATATTTCCTCATTTAATTGATAATTTTGGTAGGATTCATGATCGTAAGTATCATTGCCTTTCCCTGCGACAATACGAGCGCCTGTTTGTTTCTGAAGTTCCATCAAAAGCTCAAGGGCACAAGGTTCGAAATAGTCATCTGGATCTAGGAAAACGATCCACTCTCCTTTGGCTTTGGCTACACCATAGTTTCTAGCATCTGACAGACCACCATTTTCTTTATGATATGCCGATACCCAGTCATACTCACTTGCATATTGATCGCATAGTTTCCCAGAATCATCCGTGGAACCATCATCAACTAAGATAACTTCAAAATCTTTATAGGTTTGATTGAACAAGCTTTCCATAGCATAGCGAAGATAGGCCTCCACATTGTAAATGGGTACAATTACCGAAATCATATTTTCTTTTCTTTCTCTTACTCAGTTAGATATTTAAATCTCAAATGAACTTTTTTCTGGGAAAAGTTGATTCATGGCTTTTATAAAGTCCACCATTACTTTCTCTTCGTCCTGAACATTGAAACCATCATTGATACACATAATTTTATATTTTCCAGAATTCAATAGTTTCCAAAAATCAGAATCCGCATTATCTAGAGAGAACAAACCTCCCAAGTCAGGATCTGCGACTTCATATTCTCCACTTGCAATCTGCCAGTATTTAAAAAGCCAAACGTTTGTATCAGATGGATTTCTAAACCGACTAGCCGATGTTTTCTCCAAGATGGCAGTTTCTTTCTCCCATACCAACTCCATGGTCGACTTTAAGAGGGGATGCGTCAAATGATTTTCCCAAAAACCACATATAAATTTACTATTTCTATAGAGTAGGCTCTTAACGATATTTTTTAAGCCTTGCTTGAAAGATAAAAATTTGCCATTTTTAAGAATCTCGTCCCTACTAAAATAACTGGTTACAATTTCCATATCGTTTACTTGGAAATGCCCCGTACCGTAACGTTCTGGGACAATCGGTGATAAGGCTGTATTATACTTTGGCAAACCGTCTTCTGAGAAGAAATCCGTTGGTTCAACTGGAGCTGTTAGATAAACATCATCATTAAAAAACACAAAATGTTCAGAGAGTCCAGGAATTCGATGGATATTGCTCTCGATAGGATTCGCAGAAAAAACAGGTAGATATTCCTTACGGATGATATCTGAATGATCGACTAAAACCAATTTTTCGCTAGTAATATTTAACCAAGACGGTTTTTGTTGGTCAGTAACGAGATAGACCTTATTGACCCAAGGAGCAAACTTTTCTACCCCTCTAAACCAGTATTTAAAGGTTCCCCAATCACGATAAGCCTTGATCGAATTCATACTTTTTTTTGAAGTATCTATTGACTTAGAGTATTCAGCCTTTTTAGCTTGCCAAACAGGATCCCCACCGTCTACCCAAATAACAACAAAATCTATTTTATTCATAATCTTAATTTTCTATATCTTATACAAATCTGAGAAATTCTTGATATAACTCTCCAACGAAAATAACTCTTTTTGGCGTTTGACAGATGCTTCACCAAATTGTTTTCTCTTCTCAGTATTGTCATCTAATTCTTGAATAGCCTTAGACAATTCTCCAGGCTGATTCGGTGTAGCAAGAAGACCGTTTTCGCCTTCCTTGACCATCTCACAGACACCACCATGATGGTAACCGACTACTGGTTTGCCACAAGCCATGGCTTCTAGCACGACTGTTGGTAATGGATCTGGATTGGTACTTGGCAAGACAAAGATATCAAACATATTATAGAGTTCTGTCGTCTTGCTATAATAGCCAATTCGTTTGATTTGCCCAGCTACTGGTGAGTCTGAAATAGCTTTTTCCAGCTCATCCACGCGCCACTCTTCCCCCTCAAATGCACTACCTGCTAAAAAGGCTACTGATTTGGGATTGGCTTGTAAGATTGGAGTAACAGCTTCCAGGAAGTCCCCTTGCCCTTTCCAGGCATTCACTCGACCAACCATTCCGATGACCAAAGCATCCTGCACGATCCCAAATTGGTCACGGACAGCACTGGCATCCATCATCTGATAGACAGCATTGTCAACACCATTATAGATGACTTGAACTTGATCATCTTTTACAAAACGAGACTGCTTGACGTGGTTGGCTACAGCATTTGAAACTGTCACAATCGTATCGGCATAGCGCCCCATCAAAAAGTTGATAAAATCTGAAATGGCTTTTGGTTTGACGATAATTTCATGCACATGCCAAATCAAAGGAAGTTTCAACTTCCGCTTGAGGTAAATTCCTTCAAGAACCGCTGTGGTGTTGTTGTGAACAAGGGTAATCCCATTCTCCTTGGCATATTGAGCAATTTGTTTGGAGTAACGGTTATAAGAGCCAAAGTACTCAAGGATTCCTTTTGGATTAAAATATTTTCGGCGTAATATTGGGTAATCAATGACTTTAACCTTAGCACCGACCTCTTCTAAAGCACCCACTAAGACACCGTCATTAGGTAAGATGACATGAGCTTCAAAAGCATCTTTATCCAATCCTTTAATGAGCTCCATCAACACTTTATCAGCACCGTACATTTCGGCACCAGCATGGAGATATAATATTTTCTGCATTTCTAACCTTTAAATACTTTCTCGTAGTCTGTGACAATCTTTTCCCAAGTAAAGGCTTCCGCAATCCGTTGACTTGATTTTTGATTGAGATCTTCGATTGCTTGAGCGTCCAATTGTTCAGTCTGATCAATAACACTTGCCAATTGTTCTTTCTTCCAATAGAGTGCACCGTCTTCACCGACTTCACGGTTAAAGCCAACATCTAACAAGAGGTTGAGTTTAGTAGACTCAAGAGCCTCAAGAAGGGATGGATTAGTACCACCTACCTCATGACCATGGAAGTAAGCGAAGGCATTCTCACGAATGTATTTGAGCAATTCTTGATCATAGACCGTCCCAACAAACTTCACTCGAGAATCTTGATCAAATCCTGTATCCTTACGCAACTGTTCATAGAACTTGTTTTGTTCTACATTGGTAATCAGAACAAAATCTTTTTGGGAGTTTGACTGCATAAAGCCACGAATCATGGCTTCATAGTTGTTTTCCGGTACAAAACGCCCCACGACAAGATAGTAGTTTCCTTCGGAGACTTGCTTATCTGCAAACCACGTCCGTACCTTCTCGTCCTCTTTGTTCAGGATAGACTTGCTTGTATCCGTTCCATAAGCGATATAGGTCGTCTGTGGCTGATACTTAGTGTAAGCCTTTTGAATATAAGCCTCGATATTCTTGCTATCGCAGATCAAAAGATCGGCGTTTTTAACCATGAGTTGTTCAGAAAACTTCCAGTATTTACGGACTGGAAGACTCCATTTCGCACGAAGCCATTCATGTCCATCCGGATTGACCATCAGAGTCCCTCCGATCGCCTTGATTTTCTTCTTGATACCAGCGATAAAAGGGCCGATCCGACATGCCAAAACATAGAAGATAGGGGCTTGATCCTTGTTTTCTTTTGCGATTTCAATAGCTTTATTGAGAGCTGCAATATCATAAGCAATAGCACGTGCAGGACCGATATTAGGGACATCAATGTTGTAGCAAATTGCGCCGTTATGTTCAAAAGTATCTGCAGTAATCCCTGATTTTGCAGAATTCTCCCGCATACATGCCACATAGTACTGAATCTCTCGATCTTGTTGGCACTCTGTCAGCTTTTCGACAAAAGTTTCAAAACCACCATATTTCGCTGGAATTCCCTTAGAACCAACGATATAAACTGACTGTTTCATTTTTCTCCTTACATGGAAAGGACGAAGCAGGAATTTCCTACTTCGCTCCATCTCGTTTAAATACAACTTTGATCGTTTTCAGCAAGATTTTAATATCTGACCAGATGGTCCAGTCATCGATATAGGACACATCTAAGCGAACCACTTCATCAAAGTCTGTAATTTCGCTACGTCCACTCACTTGCCAAAGCCCTGTAATTCCAGGTTTGAAACTCAAACGACGTTTTTGTTCTGGAGTATACTTCTCATACTCATCCACTGTTGGAGGACGGGTTCCAACTAGGCTCATATCACCTTTTAGGACATTAAAGAATTGGGGTAGCTCATCCAGACTGGTCTTGCGGATAAAGCGGCCAATCGGCGTGATCCGAGGGTCATTGTCCATTTTGAACATGCCACCGGTCATGGTGTTTTGATCCATCAATTCTTTTTTCCGCTCCTCTGCATCGACATACATTGAACGGAACTTATAAAATTTGAAATAGCGGCCATTTTTCCCGACCCGCTTTTGGGCGAAAATAGCCGGTCCTCCATCCTTGCGAATCAAGGGCACCAATACAATCGCCACCAAGCCGCATAGGAGCAAGCCCACCAAAGAACCACATATATCAATTACACGTTTCGCGGTCACATGGCTAGGTTTGTAGAAGTTGGTCGAGAAGGTGACAACATTGAGGCCAGCTACTTCGCGAATTCGTTTGTTGCCGGCAAAGTTTAAATCAAAAGCATTGAGGTTGACGGTAACGTCGATCCCCATGGTCTCAAATTGTGAAACATACTCCCCAATTTCATACTCTTCACTTGGAAGATTGAGAAATACTTCATCTACCACTTCATAGGTCGCATAGGCCAACAGGTCTTCCTTTGGAACAACCTGAACAAAGGGGTGTTGAAAGTCTGGCCGGTCTAATACTGTCACCGCGACCACTTCCCCACCGCTATCATTTGACGAAAGAAGTCGATCCAGGACTTTATCCAGACGAGAATTCGCTGTAATCAAGAGAATCTTGTGACTTCCTTTGAGACTGTAATAGAAGCGACGCCAATACCGTTTAATGAAGTAATTCATTAAATAAAGGACAAGAGTCAGAAGAAACAGAAAATAAATCATCCCCCGGCGGGAGAGGGAGAACTTCTCCTCCAAAAAGAAGCTCGAAAAACTGATGGCTAACGCGAAGCACAAGCTGTATTTCAAAGTTTGTAAGAATTCAACTAGATGCCCACGTTTAAAATAATCTTGGTTGTAATCGCTGACGTAGAAGGCTACGAAATGCAATAAATACAGATAGAAAATTGTATTAGAGTGGATTTCTGTCTCTGTCACAAAACTAAACAAATAAGCCACAACTAAGACTGGTAAGCTTTGGACAAAGGCCAAAGCAAATTTGTGAAATCCCCTTCCTTCTGTCATAATATCCCGATCCTATTCTTTATCTTTTTCTCCCGTAATTGCCATAGTTCCCGTAATTACCATAGGAACCATATTTTTCTAATTGAATATCAAATTTATTGAGGACCACTCCTAGGAATGGTGTCCCCGTCTGCTCTAGTTGCTCTTTGGCCTTTTGAACAGCCTTGCGACTAACAGCTCCTGCCGCTGTCACAATCAAGCTACCATCACAGCGTTGAGCAATAATCGCCGCATCAATCACCATCCCAATTGGTGGGGTGTCGACAACGATATAGTCATAGTGATTGCGGAGCGCCTCAATGATGACCTCGAAGTTTTTACTTTGCAAGAGACCCGTTGGATTTGGAGAAACCTGCCCTGACAGGAGCACATCCAGTTTTGGATAATCTGTCGTCGCAATTGCTTGCGAAATCTCACTCTTCCCAGAAAGTACTTCTGTCAAACCAGCAACACGACCTTGGCTCTTGAAGACACCTGTCATGACCGAGTTACGGATATCCGCATCGATCAACAAGGTACGATAGCCCGCACGCGCAAAGGCTGTCGCCAAATTCGTAGAAATGGTTGATTTTCCTTCGTTTGGTTGCACAGATGAGATGGCAACGACCTTAATATTGGTCCCACTCAACTGAATATTGGTACTCAAGGCATTAAAATACTCTTCAGCCTGAGTCATCGCTGCTAATTTGCTTTTTACAATTTCTAAGGTTGCCATGAATTCTCCCTCTTACAGTTTCTTCACACTAGGGATCACACCTAATAGAGTGATGCCCATCACTTCTTCGACATCTTCTGGTTTCTTCACACGGTCATCCAATACCTCTGACAAGATCACCAGGATGGAAATCAAGACACCCCCAAGGACAAAGCCAATAACGACATTTCGCTTAATATTTGGTGAAGAAGGGTTTTGCGGTACGACAGCCTCATCCAAAGTCGTCACGTCAGATACCTTGGTTACAGCGATAATTTTTTCGGCCGCTACATCTTTCAATCCATTCGCGATACGAGCTGCTTCTTGTGGATCTGGGTCTGAGGCTGTGATGGACAAAATCCGAGTATCCGCTGGAACTGCCACTGAGACTTTCTTAGCAAGCTCTGCTGGAGTCATTTCCAACTTCAACTCTTCAATAGCCTGGTTCAAGACATTTTGAGAAAGAATAATCTCGCGATAGTCTTTAACCAAGTAGGATCCCGCTTGAAGATCTTGGTTGGTCAAGGCATTGTTTTCTTGGTTCTGACGGCTGACCACATAGATACGACTGGTACTTTGGTAGATTTTCTTCGCCACAAATGCGCTGTACCCTAGGGCACCAATCGCAAATAGCAAGGCCGTAATCAGAATTGAGAATTTACGACGCCATAAGGTTTTAAAGAGGGAGACCACATCCAATTCGATCTCTTTGCTCTCTTGGTTTTTCATATTCACTTTCTCCTTTTCAATCCCCGTGATGGAACTTGATTGTTAAAATAATTCGTTATCCAGTAATGCTTGTTGATTTTCAATAAAGAGGGCACGCGCTCGGTTACTTCCGTAACGTTTTTCAATCAACTGATAAGCCTGGTCCATGTATGGAGGGCGCTGATCAACATTGTGCATATCGCTGGCAACAAAATGGACCAAGTCCTTGTCCAAGAAATATTGGGCACGATGTTTCATGAACTTGTAGCGATCGCCAAACAATTTAGGCTTGAGCACACTCGAACTATTGATTTGGGTATAGCATCCCATTCGGATCAATTCCCGCACCCGTTTTTCATTCTTTTCCAAACAGTGGTACCGTTCAATATGGGCAACTACCGGAGTCACTCCTAAGCGCAAGACCGCACTTAAGGCTTGATGAATCTCCTTGTAGGGCGTTGCCATACTAAACTCGATCAAGGCAAAGCTGGTTTCAGCAAGCGTTGGAATAGTCCCAGCTTCCAGTTTTTCAAGAATATCTCGCGTATAATAGATTTCTGCTCCAAAATGCAAGGTCATTTCCGGTAGATAGGTCGCCACCATCTCTTTTACTGCTAAGTAGTTTTGATAGATCTTTTCTTCTGGGGTTTCAAACATCCCTTTCCGACGATGGGACGTCGAAACGATGGTTCGGACCCCTTGACGGTAGCTTTCCTCGATGAGGAGTTTGCTATCCTCAATCGTCTTTGGTCCATCATCCACATCAAAGACAATGTGTGAATGAATATCAATCATTGTTTTTTCCTTCCATGGTTTGGTTTATCTTTTCTTTGGCTTGTGCCACGCTATCAGCATTCAACTCCATCATGTAAAGAGCAGATCCTGGCATCGCATATGAAGGCAAGTCATTTCGTCCTTGTCCAGTGACAGCTTGTGAAGTCACCTTGTAGCTTCCACCAGTCTCCAACTGTGTATTGACCAAATTCATAATGGTTGGCAAGGGCATATTGGTTTGCAAGGAATCTTGTAAACCAGAAACGATTTCGTTGTAATTGCTCAATGCTTTGGTCGATGTTAATTTATGGATAATGGCTGCGATGACTTTTTCTTGGTTCTTCCCACGGTCGTTGTCTCCACCTTCGAGAGAGTAGCGTTCACGGACAAAGCCAAGAGCTTGTTCCGAATCCAAATGGACTTTTCCTACAGGGAAGTGGTAGTTCCCGTGTAGACTTGTAAACTCTTGATCATTTTCTACATCAATCCCTCCGACGAGGTCGACAAGCTTTAAGAAAGAAGTGAAATTCAAGCGGACATAGTAGTCAATCTTGATGTCGTACAGATTTTCTAAGGTATGAATAGACGCATCTACTCCGTAAATCCCAGCGTGGGTCAATTTATCCCCTTGGTTGTTCCCACCATCTGCGATCGGTACATAGGCGTCACGCGGAGTCGTGGTCAGCAAGACTTGCTTGGTCTTTCGATTGACCGTCATGATAATATTGACATCAGATCGAGAAACCGAAGTGACTGGGCCATAGGTGTCAATCCCACTGACATAGATGTTAAAGGTATCCGCATTGGCATCCGCCTTTGCCTTGGTTTCCACTTGGCGACGGATCTTGTAAGAATAGATTTTCTTTAATTTTTTCGCGTAGTCAGCATCCACACTGGCAATGGTATCTTCAAAGGTACTATTCAAAGCAATGGCTTGTGTCTTATCTTCTTGTAGGGCCTGGTAGGCTGCCACGTAAGATTCCACATCTTCGATGGTCAAGTCATGCTGGCGCGTTTTCTTCACTTCCTCTACCAAGGCTAGAAGATCATCTGCATTATTATTCCCCGTAGGCGCTGCTACACTGCTGATTTCTTTGATATCTTGGATTGGACTATCTGCTTTGACATAGACAGCCATTTCAAATTCCGTATAGTTGGCATTTCGGTTCACATTTCCAGCGACATCGACCAATTGCTGGGTAACAAATGTCCCCACGGAGGTCCCTAGCAAGCCTAAAACCAATAAAAATAGCGTCGTCTTTTTAGCCTTGCCTGCAAGGATCAAACCCAAGGTTAAAAAAAGTCCGCCAATTAACAATACCGTCACAAGAATATTCAAATAACGGAAAGCTAGGATATTGTAGCTAAAGACATTATAAAGAAAGAGCCCAGCTACAAGTAGCGTTAAAACCCAGAGACCACTATTTACAATGCGTAGCTGATCCCAACCGCTTGTTCTATTTGAATGTTTGTTTTTTCTACTTCGATTCATTTTATCCCCCATACTATTTTCTTAAATATTATAACATAAAATTGGCCTACAGATCAGAATCTATGCCCATTTCTCCACTATTAATTTTATACTATTCCTAACTTTCTGTACAGTAACATAAGAAAAAATGAGCAAATAAAAAAGGTGAGTTTCCTCACCTTTTTTATAGGTTTATACTTTATCTTTTGAGGTTGAACTTGTATCTGAATCCTTGCTAGTCGAAGAATCACTCTTTGAAGAATTGCTTCCTTTACGAGTTTCAGCTCCATCAGCAGAGTATTCGTTTACAAAGATTTCCTTACGTAGTTCAAGGAAGCTTTCATCACTAAGGATATAACGCCCTTCTTTGGTTTTTGTCAATTCCAAAGTGTACTCACGTGGTTCGATGTACCCAAAATCTTCGTTCAAACGATCAAAGGCATAGTAGAACAAGAAGTTGTTCAATAAAGACAAACGTTTTTCCAGATCTGGATCTGTGTTGTCTTCTAATTTTTTAACATCTTCAATTCCGTTTTCAAACAGACTAGATTTTGCGCGGTTGATCAAGTTAGCCAAGTCACGTGTTGCAATTGCACGAGATTTGAAGGTAACCGTCGCAATATCTCCTTCGTCTTCAACCTTGGTGATTTCATAGTCATCACCGATCGTTGCTAACACTTTGAAACGAGCTTGGTCAAACAATTCCAAGATTTTTTCTGGAGTGAATGTTTCAGTTGTGAGTTCAAGTGTGTAGTTTTCTGCTGGTAAATATTTTGATGCATTTTCATCGACAAATTTTTCGGTGATTTGTTTTTTCCACTTGTCAACTGATGTACCCATCAAAGTTGTGAAACCAGAAGAATGATCTGTAAAGATGGCACGAAGAATAATATCCCCATCTTTTTCAATTTGTTTTTTTGTCTTTTCTTCTTTTGATTCACTAGATTGTTCTACTTTATCCTCTTTAGTTTGAGGTTTTTCAACAACTGGTTTTGATGAACAAGCTACTAACATCAATAAACAGGCTGGTAAAACACCATATTTTACAAGCTTTTTCATAAGTTCTCCTTATTTTTTATAGATTATGTTCATTATATCAAAAATTACCCTTTGAGAATTCTCAGATAAGTGTATGTAAACAAATTGTAATATTTCATTACACACTTCACACTAACAAGCCCTCCTTCCCCTAAGAAGGGCTCAATTCGCCTATAACATTGGTGCAAACAACTGCATAATCTCTTTGATCAAATGCTGGTACCAGGTAATCCGGAAAGTGTCTAGCTTGATTTGCTGAGATACAGAGAAAATCTCTCCAAAGTCCGCTCGGATCTTGGTCAATTCTGGACTTCGATACATCCAGACAGCATTCTCATAGTGGTGTACTAGGCTCCGATAGTCAAAGTTGATGGTCCCGACTACTGCGACTTCATCGTCGGCCAATACTTGCTTGCTATGGATAAAGCCTGGAGTGTATTCATAGATTTTCACCCCTGCTTCCATGAGGTCTGGATAAGCCCCTCGTGTAACGATTTGGATCAGTTTTTTATCTGGAATGAAAGGAGTCACGATGCGTACATCGACCCCTCGTAGAGCCGCATTTCGAATATCTTCTGTCAAATCATAATCAATGATTAGATAAGGGGTCGTAATGTAGACATAATCCGTCGCCTGATTGATGATATTCTGATAAACAGACTTACCAACTTGGGACTTGTAGATGGGTTTAGGGCCGCTACCAAAGGGAATATAGAAGCCTTCACCCTCTACCGCTTGGTTTTCCATATGGTATTTATCAAAATCTTCAATTTCCCCCTGGTTGATGTACCAGTTCATGAGAAAGAGCCGCGTCAAGGCCTTAACCGCTCGACCATCTAAGCGCACTGCACTATCCTTCCAATGACCGAAGCGCTCTATCTGATTGATATACTCATCCGCTAGGTTAACCCCACCTGTATAGCCAATCTGACCATCAATGACCAAGATCTTGCGGTGGTCTCGATTGTTATAAGCCACCGTCAATCGTGGCACCACCTTGTTGAACTTATGGGCGTCAATGCCTAATTTTCGCAAGCGTCTGGTGTAGTTCCCCTTCAGGGTCGCCATACAGCCGATATCATCGTAGAGCAATTTCACCTCTACCCCTTCTTTAACCTTTTCAAGTAGGATATCTAGGATACTATTCCACATCAGGCCTTCCTCGATGATGTAGAATTCGAGAAAGATAAATTTCTTAGCTGAGCGCAAATCCTCCAACAATTGCGGGAGCATCTGATCCCCTAGCGGGAAGAAAGTCGAAGCCGTCCCGTTGTACAGGTCTGCATTGTGGTCAATGGATAGAATAGACTTGACCATCCCATAGACGCTCTTACTCTCTTCTTTCAACTGGAGGCGAAGCTCGTGGCTATTATCCTCACGGAAATTCATGGATTCCATATTTTCCAACTGGACCATTTCTTTTTTGGACAGACGCCGCTCCCCAAACATGAGGTAAAGAAGGGAACCAAAAACGGGGATGACGGCAATTAAGAGCCAGGTCACCTTGCTCTCTGGAGGCATATTCCGGTTAACAATCGCCAAAATGGTCGAGATATACAAGAGGACCATGATGGTGACAGACATCCAATTGGGGAACCATTCATTTAGCCAAAAGAAGGCTGCAAAGGACAACCAGAGTTCAAACCCCATAAAGAGGATACTGAACCCATATTTGGACATTAACAATCGAATTTTTCGAAAACTCACCCTCGTTCTCCTTCTTTTCTAATCCCTACTAGTATACCAGTTCTAAGAAGGGAGCGCAAACCCGATAAAATGAAAAAAAAGGCTGGGACAAAAGTCCTAGCCTCTCAATTGTCTTTGGATTATCGAGCAAGACGCAGTGGTTGAGTGGGCTCTACCACGCTGATTTCATCAGCTTTTACAGCCCTACTCAACTGTGCGGAGGTGGGACGACGAAATCGAATTCTAACGAATTACCAATTTCTGTCCCACTCTCACTTCTGCTATTTTATTGCTTGGTCAAAACAATCGTATCATCATCATAGAGCTCTTGGTCAAAGTCTTCCAGAGTCAATTGTTGCCCCTCTAGTCGATAGCGGTAGGCATCATCTCCAATGATAATCGACTGGTTGGCAGCATCTAGTTTCACTGGCTTGATTTCTTGTTCTCCGTCAGGCTCCACAGCTGTCCAAGTTCCTGTATTTCCTGTGACAACTAAGGTAATCTGGTCCGCTTCATCTACCCCTTTGTAGGTTCCATCAATATTACCTTGAGTCACTTGAGTGTTTGTAGTATTTAAACTAGATGAATTTGAGCTTCCATCAGAAGAACTTCCTTGTGTATTTGTTGTCTTTGCTTCGGAATCAGTCACCTGAATATTAGACTGTGAAGAAGATGGTGTTTGCTGATTCGAACACGCTCCAAGTAGGAGGACTGTAGCTGTTGCCAATAAAGCAGTCACTTTCTTTGCCATTGATGGTCTCCTTTCGCGCCAACCTTTTAAGGGACTTCCCCGTTTATTTGTGGCTCACCTTTAGTATACGATAGAGTCTGTTTTTGGTCAATCTTTATGATTGAGCGTTGAATACCATCGCCTATAAAGGGTTCTTTCCTTGCTCCAATAGATAAGCGCGAACTTCCGAAATAAAGTAAAGAGAACCGGTGACAAAGAGCACCTCTTGATCATCTTGTCGGCTATAAAAATCTTGCAAATAATCTCTGAAATCCGCCACATAAGGATATCCTAAGCCATCCGCCTCTTGGACCACTTCCCCATAAGCAAAGGTCGTCACCGTCAAGTCCGCCTCCGGCAAGTCGCTTGCAAAGATCTCCAACATCCCTTGGTAATCCTTGCGTTTTAAAGCACCAAAGAGGATCTTCACGCGCTTATCTGAAAAGGTATGGGCATATTCGACCAAGCGATGGATGGCATGGGGGTTATGAGCGCCATCTAGATAGACGCCCTGGTCAAAATTCTCCAGACGTCCCGGCCAGCTAGTCGCTTGCAAAGCCTCCCGAACACCGTTTTCATCGACCGCCAGACCTCTCTGCTCCATGAAGAGGAGAAAGGCTTCAAGAGCCACCGCAGCATTCTCTTCCTGATAAGCTCCTTTGAGCCCAATTTTTAGTGAGTCAAACCGATGGTGTGCATCTTGGAAGACGCCCTTCACCAGTTGGAAATCTTCTCCATAGCGAGCTAGCGGGCAGCCTGTTGCCTGGGCCTTTTCTATGCAGACACGCTCAGCCTCTTTAGCCAGTGGACCGATAACAGCCGGCTTCCCGGCTTTAAAGATTCCAGCTTTTTGCCTAGCAATGGCCTCTAGGCTTCCTCCCAAGGTCTCCTGATGATCCAGCCCTACTGAGGTGATCACTGCTACCTCTCCTGTGATGACATTGGTCGTATCAAGGAGGCCTCCGATCCCAACCTCGATCAAGGCCAGGTCTACTTTTTGTTCATGGAAATACAAAAAGGCCAAGAGGGTGATGATCTCAAAGTAAGAGAGTTGGTCGTGGGTCTCGAGAAGCTGAGACTCCATCGCTTGGATGCTCTGACCCAAGCGAATCAGATCTTGATCCGAAATTGGTTGCCCATTGATACAAATCCGATCATGCATACTAACGATATGTGGAGAAGTAAAGGTCCCTACTTTCAGACCATGCTGTTGGAATAGTTGGCGCATAAACGCAATGGTTGAGCCCTTCCCGTTAGTCCCCGTCACATGGATCATCGGAACAGCTTCATGAGGATCCCCTAAGAGCTTTACAGCCTGTTGCATCCGCCCCAAGCCTGAACGAAAATTGAGTCCAATTCGGCTATTCATCCATTCTTCAATTTGATTCATTTCTTTCTCCTAAAAGAAAAGAGCGATCAAGCCTTCTTGCTGGCTCACGCTCTGCTATTTCTTTGGTTTCTTATTTCACTTCCAATATTTTTAAAAGCTGGGCTAAAAACATCCACTGGACTTACTTGCGGTCCTTGTTTCTAGCGCAAGGGTAAAAATGTCCCCCCGACTTCCTGCTTTTTCTTGTTTCTTGAAGCAGGGCTAAAAACATCCACTGGATGTTTTTACTCCTCCATAAAGCTGTTGAAGACTTCTTCAATCATGTTCCATTCATCATCTGAATCTTCTGGGATTGGTTGAAGATCGCCTTCTGTTCCGTCTTCGTTTTCAGTAAATGAGTATGCTTGGATTTCTACTTCACCGTTTTCATCTTCTTCTGCATTTGCAGGAATCAAAAGAACATAGTTTTTACCAAATTCTTCTTTTCCATCAATGGTCAAAAGGATTTCAAACAAAGTTTCGTTTCCTTGCTCATCTACCAATGTAATCAATTCGCGTTCGTCATGGTTGTGGTCATGATCATGATTATGTGCCATCTTATTTCCTCTTTTTTCTAAAATTTTCGATCTAAATAATTTTGCAAAATCAACTGGGCAGCCAATTTATCAATTACTTTTTTACGCTTATTTCGGCTAATATCCGCTTGCTCAATCAGCATCCGCTCTGCGGCAACAGTCGTCAAACGCTCGTCCTGATACTCAACCGGCAAGTTGAACAACTCTTCAAGGCGCTTCCCATAAGCTTGACTTGCTTCCACTCGAGGACCGCTTGTGTTGTTCATGTTTTTCGGCAAACCAACGACAAAACGATCAACCCGGTATTCCTTCACCAGTTCAGAGAGACGGTCTAAGCCAAACTCTCCTTTCTCCTCATCAATCTGAATAATCTCCAGGCCTTGAGCGGTAAAACCTAATGGATCACTGATGGCTACTCCGACTGTCTTCGAGCCAACGTCTAGTCCCATAATTCTCATTAGAGATCGATCCCTTGCCCTTTCAAGTAGTAACGAACCAATTCTTCAACAATTTCATCTCGTTCGTACTTGCGAATTTGGTTGCGAGCGTTGTTATAACGAGGTACATAAGCAGGATCACCACTGAGTACATAACCTACGATTTGATTGATTGGATTGTAACCCTTCTCATCCAAAGATAAGTAGACATCCTTTAATGTATCACTAATTTCTTTACGGTTTGAATCATCAAGATTAAAACGTACTGTTTCGTCTGTAAATCCCACAATACCACCCTCTTTCTTTATATCCATACTATTATACCATAATTTCCATATTTTCTCAAACGAAAAATATTGATTTTACGGGCTTTCTTGGACTTTTTATCACTTATTTTTGAAAGCAATCTACTGCATTTTTCAATGACTTTATTTGACTTCTTTAAAGCCATTCTTTTCCATATTTTTGATGAAGAGTGTTGGAGAATAGGTCTTGATCATTTTGCAAATTTCTCCCAAGTCTTCACTGTTTTTAATGTCATCGAAGTCTACTTTATCAGGATCAATCTCAATCTCAGAGACCATGGCTTCACCTGTCCAATCTGATGTCACTGTGATCCCATCGTAGTCTCTCAATTCATCAATGCCACCTTCTCCTTCATAACCCTCGATCAAGGCTTCTTTGGCACCTTCTTTATCATCCTCAGCATCGATCAACTTCTTGATTTCATCTTTGAATTCATCCGACACATGAGTCGCTAGTTTGATGGAAACTTTCTTGTATTTCTTTCCTTGGTAGGATACGGTCACTGTGATTTCCTGTTTGGCTACCTCGTCAGCCTCATTGATATCCCTGTCAAGCTTAATGGTCCGAGTGACAACGCTATCTTTCGATAAGGACTTGCCCCCTTTTGATTGAGAACTTCCACAACCTACCAAGATAAGCAATCCAGCAACGACTAGTAATAGAAATTTTTTCATGTTTTTTCTCCTTATTCTTCTTTCGCTCCATTACGGAGTAGATTATTCATATATTCCGTTGGTGTCAATTTCAACAAATCTGCAATATTGGCTGATTTGAAATACTCTAACTCGACCGCTTTTTTAGTATCCAACTGGGTGAAATCATAAGTGATGACCGTTTGGTATTCATTTTCATTTGGCAAAGTCAGTTCGATTGTAAAACCTGGAAGAGTCCGTGCCTGTTGGAGTTGTTCATCCTTGTCCATCGACTCCACCATCAATCGTTGGGCTTCTTCGAGGCCGACCTCTTGAATGGCTTTTTTCAATTCATCACTGGCAGGAGTGGTATTGGTCATGACCAATTTTTGTAATTGTTCCCCTTGATAGGTGATGGTCTGTTCTTGGCGAATACCTTTCTCATCTGTCGGAAGGACAAAATGCTTGGTAAAGACTTGCTGTTCTTCTGCCTTTTCTAACAGATTTCGATTTTCTTTATTGAATGATTCAATTTTAGCACTGTTGGATTTTTGAACACTGGAAGAATCGGTTTTCCCATGTTTCTTCTGTCCACAAGCTGTCAGCGCCAGAAGCAAGACTCCTAGACAAATAAGCTTCTTTTTCATGTTTTCTCCTTTGATAAGCTTCTATAAAAGGGATTTTCCCCACAGAAGTATTGTACCATAGAATGCCCCGCAAAAACATTCTTACAACCATTTTTTCGTGGATTCTTTGACCGGATACAAAAGAAAAAGTCGAGATTCTGACATCTCGACTCTTCTCAGTAGCTAAACGATTGGCTACTTTTCTTATAGGGCTGCTCTTAAGCGAGCCTCCGCATTTTCAACATTTCGTACAGAACGTGGTAAAAAGGCCCGAATATCATCTTCCTTATAACCAACTTGAAGTCGCTTGTTATCCACTAGGATAGGACTTTTCAAGATTCGTGGTGTTTCTAAGATGATATCGATGACTTCATTCATGCTGAGGTCTTCAATATCGACACCTAGATTCTTAGCGTATCGGTTTTTTGAAGAAACGATACTTGCAATGCCATTTTCTGTTTTGGTCAAAATATCGAGTAATTCTTCTTTTGTAATCCCTTCTTTACCAAGGTTTTGTTCTTTATAGATCAACTGATGAGCATTTAGCCAAGTTTTGGCTTTTTTACAACTCGTGCAACTTGAAACTGTGTAAATTTTAATCATGCATGCACTCCTTTCGCCACACGATAATAACATTGTAGTATATTATACCATAAAAACCATCAGTCTTTCGACCTATTTTAAAAAAAATTACTCTTCAATCTCAATGGCATCATCAAGATCTAGTGTTACTTCTTCAAGAAGTGGGCTTTCAGCTACTTCATCTTGTGCAACTACAGCAGTGTCATCATCGATCAAACCGAAGCGCACGCGCACTTGGTGGTCAATCTCATCAAAAATTTCTGGATGGTCTGCCAAGTACTTCTTAGCATTTTCAGAACCTTGGCCGATCTTCTCACCGTTATAAGAATACCAAGCCCCTGCTTTTTGGATCAAATCAAGGTCTGTTGCAATTTTTAGCAATTCGCCTGTACGTGAAATTCCTTCTCCGTACATGATTTCAACCATGGCTTCTTTGAACGGTGGAGCCACCTTGTTCTTCACAACCTTAATCTTGGTTTCCTTACCAACGTTGGTATCTTTTTGGTCCCCAGTACCTTTGATTTGAGTATTTCCACGAACATCTAGACGAACAGAAGCGTAGAATTTAAGGGCACGACCACCAGGTGTGGTTTCAGGATTCCCAAACATGACCCCAACTTTTTCACGCAATTGGTTGATAAAGATAGCAATGGTCTTGGTCTTATTGATCGAAGCTCCGAGTTTGCGCATGGCTTGGCTCATCATCCGCGCTTGCAAACCAACGTGGCTATCACCGATGTCTCCATCGATTTCTGCGCGTGGTACTAAGGCAGCAACAGAGTCGATTACGACCAAGTCAACGGCACCTGAGTCGATCAATTTACCCGCGATTTCAAGTCCTTGTTCCCCTGAGTCTGGTTGAGACAAGAGGAGTTCATCGATATTGACCCCAAGAGCTGCTGCATAAGATGGATCCAAGGCATGCTCGGCGTCGATAAAGGCAGCAATGCCTCCTTCTTTTTGGGCTTGCGCTACTGCATGGAGGGCAACGGTTGTTTTACCTGATGATTCTGGACCATAGATTTCGATGATCCGACCTTTTGGATAACCACCAGCACCCAAGGCAATATCAAGAGCCAAGGAACCAGAGCTCATCACTTGTACTTTTTGTTCTGCGCGTTCGCCCAGACGCATGATAGATCCTTTACCAAAGTCTTTTTCGATCAGCTTCAGGGCATCATTGAGGGCTTTTTCACGCTCATCTCCAAATTTCTTAGAGATATCATCTAACTTCTTTTGTTTTTTCGCCATTCTTTTCTCCTATATTCAAAGCGTAGTGTTTTACACCTTCTTTTTATTATAGCAAATTTTCATCTAATAATACAGTCTTGCGTACCAGATTAAAGGCATGGAGGACTGCAACTTTCCGAACATCCATACGACTCCGGCCAGCGATATTGACCTTGATCGATTGGACTCCTTTTGGACCTGCCACTCCAATAAAGACAGTCCCTGCCGGGTGGCCTTCTAGACTGTCTGGACCGGCAACACCCGTCAGACTGACTCCATAGTCAGCCCCTGTTAAGAGACGGGCCTGTGACGCCATCCGCTCAGCTGTATGGGCAGAGACCACTCCATGTTCTCGTAACTCGGCTAGGGGAATTTGGAGCATTTTGCTCTTTTCCTCTATGCTGTAAGTGACGAAACCTCCTGGCAAGACCGCTGAAGCCCCTGAGAAATTAGCCAGAGTCGACTGGAACATCCCTGCCGTCAAGCTCTCCGCTGCGGTCAGGGTCAAGCCTTGCTCACGCAAGAGTTCAAAAGCCATCTTAGCTAGGGAATTGTCATCTCCATAGCCATAGAAGAGCTGGCTCAAGGGTTGGCCATCTAAGGTCTCATGACGGAAAATCACTTGCTCCAACTGATCCAATTTCTGATCTGCCAGCTCTTGTGACGAAGCCTTGGTCGACAAGCGCAAGGTCACTTCTCCGGTCTTGGCATAAGGAGCCACCGTCGGATCTGTTTGGCTATCAATCACATCCCCTAGGACGGTTACCAGCTGGCTTTCCCCGATCCCAAAGAAGCGCAAGACGCGTGAGTAGAGCTTCTCTCCTGTCGCTAGCAGGGGCACCAACTCATCCGTAACCATGGGTTTCAATTCACTTGGAGGGCCAGGCAAGACCACATAGCTAATGCCCTCTACTTCGATCAGACCTCCCACTGCCAAACCGGTTAGGTTTTGGAGGGGCTTAGAACCCGTTACTATTTGCGCTTGTCTTAGATTGTTGGGCGTTCGGACATGGTCTGGCCGACTGGCAAAGAAGCGATCCAACTTGGCCATGGCTTCGGGATCAAATGTCAAGTCTCTATCCAAGAACTGGGCTAGGGTCTGCTTGGTCAGATCGTCTTCGGTCGGTCCGAGACCTCCTGTGAGGATGACGAGATCACTTCGATCACGCGCAATCCCAAGAACAGACAAGAGTCGATCAGCATTATCTCCAACTGCAGTTTGGAAATAAACATCAATCCCTAGACCGGCCAACTTTTCTGATAAGAATTGCGCATTGGTATTGACAATCTGTCCTGTGAGAATTTCGGTTCCCACTGCAATGATCTCTGCTTTCATAACGCCTCCACTTATACTATTCGTAATTTTTCTTCATTGTAACACAAAAATAGAAAAATCGTAGAAAAATTTTCTACGATGGGTTAGCTATTCGGATTTTTCCATTCACAATCATTCTCATGATCATTGACGAGGCCTGCTGCTTGTAGGTAGGATAGGACCGCGACGGGACCTGTAAACTTAAAACTACGCTTTTTGAGATCTTTGGCCAACTGTTCGGAAAGGGCTGTCTTCGCAGGAGCCAGCCGGTAATCCGGGACATCATTGTTGATGGTTTTCCCATCTACAAAAGACCAGAGATAAGCATCAAAAGAGCCGAATTCTGCCTGGACTTGTAAAAAGGCCTGGGCATTGGCCCGTGTCGCAAAGATCTTGGCACGATTGCGGATGATGGCTGGATTGTCTAACAAAGCTTCCAGTTCTTCATCCGTCATGTCTGCAACACCTTGAAGGTGATAGCCATGAAAAGCCTCTCGAAAGGCCTGGCGTTTATTGAGCACCGTCTCCCAAGACAGGCCAGCTTGATAGGTCTCTAAGCAAAGCAACTCAAAGAGCGCCTGGTCATCGTGGAGGGGCTGTCCCCACTCCTCATCATGGTAGGCTATATAGAGCGGGTTGTTCATTTTGACCCAGCTACAACGTTTTGGCATAGACTTCTCCTATTTCACCAACATCTTCAGGGCAGACTTGATGTAGTTCTCAGCAGTATCCGTCGTTCCTTCAAAGAATTTCTTGATTTTCTTGAGTTCCGTCGCCTTGTAACCCAAGGCCAACATGGCTTCCATGGCTTCTTCCAAAGCTTGGTTTTCTTCTGTTGCCTTAGCTTTAGATTGAGCCGGTGCATCCTCTAGGTCAAGATTGATCTTGCCTTCTAGGTCCAAGACCATCTGTTGGGCTGTTTTCTTGCCGATCTTCGGAAACTTGGTCAAGTAGGTGATGTTCTTGCTTTCGATGGCTTGGACAAGGCCTGCATTGTCATCCGCAGCAATGATAGCTAGAGCTGACACTGGGCCAATTCCAGAGACTGAAATCAAGTTCAAAAAGAGCTGTTTCTCTTCTTCGGTCGCAAAGCCATAAAGAAGGTGAGCGTCTTCCCGGACTACTTGATGAAGATAGACTTGCACCTCTTGATTCATTTTACCAGAATAGGCATAGGGATTGGCCACATGCAAGAGATAACCGATTCCAGCTGTCTCCACCACGATATATTTAGCGGTGATTTTCGTTAAGATTCCTTTAATGTATTCGTACATAAGATTCCTTTATTCTTTGTTTAATATTTTCCCAATTCTCGTAGGCTAGTGTGATTTTCCTGAATGCGTCGGAACATCTTTTCCATATCCGACTTGGTGAAGTTGACCAAAACCGGACGGCCATGAGGGCAGTTATAAGGGTTGTCGCATTGGGACAGTTGATAGATGAGATCGCGTGCAGAGTAATCGTCCAGTGTGTGGTTGGCCTTGATGGAGCGTTTGCAGGACATCATGATGGCCAACTCAGCCCGGTATTTCTTGATAGACACTTCCTTGGTCAAGAGGAGCATGTCACACATTTCATAGATACCCGACTCGATCTCTTCTTCCTTCATCCAGATCGGATGCTCCCGCAAGATCAACTGGTTGGCTCCGTACTCTTCTAAGTAGACACCCACTTCTTCTAAGAGGTGCTTGCGCTGTTGCAGGCGGATCAGATCGTCTGTAGGGAACTCAAAGATATAAGGCACCAGCAGTTGTTGCTGACTGCCGTCTACGTCCCCGATGCTCTCTCGGTACTCTTCGTATTTGACCCGCTCTTGGGCCGCATGTTGGTCGATGATATAGAGGCCCCCATTGCCTTGGGCAAAGAGATAGGTCCCATGCATCTGACCAAAATATTCCAACTCTGGGAAGGTGGAGGCTTCCTCTCCCTCCAGCTTGTCATAGGCCTTGTCTAGACTAGCCAGATCCAACTCTGGGTGATCCAGTTGGTCGTACTGAGGCGCCTTTCGCTCTGCAAACTTGATGGCTGTCGGTTTGGTCTCCTTTCCTTCATCCTGTGAAAAGAGAAGCGTTTGCTCTGAGAACATTTCATCATTTGGCTGGGATTCCCCGACCTCTGGACGGACAAAGAAATCTTCCTTGTCTCGGTCATAATAGAGGCTATTTTCTTTTAGAGGGAGGCTAGTCTGGACTGGCTTTTCTGTTCGACGAAGCGTCGACTTGGCCAGATTTTCCAGAGCATCTGGAATCAGATCTTGCTCTTTCAAAGCGGAGACAATTGCTTGGGAGATCAAGGCCATCAGGTCTCGTTCTTTAGAAATACGCACCTCTTGCTTGGTCGGGTGGACATTGACATCAGCTAGATAGGGGTCAATCTGAATATTGATGACAGCTATCGGGAAGCGTCCGACCATGAGTTTACTGCCGTAGCCGTCCAAAATAGCCCGGTTGAGCAAGAAATTCTTAATGTAACGGCCATTAATAAAAAGGCTGATGTAGTTGCGATTGGCCCGGGTTAGTTCTGGTAAAGAGACAAAGCCGGACACTTCAAAGTCCAAATCACCTGTCTCGATAGCAACCATTTTCTTGGCAGTAGCAAGGCCGTAGACTCCTGCGATGGCCTGGCGGAGATTCCCCGTCCCTGCCGTCCGTGTCATTTCATGGCCGTCATTGATCAAGGTAAAGGCAATCTCTGGATGGGCCAGACTTAAGCGGTTGAGAATGTCGACGATATGGGACAGCTCTGCCTGTTGGCTCTTCATATATTTGAGGCGGGCTGGTGTATTGAAAAAGAGGTCCTCGACCTTGATTTTGGTCCCCACAGGGCTGGTCGCAGGCTCAAGAGAAGTAATTTCGCCCCCTTTAGCCTCTAGCTTGCTTCCATGACTAGCTCCTTCCTGAGCTGTTAGGATGGTCATAAGACTGACAGAGGCAATGGAGGGCAAGGCCTCTCCACGGAAGCCTAGGGTCCGAATCCGAAAGAGATCCGCTTGACTCTTGATCTTACTAGTCGCATGGCGACGAAGGGCTAATTCTACTTCCTCGTGGGCAATTCCCTGTCCATTATCCGTGATTTGAATGGTCTTTAAGCCAGCTTCTTCAATCTCTACGACAATCTGACTAGCCCCCGCATCGATGGAGTTTTCAACCAGTTCCTTGACCACACTAGCAGGGCGCTCGATGACCTCCCCGGCAGCGATCTGATTGGCTAGAATTTCTGGTAATTCGATAATCTGTGACATAGCTTCCTCTCTTATGTTTTATACGCGCATAGGTAGAACTATTATACCATATCTCCAAAGAAGCCCTCCGTTTGTAAAATCATCTACCCTAGTTCCACTAAAGATACTGGCTTACTACCAGATAAACAGACAAAATGACCGAATAGACGAAAAACCTTGTCTTGATGCCTGAAAAAGTGTTTAATAGACTTGTAAGGAGGAGGTCCTGCTAGCGGACATCTGACTTCAAATCATAGAGTTAGAAGGGATTTGTATGAAAGTAACAGTTACCATTGACCCCCATTTTCAAGAAGAAGGCGTAGCCATCACAGCGCCACAACCTAGCGAACGCATCCAGAAAGTCCAACAATTCATAGAGGAATTGGACCAGAAGGAACGCTTGCGAGCGAAAAATGATGGGGAAACCTATCTTGTAGAGACCCACTTGTTTCATCGTTTCTATATTGAAAATCGGCAAGTGGTGGGGGAAACAAAGGATGATCACTTCATCCTCACAGGTCCACTTTACCAACTCTCTGAAGACTTGCCCATCTACTTTTTAAAAATTTCCCAATCTGAAATTATCAATACCAAAGAAATCGATCAGCTGTATTTTACCACCAGCGGATCGGTCCAAATCAATCTGAAAAACGGGACCATCACCTATTCGTCTCGTCGCTATTTAAAAGCTATTAAGGAGAAATTATCATGTTAAAGACTCATCTATCTAATGCCTCTAAAGGCATCTTCATCGGCCTTATCCTCTCTATCGTCTTTTCTTTCCTAAACTCACCTTCAACTTATATGCCTCTCAGTCCAAGTTCAGGCGTTGGACAATGGATGCAAGCCCACGACGTGCATGGATCCCTTGTCATGCTCTATTGTATCCTTATATGGGCTGGCATCGGCTTGCTCTTCAGCTTAGGAAAAAACCTGTTCAACAAAGACTGGAGCCTCCTCCGTGCGACCCTCAGCCACTACCTTTTGATGCTCTTTGGTTTTCTACCTTTGGCAACCTTGGGAGGCTGGTTCCCAATCCAAATCAGCTTCTACATCTCCGTCATTATAGAGTTTAGCCTTGTTTACTTGGTTATCTGGGCTGTATCTTATCACATTTACAAGAAAAAAGTAGACGAGATCAACCAACAGTTGCAAGGGAAAGCTTAAAAAAGCAATCCTCATATAAAAATCTCCCCGTGAAGCTCATCGCGGGGAGATCTTGTTTTATAATTTCTTTTTCATCTCGGCAACTGCCATCATGACTTCCATCGGGGTCATGTTGTAGATATCGAGATTCTTCAACTCTTCTAAGACAGAGTGGGAGGAAGTTGCTTCAAACAAGGATATCTGTTCTCCGACCTGTGGAGAGGATTCTTGTGTTGGAGTCGCCATCGGCACTTCGTGGCTTTGGCCTTCTAATTGACTCAAGATAGTATCTGCCCGCTTCAAGAGATCGCTTGGCAGCCCGGCAATCTTGGCCACATGGATCCCATAGGATTTATCCGCTGGTCCCTCTTCAATCCGGTGCAAGAAGGTCACTTGGCCATCCTTCTCCAAGGTTGCGACATGGACATTGCGCAAGCGAGATAGGGTCTGCTCCAAGTCGGTCAACTCATGGTAGTGGGTGGCAAAGAGCGTTTTGGCCCCTGTCCGGTCATGGATGTATTCGATGATGGCTTGAGCCAGAGCCATCCCATCATAGGTCGCCGTCCCCCGTCCCAACTCATCAAACAAGATAAGAGAAGCCGGAGTCGCTTGGCGAATGGCATTGTTGGCCTCCATCATCTCAACCATAAAGGTCGATTGGCCGGACACCAAGTCATCTGCAGCCCCAATCCGGGTATAAATGGCATCAAAGAGAGGGAGGGTCGCCGCCTGAGCCGGTACAAAGGAGCCAAGCTGAGCCATAATGACAATGATGGCCAACTGGCGCATATAGGTGGACTTCCCGCTCATATTGGGCCCCGTAATCAACTGGATATCACAGGTCTCATCCATGGAAATGCTGTTGGGGATGTAGCTTTGAACCCCCATCACCTTCTCAACAACTGGGTGACGCCCCTTCTCAATCCGGATATCACGCGCCTCTTGGAAGACTGGCCGGGTCAGTTGTTGTCTTTCAGCTACACAGGCCAACCCTTGCAAGACGTCCACCGTTGCTAGGGCTTGGGCTAGGGACTGCAAGCGCTGAATGTACTTGCCGACTTCCTCTCTGATCCGTAGGAAAATCGCATACTCTAGGCTAGTCGACTGTTCCCGAGCTTCTAGCATCTCCCCTTCAATCCGAGCCAGTTCCTCTGTCCCAAAGCGCTCAGAATTTTTCAAGGTCGCCTTGCGGAAGAAATGTGCTGGCACACGGGATAATTGGGAATTGGTCACATGGAAATAGTAGCCATCTTTTTTGTTGTAGTCGATTTTAAGTCCGGTGATGCCGCTGGCTTCCCGTTCTTTGGCTTCAATCTCTGCAATCCAGCCGGTCCCTTCCCGGAGGACGACACGGTACTGGTCCAGAGTTGGGTCAAAGCCGGTACGGATGATATTGCCTTCTGTTAGAACAATCGGGGCATCCGGATCAATCGCAGCTTCGATGAGACGGCAAAGCTCTGGTAGCTCATCTAACTGGGCGATGAGGAGGTCTAGCACCGGCTCTCCCATCTCGACCAAGAGCGACTTGATCAAGGGAACATGGCGTAGGGTTTCTCCCAACTGCAAGAGGTCCTTGGGAGTGGTCTTACCAAAGGAAACCCGACTGGCCAAGCGCTCGATGTCATAGACACCCTTGAGACGATCTGCCAGATCGTTTCGCTCAAAGAAATGGTCCAAGAAGACCTGGATAATCTCTTGGCGTTCTTCGATCCGATGGCGATCCATCAAAGGCTTCTGGATCCATGCCCGCAAGAGACGGCCTCCCATGGCTGTCTTGCTTTCATCTAGGAGCCAGTAGAGACTGCCATGTTTCTTGCCAGTCCGAGCATTTTCTGTCAAGTCCAAACTCGCCTTGGTCGCATAATCCATCTGCAAGAAATCGCGGACTTCATAGTGATGGGCAGGCTTGATATGGTGGAGTTCCCGCTTCTGGGTTTCCTGTACGTATTGGAGCAGGCCTCCTGCCGCTATTCTTTCCAAATGAGTCAAGTCAGCCCCTAAAAGTTGGACATCCTCCGACACTTCTGAGATAGGGGAGAGCAAGAGGTTCATTTGCCCAAGAAGGACTCTTTCTTCCATTTCTGACAAGGAGTAGGTCAGGACAATCTCACGCGCCCGTAGGTTGCGGATCTCCCCACAGACCATGGCAAAATCATTTAGACTGGTAACCTGAAACTCCCCGGTCACTAGGTCCATATAGGCAAGGCCATAATCCGTCTCATCATGAGACAAGGCTACCAGGAAGTTGTTAGCGCTGTCTGGCTTGGTCGAATCGACAACGGTCCCCGGAGTAATGACTTGGACCACTTCCCGTTTGACTACACCGACGGCTTGCTTGGGATCTTCCATCTGCTCTGCAATAGCTACCTTGTAACCTTTTTCGATCAAGACATCGATGTACTGCTGGGCTGAATGATAGGGAACTCCAGCCATGGGAATCGGATTTTCTGCATTTTTATTCCGAGAGGTCAAAGAAATCTCTAAAATCTGAGCTGCATTGATGGCATCTTCATAAAAGAGCTCGTAAAAATCCCCCATCCGAAAGAGCAAAAAAGCATCCGGATAGTCTTTTTTGATATCTAGGTATTGCTGCATGCCAGGTGATATTTTTTCTGCTGCCATATCGTTCCTTTTCTATATCATTGCATTCATTCTGAGTGCTTACTCCAACTCTAAACTGACATAAAAGGAGGGCCGATCCCTTTCTGGACTGGTCCCTCGCCCTTGACTAGTGACTAGAATGTTGGAGAATGTTCTGCTGGACTGTTTGTGCTACTTCTTGGTCCTTGCAAACAATTAAGAGGGTATTGGCCCCTGCTACGGTACCAAGGATTTGATCATCCAAAATCTCATCGACTGCGTTGGCTAAAATAGCCGCTTCTCCCAGCTCCGTCCGAACAACCAATGTGAACTCCGCTCTCGAGACCACTTGTGCATATTGAGCAATCAGTCTAAAAATATCTGTTCGATCTGGTTCGTCTGCTAATTTATAATAGAGGCCACCCTTTTCCTTTACCTTGATCAGACCGATTTCTCGTAGGTCTCTAGATAAGGTGGTCTGGGTCACTCCCGCCCCTCTTTGATCTAGGCGGTCTTGAATGTCTTTTTGCGTCGATAACTTCTCATGTTGAATAATTTCTCGAATCAAAAGCTGACGTTCATCTTTTTTCATTTTTGCTCCACTTTTGAATAATTATACTTTGATTATACCAAAAAGTTTGAAGAAAGGCCGAATTTTGTGATAGAATAGTAACAAAAGACCAAAGGAGCTACTATGAATCATAAAGAACTTATTGCAAGTGAATTGGCAAAAGTCATTGAAGGCTTAGACCAAGAAACTATCTTAAATTTACTAGAGCAACCAAAATCTTCAGACCTTGGAGACATCGCTTTTCCTGCCTTTTCTTTGGCTAAAATCGAACGCAAAGCTCCTCAAGCGATTGCTGCTGATATTGCGGAAAAAATCGATGCCTCTCACTTTGAAAAAGTCGTTGCTACTGGTCCTTATGTAAACTTCTTCTTAGATAAATCACAAATCTCTGACCAAGTTATCAAAGCCGTTATCCAAGCGGGTGCAGCCTATGGACAACAAGAAGAAGGTCAAGGAGCGAACGTGACTATCGACCTTTCTAGTCCAAACATCGCAAAACCTTTCTCAGTTGGTCACCTACGTTCAACCGTTATCGGAGATGCTATTTCAAACATCTATAAAAAAATGGGCTACAATACCATTAAAATCAACCACTTGGGAGACTGGGGCAAACAGTTCGGTCTCTTGATGGTGGCTTACAAAAAATGGGGTAGCAAGGAAGCCGTCGAAGCCAATCCAATCGATGAATTGTTGAAACTCTATGTCCGCATCAATGCCGAAATCGAAAATGATCCTGCTTTGGATGAGGAAGGACGTCTCTGGTTCAAGAAATTGGAAGATGGAGATCCAGAAGCGACTGAATTGTGGCAATGGTTCCGTGACGAAAGCTTGGTAGAATTCAACCGTATCTACAAACTCCTCGGTGTTGAATTTGACAGCTTAAACGGAGAAGCTTTCTACAATGACAAGATGGATGAAGCTGTCCAAATCCTTGAAGAAAAAGGCTTGTTGAAAGAGTCTAAGGGAGCTAGCATCGTTGAGTTGGATGATGTCAACCTTCCACCAGCTATGATTAAGAAATCAGACGGCGCTACTCTTTATATCACTCGTGATATCGCCACTGCTATCTACCGTGCACGGACTTACAACTTTGTGAAAAACATCTATGCTGTAGGTCAAGAACAATCCAACCACTTCCGTCAGTTGAAAGCTGTTTTGAAGAAAATGGGATTTGACTGGAGCGACGATATGATCCACGTTGACTTTGGTTTGGTCACAAAGAACCGCCAAAAATTGTCAACTCGTAAAGGAAATATCATCCTGCTCGAACCAACCCTTCAAGAAGCCATCTCTCGTGCCAAAGCGCAGATCGAAGAAAAGAACCCTGAATTGGAAAACAAGGAAGAAGTGGCACATGCAGTCGGTGTTGGTGCCGTTAAATTCTACGACTTGAAGACAGACCGTCGCAACGGGTATGACTTTGACCTTGAAGCCATGGTATCCTTCGAAGGGGAAACTGGACCATACGTACAATACGCATACGCACGTATCCAATCCATCCTGCGCAAAGCCAACTTCACACCATCTGCAGATGCAACATACAGCTTGAACGACCCAGAAAGCTGGGAAATTATCAAACTTCTCCAAGACTTCTCTCGTGTCGTGAAACGTGCTGCTGAAAACTATGATCCATCCTTAATTGCTAAATATGCGATTAACTTGGCTCAAGCCTTCAACAAGTACTATGCTCACACTCGTATCTTGGATGAAAGTCCAGAACGCGATAGCCGCCTAGCTCTTAGCTATTCAACAGCAGTTGTCTTGAAAGAAGCCCTTCGCTTACTTGGTGTCGATGCACCTGAGAAAATGTAATTTCTTCCTTACTTTTTGATAGGAAACCATCTCTTGTAGGGGTGAGAGGAATCGCTAAATAAACCTTATTTAGTTCCATCTCACTCCTTTTCTCATGCTAAACACACCTATATTTTTAGGGATTATCGCTTCCCTTCATCCATTATCTTATCC
Organism: Streptococcus sp.; assembly: GCF_030825805.1. Classification (GTDB taxonomy): domain Bacteria; phylum Bacillota; class Bacilli; order Lactobacillales; family Streptococcaceae; genus Streptococcus. The sequence goes on from NZ_JAPJPF010000001.1 coordinate 85,321, forward strand.
TCTGGAGAACCCTATGAATCAAACTGTTTATATTCTTATTTTAGTTAGTCTGCTCATTCTCTTTTTAATCAATAAATACGAGAGAGAAAAACTGCAAAAGATTTTACAAGAACAACTCTTAAAAGATGAAGCCTTCAAAGCAAGCATCAAGGAACAAATCCAAACGACGGAAAACATCAACGATGTCATCCACGCCATCAATAAGGACTATCGCCTTGGCCTCTTGCTCTCGAAAGAAATCACCGATCAATTAAAATAAGCCCTAAAAGAGGAGTCATACAAAATATGACCCCTCTCTCTTCAACCGCAACAAATAAGAACCAAGCATAGGCTTGGTTCTTTTGTTTTAAAGACGATACAAATCTTCTACAATGGCCGCTACTTTTTTGATATCCCCTAGCATTCCTCTCATCTCAAAGTCTGCTAGCATAGGGAAACCAAAGCGTTGGCTGTACTGCTTGGCCGTTAGGCAATATTGATTGTTGAAGTTGCGATTTCCTGATCCTACAACTCCCAAGCATTTAGTGGCATTGTCTCCATAGGCGATAAAGTCTGCTACATCGGTCGTTAAAATTTCCACATCTCCATTATCAACACCATTTCCTCCTTCTAGGTAGGTCGGCAAAAAGGCGATAAAAGGTGTATCAACTTCAAAGAAGGGCTTCCCTTCTTTGACTAGGTCTTTGACATGGATTTTTTCAATGACCAAGTCAGGGTACTGCTCCCATAGATAATCACTGAGACGACGAACAAAACTTTCAGTATTGCCACTTAAACTGATATAGACAAAACATACTTTCATTTTCTTCTCCAATCAGACCAGCTCCTCTTCTTTGTTCCAGACTTGAGGAGTTTTTTAATGCTATGATCTAAGCTTGAAGGTCGCTAGCTGGTCTATTTTTCAATTTGTAGAGGAGGATTCCCAAGTAAACAAGGGCTACAACCACACTCAAGACAAGTGCATATAAGCTAGAAGCCTGCAACAAGGTCCGCAATTTGTCTGACGTGATCACAGACATAGAAGAACGATAAGACAAGAAATTATGCAAGCTCATTAAGACAAAGGCACCAATCTGTCCCATATAGGCATAGGTCGCCTTAACAATATCCTTTTTAGACAGGAAGAAATAGGCAACTGCAATCAAGCCCCCAATCAAAAGAGATAGCAACAACCAAGCAATCGGTCCGCGTAAGGCTACGATTAATTTCTCAAGGAAGGCTTTGTATTCTTCCCGTTCAAGAGCAGTGGTTAAGTTCAAAGAAGCTGCCATTTCATCTGTGAGCTCCACTTTAGCCAATCCAAAGAAGGACTGAGCAGTTAATAGAGTTCCCATCGCTGATAGAGCTAGCAAGACATACATATAAATTGGATTTTTCTTCATTGTATTTCCTCGTTTCTAATATCCATAGTATTTATTATAACGTGAACCTTAGGGAAGCGCAAGTTTAGATTTTCCCAGCGATCCTGTTCTAAAAAAGCTCCCTCTAAATCAGGATATGATTCAAAAGGAGCTCTTCTTTCTAAGTATATTGCTTCTAGAATGTCGAAAACAAATTAGTTCAAGTGCCAGATATCTTCGTTGTACTGAGCGATGGTACGGTCAGATGAGAAGAATCCTGCTTTGGCAATGTTGACGATGACTTTATCCAACCATGCGTCACGGTCTTCGTAGTCAGCCAACATTTGCTCTTTGACTTTGATGTAGTCTTCCAAGTCAAGAAGGGTCATGAACCAGTCTTTGTTGATCAACTCATTGTGAAGACGAGACAAACGTTCTTGGTTACCAACTGCAAGAACAGCGTCGCTGATGATAAAGTCAACCAATGGTTTGATCGCTTCACGAGCGTAGAATTCGCTTGATTTGTATGCTGATTTTGCGTAAAGGTCGATAACAGTTTCTGAATCTTCACCGAAGATATAGATGTTTTCGTCTCCAACCAACTCAGCGATTTCCACGTTAGCTCCGTCCATAGTACCAAGCGTCAAAGCGCCGTTCAACATGAATTTCATGTTACCAGTACCTGAAGCTTCTTTAGAAGCCAATGAGATTTGTTCAGAGATATCACATGCTGGGATCAAGAAGCTTGCTGCAGTCACGTTGTAGTTTTCAACCATCACTACTTGCAAGTGTGGAGCTACTGCTGGGTCGTTTGCAATGACTTCTGACAAGCAAAGGATCAAGTGGATGATATCTTGAGCGATGGTGTAGGCAGGAGCTGCTTTACCACCAAAGAAGACTGTGATTGGACGAGCAGGGATATTACCAGCCTTGATGTCCAAGTATTTGTGGATGACATACAAAGCGTTCATTTGTTGACGTTTGTACTCGTGAAGACGTTTGATTTGGATATCAAAGATAGAATTTGGATTGATTTCCACACCTTGGTGATCTTTCAAGTGACGAGCCAATTTACGTTTGTTGTGGGCTTTGATGTTTTCCAATTTTTCTTTGACAGCAGCTTTATCTTCGTATGAGAGAAGGTCTTCCAACTTAGAAGCATCATGGTGCCAGTCACGTCCAAGGATCTCATCCAAGTAGTGAGACAAGCTTGGGTTGGCATGCATAAGCCAACGACGGAAGGTAATTCCGTTTGTTTTGTTGTTGAATTTTTCTGGGTAAAGGTCGTAGAAGGCCTTCAACTCTGAGTTCTTCAAGATTTCAGTGTGAAGAGCTGCAACCCCGTTTACACTGTATCCATAGTGGATATCCATGTGGGCCATGTGGACACGATCGTGTTCATCAATGATTTGAACAGCTGGATCTTTGTGTTCAGCACGAACACGACGGTCCAATTCTTCAATGATTGGTACCAAGTGAGGAACCACTTCTTGCAAGAATTCAAGTGGCCATTTTTCAAGGGCTTCTGCAAGGATTGTGTGGTTAGTGTAAGCGGTCATGCTACGAACGATAGAGATAGCTTCATCCATTTCGATACCGCGTTCAGTCAAGAGACGGATCAACTCAGGAATGACCATAGATGGGTGAGTATCATTGATTTGTACAACTGCGTAGTCAGCAAGGTCATGCAAGTTGCTTCCTTTTTCGATCGCTTCGTCGAGGATCAATTGTGCACCGTTTGAAACCATGAAGTATTGTTGGAAAATACGGAGCAATTCCCCTTGACGGTTACTATCATCTGGGTAAAGGAAAAGAGTCAAGTTGCGAGCGATATCTGTCTTGTCAAAGTTGATACCATCTTCAATGATGGATGAATCAACTGAATCCAAGTCAAACAAGCGCAAGCGGTTCTTGGTTTCGATCTTGTAACCAGGTACATCGATATCATAAAGCGTAGAAGTCAATGTAAAGTGTGCAAATGGCACTTGGTAGCTACGGCTTGAACGAACGAGCCAGCTTTGGTCAGTCAACCACGCATTTGGAATCGTTTCTTGTTGGTTGTTTTTAAGAACTTGTTGGAACAAACCAAAGTGGTAATTCAAACCAACCCCATCCCCTGTCAAACCAAGGCTTGAGATAGAGTCGATAAAGCAGGCTGCCAAACGTCCCAAACCACCGTTACCAAGTGATGGTTCCAATTCCACTTCTTCGACTTCGATCAAGTCTTTACCAGCATCTGACAATTCTTTTTTAACATCGTCGTAAAGACCCAAGTTGATCAAGTTGTTAGACAAGAGTTTACCGATCAAGAACTCAGCTGAGATATAGTAAACTTTTTTCTTACCAGTATTTAATTTCTTTTGGGCACTTGCCTGCTTGGTGTAATTAAGCAAAGCAATGTACAATTCTTCGTTTGAACATTCTGCAATTGTTTTTTGATGATGATCAATCACATATTTTTGTAATGATTCCATGGTTAAGTGTCTCCTTGTGTTTTGATTAGATAGGGGGAAAGATTATTTTTCTGCTTTTTTCGCTTCTTCTTTCACCAAGTCAGTATTTTCACGACGATAGATGGTTGTGAAATCAAGTAATTCTTGCTCAACAGCAGGAGTCAATTGATCCGCTGTCATCCGCCATGCCCAGTTGCCACCAAGGGTAGATGGGAAGTTCATACGAGCTGAGCCATCCAACTCTAACAAATCTTGCATGGTAGCGATGGCCATAAAGCTGACTGAAGCAAAGACGGTACGAAGCATCGCATGTGGAACAGATTCGTATTCTTTACGGTTGGTGTAACGAGCAAGGTACTCACGAGTTGGATCGTCAATTTCATTGCGATACCACCCAAGAACAGTGTTATTATCGTGTGTTCCTGTATACATAACTGAGTTGTTTGGTGCCAAGTGAGGGCTGTCGATACTTTCATCGTCAGGATTGAAGGCAAATTGAAGGATCTTCATGCCTGGGAAGCCTGTGCGCTCACGAAGCTCAATGACTTCGTCAGTCATGAAGCCAAGGTCTTCTGCGATGATGTTCAAATCACCAAGTTCTTCTTTCACTGCGGCAAAGAGTTTGTAGCCAGGACCTTTAACCCATTTACCTGGTGCTGCTGTATCAGAACCAGCTGGGATTTCCCAGTAAGACTCGAAGCCACGGAAGTGGTCAATCCGCACGATGTCGTAGATTTTGAAGCTCTCACGCAAGCGTTCAATCCACCATTTGTAACCATCTTTGTCCATTGCTTCCCAGTCATAGATTGGGTTGCCCCAAAGCTGACCAGTTGCTGAGAACTCATCTGGTGGGCATCCTGCGATGCAGGTTGCTTTTCCATTTTCATCTGTTTTAAAGAGATGAGGATTTGCCCACATATCGCTTGAATCTTCCGCTACGTAGATTGGCATATCACCTACGATCTCAATATGGTTGTCGTTAGCGTATGCTTTCAATTTCAACCATTGTTTGAAGAAGAAATACTGTGTTACTCGATGGTAAGTCAATTTGTCTTCCAATTGAGCGCGGTATGAAGTGAGGGCTTCCGGTTGACGTGCACGAATCGCAGCGTCTGGCCATTCTGTCCATGCTTTTAATTCAAAGTGCTCTTTAATAGCCATGTATTCAGCAAATAATTCCAACCAAGCTGCATTTTCTTCAGCAAAACGGCTGAAGTCATCCCAATCACCGTTTTCAATAAAAGCTTTAACCGCTTTTTCTAGAAGAGGACGACGTTGTTCGAAGATCTTCGCATAGTCTACTTCTGTTGGGTCTTGACCAAAATCAACACCTTCGACATCGGATGCATCCAAGAGCCCTTGCTCGATCAAGAGATCGAAGTCAATAAAGTGGGTGTTGCCTGCAAAAGCCGAGAAGGATTGATAAGGAGAATCTCCATAACTGGTTGTTCCGAGAGGCAAAATTTGCCAATACCGTTGCTTAGTCCGAACGAGGAAATCGACAAAATCGTAAGCTGCTTGACCAAACGAACCGATTCCATACTTCCCAGGCAAGGATGAAATGTGCATCAAGACACCACTTTGGCGTTTTTTCATTGAGGGTACCACCTTTAGTTTAATATTTTTTGTTTCGAAGAAAAATAGACCAACTTTCTACTCTAATCCAGTTCTCATTCCGACTTTTAGAAGGGTTAGGAAGAGTGCAATTGTCAGAAATAGAAAAAAATTTAACCTATTTATAAATGACCCTAGATCATCTTTATGCAACGTTTAAGGAAAACGTTTGCGTTACGTGTCCATTATAAAGTATTCTTGTGGTTTATGCAAGAGGTTTCCTAAACTTTTATGATTTTTTCTGCAGGTTCACCCCACGCCTAGTTTATCCTTTTCTTATTTTCTTGTCAACTATTTGTGTGTACTTAATAGAAGATAAAAAATTTTTAAATTTTTTTGCACAAAGAACTTGCAAACGTTTTCTTCCTGTGATATACTATTCGTGTTAAGGAAAACGTTTGTCTAAAATGTTTTCAACTAATAATATTATTTTTATTCTTTAGGAGGAATAAATCATGAAACGCACAATTCTTCGAAGCGCTGCTGTACTTGGTACAGTTGGATTCGCATCACTTCTTTTGGTAGCTTGTGGAGGCAAAAAAGACGACTCTGCTGCTTCTGAAAACGAGTTGACAGTCTACGTTGACAATGGTTACAAAGCTTACATGGAAGAAGCTGCGAAAGCTTTTGAAAAAGAAAGTGGAACAAAAGTAACGATCAAGACAGGTGACGCTCTTGGTGGATTGGACAAATTGTCTCTTGACAACCAATCTGGTAAAGCTCCAGACGTTATGATGGCACCATACGACCGCGTAGGTGGTCTTGGTAACGACGGTCAATTGGCTGAAGTGAAATTGAACAAAGACAGCAAGACTGACAAAACAACTGAATCACTTGTAACAAACGGTGGTAAAGTATACGGTGCACCAGCAGTTATCGAAACATTGGTTCTTTACTACAACAAAGACCTCATGCAAGAAGCTCCAAAAACATTTGGTGAACTTGAAGAATTGGCAAAAGACAGCAAGTATGACTTCGCTGGCGAAGCTGGTAAAAACACTGCCTTCCTTGCTGACTGGACAAACTTCTACTATGCATATGGACTTCTTTCAGGTAACGGTGGCTATGTCTTCGGTAAAGATGGTACAGATCCAAAAGATGTTGGTTTGAACAACCAAGGTGCGATTGATGGTATCGAATACGCAAAAACTTGGTACGCTAAATGGCCTAAAGGATTGCAAGACACTAAAGGCGCTGCAAACTTCATCCAAACTCAATTCCAAGAAGGTAAGACAGCTGCCATCATCGATGGTCCATGGAAAGCATCTTCATTGAAAGAAGCAAAAGTAAACTACGGTGTAGCAACAATCCCTACTCTTCCAAATGGAAAAGCCTACTCTGCCTTCGGTGGTGGTAAAGCTTGGGTTATCCCTGCAGGTGCTAACCACCCTGAAGCAGCTCAAAAATTCGTAGACTTCTTGACTTCAACTGATCAACAAAAAGCTTTCTACGATAAGACAAACGAAGTGCCAGCTAACACAGAAGCTCGTGAGTATGCTGTTGGTAAAAACGATGAGTTGACAACTGCCGTTGTTAAACAGTTTGAAAATGCACAACCAATGCCAAACATCTCTGAAATGAGTACTGTTTGGGATCCAGCTGCAACTATGCTCTTCGACGCTGTAAGTGGTAAGAAATCTTCTAAAGATGCTGCTGACGATGCTGTTAAATTAATCAAAGAAACTATCGAACAAAAATTCGGTGGCAAGTAATACAGTTCCCAAGGGGCTGGGAGTGTTTCCCAGCCTTTCGCTGTGATGTGGCCTCTGGTCGCTCACTTATAAGGAGTCGATATGGAAACACAACAAAATCCAAAAAAGGCAATGTGGTTATCCCTCATTCCTGGCTTGGGACAAATCTATAACAAACAGAAAGCAAAAGGGTACATCTTCCTCGGTGTAACACTTGTCTTTCTCGCTTACTTTTTCGGTATTGGTTTGGAGGAATTGTCTAAACTAGTTACCCTCGGTACTGTCCGTGGAAAAGATAATTCTCTTTTTATCTTGATTCGTGGTGCCTTCCACTTAATTATCACCGTCGTTTATTTGATGTTCTACGCCTTGAATATCAAAGATGCGGGTACTGTAGCTAAGCGAATTAATAACGGGATTCGAGTGCCGAAGACCCTAAAAGAGATGGTGAATGCTATCTATGAAAATGGCTTCCCATATCTCTTGATCATCCCTTCTTATATTGCCATGACCTTTGCAATCATCTTCCCTGTTTTGGTTACCTTGATGATTGCCTTTACCAACTACGACTTTAAGCATACAGCTCGTTTTACGCTCCTTGATTGGATCGGACTTCAAAACTTCACCAACATGTGGACTTTGAGTACCTTCCGTTCTGCCTTTACATCTGTATTGGGCTGGACCTTGATCTGGGCCTTGGCAGCTTCTACTCTTCAAATCGTTCTTGGTATCCTAACGGCTATTATTGCCAACCAACCATTCATTAAAGGAAAACGCATCTTCGGTGTTATCTTCCTTCTTCCTTGGGCGGTTCCTGCCTTCATTACGATCTTGACATTCTCAAACATGTTCAACGATAGTATCGGGGCCATCAATGCGCAAGTCCTTCCGCTCTTTGCGAAGATTTTCCCATTCTTGGATGGGGTTCTCATTCCTTGGAAAACTGATCCTACCTGGACGAAGATTGCTTTGATTATGATGCAAGGTTGGCTCGGCTTCCCTTACATTTACGTCTTGACACTCGGAATCTTGCAATCTATTCCAAACGACCTTTACGAAGCAGCCTATATTGATGGGGCCAACGCTTGGCAAAAATTCCGCAACATTACCTTCCCAATGATTTTGGCGGTTGCGGCACCAACTCTCATCAGCCAATACACCTTCAACTTTAACAACTTCTCCATTATCTACCTCTTTAACGATGGTGGACCTGGATCTGTTGGTGGTAATGCTGGTTCGACAGATATCTTGATTTCTTGGATCTATAAATTGACAACGAACTCATCACCTCAATACTCAATGGCTGCTGCGGTTACGTTGATCATCTCTTTGATTGTCATCTCGATCTCGATGATTGCCTTCAAGAAACTGCACGCATTTGATATGGAGGATGTGTAAAATGAAAAATTCAGTTCAATTTAAACGCCGCCTTAATCATTTCTTGACTTACCTCTACTTGGTTGTCCTTTCCATCATCATCATCTATCCATTGTTGATCACGGTTCTTTCAGCCTTCAAAACTGGTAATGTCAGTGCCTTTACGCTTGATTTCAGTGGCAGTCTCAGCTTTGATAACTTCCAAAAACTCTTTACGGACACCTTATATGGTACCTGGTATCTCAACACCTTGATCATCGCCATTATTACCATGGTCGCTCAAACATCCATCATTACCTTGGCAGGATATGCATACAGCCGCTACAACTTCTTGGCTCGTAAGCAAAGTTTGGTCTTCTTCTTGATTATCCAAATGGTGCCTACCATGGCTGCTTTGACTGCCTTCTTCGTTATGGCCTTGATGTTGAATGCCTTGAACCACAGCTGGTTCCTCATCTTCCTCTATGTCGGTGGAGGAATCCCAATGAACGCTTGGTTGATGAAGGGTTACTTCGATACAGTCCCAATTTCACTTGATGAATCTGCAAAATTGGATGGTGCTGGACACTTCCGTCGCTTCTGGCAAATCGTCCTTCCATTGGTTCGCCCAATGATTGCGGTACAAGCTCTTTGGGCCTTCATGGGACCTTTTGGAGACTACATCTTGTCTAAATTCTTGCTTCGCGATGAAATCAATTACACGGTAGCTGTTGGTCTTCAAACCTTTATCAGCGACCAAAAAAATCAAAAGATTGCCTTCTTTGCGGCAGGTGCGATTCTGATTGCAGTTCCAATCTGTGTTCTGTTCTTCTTCCTTCAAAAGAACTTTGTTTCAGGCTTGACAGCTGGTGGGGATAAAGGATAAAATAAACTTTTCTATAACCTTCCAGCCATGATGAAAAGGACAAGATCTCCTCTCGTGCTTTTCTCCCAGTCACATTAATTTTATCTTTAAGGAAAGGATGGGAGTGGGACAAGGGTAGCAAGTTGATTGATTTGCTACCAGTTTCTCTCCCATCTTTGGTTAAGGATAAAATCTTGTTATGCTCTCCATACAAGGGAAACCCATCCCGGAGATTAGAAAGGTCTCTTCATGCCCTATCCATTTAACTATTTTTCCAGCCTTTTTCAGGTAAGAAAAGCATTTGCCAACCGCAAACAACTTAATTGGTTCCAAATGGTCTTTACCTCACTCTTTCTTCTATCCTTGACCCTCATTCCTGTTGCCATTCAAAATGCAGAACTACAGACCTACCCCTTAACCACCTTCGTTAGTGATGTCTTTGATCCCTTAACAGACGATGTTATGAAGGATTTTAAAGAAAACATACAGATCAATCAGCAAGAACTAGTCTATAACAGTCATTTTGGAGTTCATAAAAATGAGGCTGGTCATGTTATCTTAGGCCATCACGAAGGAACTCAATTAGGAGAAAAATTAACTCTTTATTTCGATAAAAATCAATTGATTGTAAGTAAAGAAAAGAAAGAACTGGCTACGATTCCTTACCAAGCCATCAATCAAGAGAGCATCCAGGACAAAAAGGAACTCACTAAGGCCATTTCCAAAGATTGGTTCCAGGCCAATCGATTGGCTGTTAGTCTCTTCCTCGTCCTCTTCTCAGGTTTCTTATCTGCTGTGAATTTTGCTATTTTAGTATTTGGAGCTTCCTTCTTCCTCTTCTTGACACGGAAGTCACGTCTCTTCTCTCTCAAGACCTTCAAAGAATGCTTCAATTTCACACTCAACTGTCTAGGATTGCCTATTCTTGCGAGCGTCCTGATCAGTTTAGTATTCCACCAAGTCTTTACTACAACCATCTTGATCCAAAATATCCTATTTGTCTTGTTCCTCGCGCTTGCCTTCTATAAGACTCATTTCCGGGATCCAGATTACAAACCTTAGGGAGGTCCTTTATGCGTGTCACCATCAAAGATGTAGCCAAACTTGCCGGCGTTGCACCATCTACCGTTACACGAGTGATTCAAAATAAATCTACCATCAGTGAAGCCACTAAAGAACGGGTTCGTTCTGCCATGAAAGAACTAGATTACCATCCAAACCTCAATGCTCGTAGCTTAGTGAGCCAGTCCAGTCAGGTCATTGCCCTTGTCTTGCCTGATGAAAGTGATGTGTTCTTCCAAAACCCCTTCTTCCCTACGGTCCTCCGTGGGATTAGTCAGGTTGCTTCTGATTATGGCTATGCCATTCAGATTTGTACAGGGGCTAATGAAACCCACCGCCTCGATCAACTCAAACAAATGATTTATGGTAAGCGGGTAGATGGACTCATCTTCCTCTATTCCAAATTGAATGATCCTTTGGTTGACTTCTGTATTCAAGATAAATTTCCTTTCTTGATTTTGGGAAAAGCAACTTCTCCTTTTGTATCCTTAGTCGATAACGACAATGTTAAGGCCGCCTTTGATGCGACCGAATATTTCATCAAGAAAGGATACCAACACATCGCCTTTGTTGGAGGAAATAAGGAATTGGCCGTTTCTCAAGACCGCTACAAGGGCTACCAAGAAGCTCTTGCCAGTCACCAGATCCCTCTCCGTGAGGAATTGGTCAAGTTCTCCTTTGGTTTCATGCTAGAAGAAAATTCTTACCAAATCATGGATACCCTGCCTTTTGAAGAACTGGAAGCACTTATGACAACAGATATCCTAGTTGCTGAAGGGGTTCGGAGATACCTGAGCGACAAACAAGTCGATCTTCCAATTATTTCCTTCGACTCTATTCAACCACGAATTCCAATTGACGCCTATATTGATATCAATACGGTCGAATTGGGACGCGAATCTGTCAGAACCTTGCTCCAAATTATTAAGGACAACAAGGAAAACAAAACTGTTTGCTACAGACAGCTCATTGAACACTCGATTATTGAACTTTAGGAGAACCTATGACCACCAACTTTGCAGCTTATTTAGACGACCAAGACTTGATTCGCATGGAAGGAGGAGAGAGCGTAATGGCCTCTCTTCCTTTTACATTGACGTCTGGTTCGAAAACAATTGAACTTCTGCCGACAGAGGAAGAAAAAACTCTTCGAAGCCCCCTTCCCATCGACATGAGTCAAAGCTATACCCTCTCCAACGCTAAGGGAGAAACCTGCCTCCTACACTACCGCGACATCGTCCGCCAACCCATCTTTGATCAGCTATATGCTTATGATGGAGAGGATTTAGGAGCTCGTTACTCCAAAGAAAAAACCTGCTTTGCCTTTTGGGCTCCCATTTCTCAAGAGGTTCAGCTCTTGATCAACCAAACTGCCTACCCGATGGAGCTGACAGAAAAAGGTGTATGGCGTTTAGAACTCGAAGGAGACTGGGAAAAAGCCTCTTATTACTACCAGCACCAAGTCAACGCTGTAACCCATATCGTCCATGATCCTTATGCTCTTTCTTCTGAAGCCAATTCAGGAGCTAGCTATGTCATCGACCGACACAAGATTGAGCGCCCTATCCAGAGAGCCGCAACCCAACTAGATCCGACTCAGGCTATTATTTATGAATTGAGCGTCCGGGACTTCTCCATGCAAAAAGAAGCTGGTTTCCAACATCCTGCTACCTTCCCAGCTCTCTTAGAATCTCCTAAGCATGGAGACCAGACCTTTGGCTTTAACTATTTGAAATCCCTGGGTATTACTCATGTTCAGCTCATGCCCCTCTATGATTTCGGAAGCGTAGATGAAACAAATCCTACTGCTTCCTACAATTGGGGCTATGACCCTGTGCAATACAATGTTCCTGAGGGAAGTTTTAGTAGCCAACCAAATGATCCTTACCAACGGATCCTAGAGTTGCAGCAAGTGATTGATGCCTATCACGAAGCAGATCTCAGCCTCATCATGGATGTGGTTTATAACCATGTTTACCTCTCTGATGAATTTGCTTTTGAGCGGATTGTCCCAGGCTATTTCTATCGCTATGACCAAGACCGCCAACGAACCAACGGAACCTTCTGTGGGAACGATGTAGCTAGCGAGAGAGCCATGGTTCGCAACTACATCAAGCAGTCAGTCAAGCAGTGGGTTCAACTCTACGGCTTTGATGGTTTTCGCTTTGACTTGATGGGCATTCTTGACCGCCAAACCATGATGGAAATTCAAGAAGAATTAGCAGCCATTTACCCCAACATTTACCTTTATGGAGAAGGCTGGAAGATGGATACTGGACTGGATCCTGAACTCCTGGCCCATCAATACAATGCCAGTCAACTTCGTCCGTATGGCTTCTTCAGTGACAACTTCCGTGATACCATTAAACGAAGCATCCTCAACGAAGGACGTATAGACAGCCGCTATCAGGCCAATGATCTTGCCAATATTTTGACTGGTAACGTCGGACTCAAAGGAACCCCCCACTTTGTGCGTCCTCAACAGGCAATTAACTATGTGGAATGCCATGATAACGCAACCTTCTTTGACTACCTCAAGGTTGAAGACCCAAACATTTCAGTAGAGGTACGTCAGACTAAAGCTCGACTTGGCTTGCATCTCGTCCTCTTGGCTCAAGGAGTTCCTTTTCTACATGCTGGCCAAGAATTCTATCGCAGCAAGGGCTTAGAAGAGAATACTTACAATCTTCCAGATGCTCTAAATCAACTAGACTGGCTTTCTTCTACAGCTTATGAAACAGATATTCAGTTCCTGCGCGAATTGATTGCCTATCGTAAAGAGGAAGAGCTCCTTCGCCTTGTGAATGCCCAAGACATTCGAGACTATTGTCAAGTTACTTGGACTTCGGAGAAAACCTTCTCTTACAGCATTGAGAAAGATGGTCGTAAGTTGCTTATCTTGGTCAACCTGGGGGATCAAGAATGGACTTATCGACTCAAACAATCTGCAAGATTAACGATTGCCTACCCTCATGTGTATGGAAGAGAGCAAGGACTTTCTCAAGAAGAATTTACCGTTCCAGGCCATGGTTGGATCTTGGTAGAACAAGCATAAAAAAATTCCTGCAAGAACTTCTTGCAGGAATTTTTTAGTCTTCTACTTCGACAAAGCGTCCAATAATATGAACATTGTCTGAAATTGTTATAAAAGCTTGAGGGTCTGCTTTTTTCATTAAAAATTTAAACTCATTAAACTCTGCTCGGGTAATAACCGTGAGTAAGACGGCTTTTTCCTGATGATTATAGGTCCCTTCGGCATTGTGAATAATGGTTGCCCCACGGTGCAATCGCTTATGGATTTTCTCAATAATCTTATCCGGTTGGCTAGTGACAATCATGGCTTGCATCCGCTTCTGCTTTGTAAAGACAGCATCTGTCACTCGACTAGAAACAAAAATGGTAATCATCGAATAGAGGGCATACTTCCAACCAAAGGTCATCCCTGCTATCAACATGATGGTCCCATTGACAATGAGAGAAATTTTGCCGACGTTCTTGCCCGTTCGCTTTCGAATGGTCAAACTAACAATATCGGTTCCCCCACTGGAGATATTATTCCGAAGGGCAAAACCAATCCCTGTCCCCATAACTACACCCCCAAACAGGGCGTTCATGATAGGGTCATTGGTGAGCGTAACTACTGGGACAAATTGGATAAAGAAGGAACTCATGGACACCGTGATAAAGGTGAAAATGGTAAACTTATGGCCAATTTGATACCAGGCAATGATCATTAAGGGCAGATTGATGGCATAAAACGACAAGGAAACAGGAATGGTAAAGCCCAAAAATCGATCACTAAGAGCAGAAACAATCTGTGCTAACCCTGTTGCTCCACTCGAATAGACACGTCCCGGCTGGAAAAAGAAGTTCACAGCAATCGCAGATAAAAATCCATAGACCAATGAGGCTGAAATCTTTTCATCATACTTTTCGCGGGAAATACTTTTCAAGACCCGTAATAATTTAAAATTATAAGCAATTCTTCTCACATAATAACGTAAGATTTTACCTAAGCGAGTTTTTTTCATGACTATCTCTTAATTTATAAATAAAGGGAAAATCCCAGAAGCTACTTCTGCGGATTTTCCGCTTTTATTCTTACTCCTCAGTTTTGACTTCTACTTGTAGACTCAACTCTTCCAGTTGTTTGGTGGCTACTGTAGAAGGAGCTTGGGTCATTGGATCTGTTGCCTTGTTGTTCTTAGGGAAGGCAATCACTTCACGGATATTCTCCTCACCAGCTAACAACATGACAAAACGGTCCAAACCAAGAGCCAATCCACCATGTGGAGGGAAACCATAATCCATAGCTTCTAGCAAGAAACCAAATTGCTCTGTCGCATCTTCTTTTGAGAAACCGAGAGCCGTAAACATTCGTTCTTGCAATTCTTTTTGGTTGATCCGGAGACTTCCTCCGCCAAGTTCGTAACCATTGAGCACAATGTCATAGGCAATGGCACGTACCTTGGCAAGATCGCCCTCTAATTCATGAGCTGTATCTGCTTGCGGAAGTGTAAAGGGATGGTGGGCACTCATGTAACGGCCTTCTTCTTCAGACCACTCAAACATTGGCCAATCTACCACCCAAAGGAAGTTGAATTGATTGTTGTCGATGAGGTCTAATTCCTTGGCAATTCTGCAACGAAGGGCACCTAGGGTTGCATTGGCTACTTCTAGTGTATCCGCTACAAAGAGGACCAAATCTTTTTCTTCCAACTGTAAAGCACTTGTCAACTCTGTTGTCACGTCTGTCAAGAACTTAGCAACTGGGCCGTTTAAAGCACCATCAGCTACCTTGACCCATGCAAGACCTTTGGCCCCATATTGTTTGGCTACTTCGGTCATCTTATCGATATCTTTACGTGAGTAGTTGTCTGCTGCTCCTTTGACCACAATGGCTTTCACTGCTGGAGCTTCTGAGAAGACTTTGAAGTCTACGCCCTTTACAACTTCTGTCAAGTCTGTCAAGAGCATCTCAAAACGAGTATCTGGTTTGTCAGAACCGTAAAGAGCCATCGCATCATCGTACTTCATCCGTGGGAAAGGAAGTGTCACTTCGATTCCCTTGGTTTCTTTCATGACACGCGCGATTAAACCTTCCGTAATGTCTTGAATTTCTTGCTCTGTCAGGAAGGAGGTTTCTATATCGACCTGTGTAAACTCAGGTTGACGGTCTCCACGTAAATCTTCGTCACGGAAACATTTGACGATTTGATAATAGCGGTCAAAGCCAGCATTCATCAACAATTGTTTCGTGATTTGAGGACTTTGAGGCAAGGCATAGAAGTGACCCTTGTTGACACGAGATGGAACGAGATAGTCACGCGCCCCTTCTGGAGTTGACTTAGAAAGGAAAGGTGTTTCCACATCAATAAATTCCAACTCATCCAAGTAATTCCGAATAGAGTGGGTTACCTTGGCACGCAATTTCAAGTTTTCCAACATCTCTGGACGACGCAAGTCCAAATATCGATAGCGTAGACGGGTATCATCGTTGGCTTCAATGCCATCCTTGATCTCAAATGGTGTGGTTTTTGCCGTATTAAGGACAGTCAAGGAAGAAACATGCATTTCAACATGACCTGTTGCAATTTTATCATTAGCTTGCTGTCTGGCAGCAACTTGACCTGTCACTTCGATCACATACTCGCTACGAAGGCTCTCGGCCGTTGCCATGACTTCCAAACTGACAGTTTCTGGATTGATGACCAATTGCATAATCCCTTCACGGTCCCGCAAATCAATAAAGATCAAGCCACCCAAATCACGGCGTCGACTTACCCATCCTTTGAGGGTTAGTTCTTGTCCAATGTGTTCCTCGCGAACACGTCCAGCATACATGGAACGTTTCATTGTATTTTTACTCTCCAAACTAATATTCTTCCTTCTATTTTACCATAAAGCCTGTCAGATAAGTGCTTTTCCAGAGATTTTTCCAGAAAAAACAGTGCTTTTATTCAGCTTCTTTCCCGGTAGGAGTTTTCTCTTGTTTGGCCTCTTCATCGTACAGGGTTGGAGCCAAGATTTTCATCAGACTAGCTGTTCCAAAACGCATGATAGCCGCCAAGACTCCAAATATTGGAGCCAAGCCACGGAAAAAGAAATCTCCTCTGATGAATTGGGTGATGACGCCCGTAATAAGAAAAATCACGCTTCCTTGAAGAATCGCATAAACAGCTATTTTCTTCATTGTTTTCATGGTTTACCAATTCCTCTCTTTCTAGTAGATAGACTTATCCACAAGTCTGTGGATAAGTCTGTGAATATGGGGATAAGTTTCTTCAAAACCATAGGAAAAAAGGTTGAGACTGGGTATTCTCAACCTCTTCGCATCTTACTTAAATTGATCCGGCTGGCCTTTATAGTTAGCCCAGTCCTGACTTAAGAAACGATTGTTAATCTTGTATTCAGGTGCCGGTTGAGGGTTGGAGACAAAAGGATCAACTGCCTTGTCAAATGCCAACCATCCATTCCAGCCCATATGAATGGTGTCCTGCATAAAGTAAGGTTTATCACCATCTTTAGAAAAATCAGCAATATGGGTAAAGCCTTGACTTTCTAGTTGGTAACGAATTTTTTCAACTGTCCGTTGATACATTTCTTTACTCAAGCCTGTATAAGCCATCCATTTAGAGTTCACTGGAGGGATGACAAAGATGACATTGGTTTTAGATTGAGCAAACTGATCCAAGACCAGTTGTAAATCATTGTATTCTGGGGATTGTTCATAGGATTCATTCTTTTGGAATCCTTTGAGTTTCTTGAGCTTACTCGCAAGGCGATGGGTATAGAAGCTATTACTAATGCCTAGTTTATTATTATTGGTTTTCTTTTTGGCTTCCGCCGTCGCCACCTCTTCCAAGACTTCGTAAGAAAATGTATCTGGCAAATCATTCAAGCGAGAGAGAACTTTCTTCTCATAGTTGCTATTGTTCATTGCCGTAAAGGTGCTAAAGAAGGCATCCTCCCGACGAACAAAATGCATGAGGGTCTGATTGAGACCTTTTTCAAAACTAGATAGATTTTGACCTTTGGCTAGCTTCTGAACTCCTCCCTGCATAGCTACATTAGGGTACTGCTGCAAGAGACGAGATGCCGCATACTGGCTTGCTGGTCCAGCTTCTTGGTTGGCCAAAAAACTCGTTAATTGATCACTGTTAAAGTATTGCTGGAAGGCCGATGAATCATAACCGTCCTTCGTAAACCACTGGGGCGATACTACATAAACAGCCGTTTTCCCTTCTAGTTGAGGAAGAATTTGCTGCATCCCAAAATATTGGTTCAAAGACGCTGCCCCTCGTTGACCTAGAAAATATGGACGGTAAGAGCGATCATACTTCTCTGCTAGTACAGCTGGGTGGACGATGTCAAATCGCAACCATTCGCTGGAACCAAAGAAGGGTACAAAACGATAGTTGGGATCCCCGAGCGCTTCTTCCTTACGGGCACGACTTTTAAAGCCTTCTGCCGTCAAGCTCACTGCGACCTTTTTCTCCTCTGTCAGATTATGTTTGTGGTTAATCGGATAGAAAAAGAGAAGAGCAGCGACAAGAGCCATGGCGCAAAAGACTGGACCCAGAATCAGCCACAATCGTTTAAGCATTCTGAAGCTCCATGACACCTTCTACGATTTTGTTGGCAGTATTCCAGTCATCACGACCAAATTCAGATACTGGAACCCGAATATCGAAGCGGTTTTCCAATTCAACAATCAACTCAACGGTTCCCATGCTATCAAGAACACCGGCATCAAAGAGATCCTCATCCATCATGTCTGAGACATCTTCCATAAACAATTCGTCAATAATTTCAATTACTTGTGATTTTACATCCATTTTTCATTTTTCCTTTTCTTATTTCATTTTTGGAAACCATTGCTGATCCAAGAAACCTGAGAAGATCAGGAAGGACAGCATAACGGTGTTGAAGGTAATAAAGATTCCAAGAGCCTGAGTCCAGCGATTATCTGGCAGGGGCTCAAGTCCTTTTGCTTTGCGCTCTTTATTCAGTGTCTTCTTCTTCCGCAGCCAGGCATCATTGATCACGAGACCTAGACCGTGGAAGAGGCCATAAGCAACATAATACCAGGTCACTCCATGCCAGAAGCCCATGACCAACATGTTGATGATATAGGCAACATTTGACGTTGTAATCCGACTCTGAAAGACCTTGTTGCGCATCAAGACCATGACCAGACGCATAAAGACAAAGTCACGGAACCAGAAAGACAAGCTCATGTGCCAACGATTCCAAAATTCCTTTAAATCACGCGATTTGAAAGGGAGGTTAAAGTTAATTGGGCTCTTAATCCCCATCAAGTTGGACGCCGCAAGGGCAAACATGGAATAGCCTGCAAAGTCAAAGAAGAGGTCCAAACCAAAGACATACATCACCCCTAAGGTTCCTAGGTTAAAGATGCCCCCTTGAAGAAGGGCATAAGTCTTGACATGACCTAGCAAGAGATGACCAAAGATATGAGCTAGAATAAACTTATAGAGAAAGCCAAGCATGATATACTTGACGCTCTGCTCCAGCATATCGAGGAGCTCATCCCGATCTGGAATCGTTAGGTAATCTTCATTGAAGCGTTTGAAGCGGTCGATCGGCCCACTTGAAAAAGTCGGCATAAAGAGCAAGAAACGCAAGAATTCCCAGAGACTAAATTCTTTGAGGGTCCCATCTCGCATCTCGATAATCATCCCTACCGCTCGGAAGGTCAGATAGGAGATCCCAAGGAAGCCCATCCAAGACTGGGTCCCATCAATGGCTGGTTGCACCTTCACAAAAACCAAGGGCAAAACGACCAAGAAAGAGTGAAGGTAAAAGACCCACTTGTTATCACGCTGGCTTCGATAGATTTTATAAGAATAGACCCAAAGGATTTGCCAAAAGAGGTAGAAAAGAACCGCATAGATTTGTTTCAAATCCGTCCCTGTCAACATCAAAACAATAAAGGCTAAGCTGACCAAGGCTTCATAGACTGGGAAACGCTTCTTAAAGAAGAGACCAACAAAGATAGGCAATAAGGCCCCAATCAGATAAATAAAGTAGACCGGGGTGCCATAGGGTTCTAAATGAGGGAGCTGTTTCAAGAACTCGATCATCGGTTGTTAACCTCGCTAATCAACCCTTTGATGTCGATTTTCCCGTTTGGAGTTAGCGGCAAGCTGTCACGGTAGAGGAATTTTGAAGGCATCATATAAGACATCATGATGTGCTCCAAATCTTCCTTGATCGCTTTGGTAATATCAATCTCGCGCTCAAATTGTTCCTTGACCCCATCTTTTAAGATGACATAGGCCAAGAGATTTTGAACCTTGTGATCTTTGTTGTAGCGCGGTACTGCGACAGCCGAGTCGATGTACTGAGACTTATTCAAGTTTTGAGAAACATCCTCTAATTCGATACGGTAACCATTAAACTTGATCTGGAAGTCCATCCGTCCACCATAGAGAAGGAGGCCTTCATCTGTCATGGTTCCGACATCTCCCGTATGGTAGGCTGGAAGACCTTCAAATTCGAAGAAGGCTTCTGCTGTTTTCTCTGGATTATTCATATAACCTTTTGAAACAGCTGGTCCAGACACGATGATTTCCCCTTGCTCTCCATTTGGCAATTTGTTCCCTTCCTCATCAATGATGAAGGTTGGAGAATCTTCTTTGGTATAGCCGATTGGCAAGCGTTTAAGAGTCGCTAACATCTCATCTGTGATAGCCACTGCCGACAAAGCAACAGTTGCTTCCGTTGGACCATAAGCATTGATGATGCGTGCATTTGGGAAACGCTCGCGCAATTTCTGAGCCGTTTTCACGGTCAACTCTTCCCCATCAAAGTAGAAATGGGTAATGCCTGGCATCTTTTCAGCATTGAAATCTTCAGACAGCATGGCCATATCTGCAAAAGATGGCGTCGAAGTCCAGATTGCAATCGGAAGAGAAAAAATGGTCGCAAAGAGTTGTTTGAAGTCTTGCGTGATGGCTGATGGAAGAGCAAAAAGGGTTCCACCAAGAGCCAAGGTTGGTGCCCAATACATGACAGACAAGTCAAAAGAATAGGGCGGTTGCGCCAACATTTGCGGACGCTCTGGCGTCGCAAATTCCTTGTCTGTGATCATCCAGTTAGTAAAGCTGAGCAAGTTATCATGCGAAATTTGCACCCCTTTTGGTTTTCCAGTTGTTCCAGAGGTAAAGATGATGTAGTAGTTATCATCCCCCTTGACCGGATGTTGCAAATCATAAGCATTCTGAGCCGCATAAGCTTCACGCACTTGCTCCAAGGACATGATCGGAGCAGCTGGGTTTTCGATTGGAAACTCATTGATGGCAATGATCAGGCTTGGCTCAGCCACTTCAAGAATGGCAGACACGCGCTCCAAGGCAGAATGGCTATCAATTGGGATATAAGCATGGCCAGATTTGGTCAAGGCCACAAAGGTTGCCAACATTTCATATTCTTGACCACCAAAGACCACAACAGGTGACTTTTCAGGAAGTCCCATTTGGTCAATGTGGGCTGCTAAGCTATCTGAGTCTGCCTTCAATTGGCCATAGGTATGCTCTTCTCCAAGGACATTGTAGACAGGATAGTCTGGTTGCAGTTGGGCGAAGCGCTCAATCGCCTCGATC
Organism: Streptococcus sp.; assembly: GCF_030825805.1. Taxonomy (GTDB): domain Bacteria; phylum Bacillota; class Bacilli; order Lactobacillales; family Streptococcaceae; genus Streptococcus. Next base: position 106,330 of record NZ_JAPJPF010000001.1, read on the forward strand.
ATATCAGTAATTGGTTGGTTTGACACGGTAGGGATCTCCTTTAGAATTCATTGTAAATAAAGCCACCTTGACCTTGACCAAGGTAACTAAAGAAATAGAGTAGGGCTAAGAAAATAACGAAATACAAGATTGTTTGCCCTATAAATTTATAAAGTGTTTTATGTTTCATCTTTTTCACTCTTCATTTTGATTTTCACTGACTATTTTACCATTTTTTGTTCAGTCATAGCAATCCAAACACAAGGAAAAAATACTAGAAAACGTTACCATAAGAGACGATTGCTATCCTGATTTAAGCCAACCGCTATCTAAGCATTATCTTGCCGTTTCGCAACTCTGACGAATTAGCTCCAAACACTTGTCTAGATCTACATCTCTCTCAAAATGGTCGGGACTCCATGGAACCTCTATATCCGGCTCCACACCTTGATCCGTCATTCCTTTCCCTTGATCTACGCATAGACAACGAGAAGTAGGAAACATCAATTGATAATCGCCATAATCAACGGTACAACAATTGGAATAGTCTAAAATTCCGAGAGTTGGTCTACCTACCACCGTTACCTTCTTAAACTGCTTCATCATCTGAACAAAGTTATCCCCAGATGAACCGCAATAGATATCTGATAAGACAAAGATCCGTTCAGGATAGTGGCCACCTTTAACCTCTGGGAAGAATTCCTCGCTTTCTTGCTGATACGGTACAAATCCCTTTCCCCGATGGCGGAGCAAATCTTCTTTCATATCTCCAAGCAGTTTAATGGTTTCAGGACTAATTTCTTCCTGCTGCATCCAGTCCTCAAAGTCTTTCAAGCGCAGATCAACATTACGTTCCGTATAGAGAATTTCCATGCCATCATCGTCCCAGTCAAGCGAATCATAGCCCTGATCCTTCTCTAAGCCTAGATGTAATAGAGGGAAATATAAAGAATCTGTCCCTCCGCCGTTCTGTCGGACATCAATGAGAAGAAACTTGACCTCCGTCATCATGGGTAAACACTCTTGATATACCCGACTAATAGCTCCTTCATCCATAAAATTATCCAGACGAAGATAAAGAATCTCGTCGTCTAATCGTTTCCAAAAAATCTGATCTTGGATTGGTTCTCGACTGGGTACTACTTCAATGGTCTTTTCTACCCCTTCTCGAAGCAGGGTGACCCTTGTGGACTGAGAGACCAAATCCGCCCATTCTCGGTAGTGTCTTTCAGGGGTCTTACTGATAAAATAGTCCTTATGGAGAGACGCTACCCGCTCCAAGTCACTTCCATCCAGACCTAGGATCTGATCCCCTGCTTGGAGTCCCGTGTCTTCATTCGCCTTTTCAACATAAAGTTGATGGTCCATTACGCGTAAGAGAAAGCCTTTCTGCCTAGCTTTTTTATTCTGAAAGGAGATATGGCCAATAATTCCAAAACTAGCTAGGTAGGATCTGACTTGATAGAGAAAGGCATCATCCGTCATATCATCTGTCATTTTTTCTCGAAAAGGCTCTGGATCGCATCCTTTTCGGTCTTTGATGGTAGATGAATCGTGAGTCATAATGGAGACGACATCTTCAAAAATAGCTCTTTTTCTCATACAGGACTCCTTAAATTTTTTAGAAATAGTATACCACTTTTCCTTAAAAAGTTCTTAAAAGCCTAAAAAGAGGCTGGGACAAAAGTCCTAGCCTCTCAATTGTCTTTGCATTGTCGAGCAAGACGCAGTGGTTGAGTGGGCTCTACTACGCTGATTTTATCAGCTTTTATAGCCCTACTCAACTGTGCGGAGGTGGGACGACGAAATCGAATTCTAACGAATTACCGATATCTGTCCCACTCTCTTCTATAAGTTCTTTCTTTTCTTAGCCTTCTTAGTCAAGGATAAATCGCAATGATAAATTTCTTCTGTTAGGAGGGTCGTCATTGCAAAATCGTCAACTTCTGGTCTCAGATCCACTTCATAATCCAAGGTAAGCTGTTCCCCATTTTGGCTTGTATTAACCGAAATCAAGTCGACTTCTGTACAATTGCGTTCCAATAAATGGCTAATCCTATCCGCAATCCTAGCCTGATTTTCTAGCTCAATCGTCAGGTGACGGCGCCGTTGGTGGTCGGTCTTACTTTGCTTGGTTTCGAGCAAGAGCCAGATAGCTAACAGAAAGGCCGTGAACAAAACTGCCAATAAGAGGTAGCCCGACCCCGCTGCTAAACCAATAATCATGGCTAGGAAAATCGCGATCAATTCTCTCGAGCCGCTGGTAGCGGAACGAAATCGAATCAAGCTAAAGGTCCCTGCTACTGCGATCGAGGTCCCCAGACTCCCATTCACCAGGAAAATCACCAGGGTCATCATGCAGGGAAGCAAGGTGAGACTGACGATAAATTCACGCGTATAGAGAGTACGGTATTTATAGGTCCAAGACAAGGCCATCCCGAGCACCAGGCTGACCAGCAAGGCTAGCATCAGGCGCACCGGATCTACGGTTGTCGTAGCGTTATTAAAAATAGAATCAAATAGATTAGACATAGGCAGCACCTGTCCTTTCTTGAATTGGCGTTGGTGCGTAGTCTAAGCCTTGTGACTTATGGTAGGCACAACTGTATTTCGAAAATTTCTGTTTGACCAGTCCGTACTTATCCAGAATGTCCTTCAGCCACTGAGGTTCTTCACCTGGGGCCTTGATTTCCATAATGATGGTATTTTCTTCTAACAAAGACTCTCCAGCTTTCCCACGGAGGAGATTGACCTGCTGATCACGATAGACCAAGTTTTGATCCAGGGTGACCCGAATCTTATTGTAAGGATAGCCTTGGATACTCTTCTTTTCTTTTAAGGACAAACGATCATAATGGATGTACATCTGGGGCTGTAGTCGGTTATCATAGCGCTGGCACAAAGCTTGGATTTCTTGCACCAAATCCAGATCCTGAATGGTCTGATCCACTAGTCCATCCGTCATGAGGCGGGTGATGGAGGAAGGGTTCGAGACCAGGCGGAACTTATGACCAATTCCTTCTGCATCCTTTGATTTTACTTCTAGAAAAGCCGGACTCTCCACTGTTGGATGCTCCACATAGGTCCGCATCCGGATCTTTTCACGACGGTTCTGTTTAGCAAGAGCATCTTGGATCACATCAAAGTCTTCGGTATCAAAATAGATATTCGAAATCGTGGAGATGGGATAATCGTCTTCAACAACATATTTCTTCAAATCTTTCAATAAATCATCCAAGTCTTCTTTATTCACCACATATTTGGTTTCAATCCGCTTGAAGCTTGTCTCTACCGTTTTTTTCATGTTTTTCTCCTTTTGTTCAATAAAAAGTTATCATTTTCTTTATCGTTTTTGTTGCAAAGCCACAAGTCGCTTTACTTGTTCCTTAGTTTAGTTGCCTTTTCTTAAGCTTTCATTAAGCCAAACTTAAAGAAAACTAAAGTTAAGGTTCCTTTCAGAAAAACTTCAGGAAACTTTCAGCTAGCAACTTTAGACTAGGAGCATATCAAGGGAACGAGAGGAAAAGCTCATGAAATCAAACAAATGGAAATTCTTATTAACGGGGGCCGCAACCCTCACCTTACTGACAGCTTGTACCCAGGCGTCATCACAATCAGCTACAAAAAGCAATACTGCACAAACAACCGCTACTTCTACTTCAAAAAATAAAACAAACAATTCCAACTATTTTACAGATAAGGACAAGGACACCTCTTATGATGAAAGTACAGCCTCTACTGTCAAACTGTCTGGATCTTCTGCAAGTGTATCAGGTGACGGCGTAGCTGTATCTGGATCAACTGTGACCATCTCAAAGGCTGGAACCTATGTCATCTCTGGTGAATCCGATGGAGTTCAAATCAAGGTCGAAGCGGGTGACTCAGATGATGTTCACATCGTCTTGAAAGGCGTTACCATGACCAACACCAACGCGCCAATTTCTGCTACGAAAGCAGGGCATGTCTACCTCACTCTAGCAGACGGCACGACCAATACCTTGTCTGATTCAAGTTCAAACAATGATGAAGATGCCGACGCAGTGATCTTCTCTAAGGGCGACCTCACCATCAATGGTTCAGGTACGCTCAACATTGACGCTAAGAAGAACAACGGTATCAAAGCCAATGACACTCTCCATATCACAGGTGGAACCTATAAGATCACGGCTGTTGGAGATGCCTTCAACGTCAATGATGAACTCAATATCACTGGTACGACCATGACCATCGATGCAGATGAAGATGCAGTCAAGGTGGATAACGATGAAGATACATCTGTCGGAACCATGTATCTGTCTGACAATACCATGACCATTTCAGCTGGGGACGATGGCATCCATGCTTCTGGTGATCTAGTCATCGATAGCGGAACTTACAAGGTGACCGAGTCTGTCGAAGGCCTTGAAGGAAAATCAATCACCATTAACGGTGGAGATATCACCATCTACGCAAGCGATGACGGTGTCAATGCGGCCAATGCCAATGCCAACCAAGATGAAATTTTCTTCACCATGAATGGTGGAACCCTCAACGTTGAAGTTGGGCAAGGCGATACCGATCCAATCGACTCTAACGGCAATGTCACTGTGACTGGAGGAACCATCAATTTGACGGGGCAATCCGGCTTTGACTTTGATGGAACAGCTACCTACACAGGCGGAGATATCTATATCAACGGTGAAAAACAAACAGAAATTGTCAACTCCATGCCTGGAGGCGGTGGGGCTCCCGGAGGTGGCGGACCTCAAGGCGGTGGACCTGGCAAGCCTGGTGGACGCTAAGTCCTTCTTCCAAGGCCACTAACTGAAGCACACAAGAGTTATTAAAAGATGACTCCCTCGCTTCAAATGAGATCACAAGGAGCTGACCCTTACAGGAGAGAAAGCTTGTATGAATACCTACTTCGTACAAGCTCTCTCCTGTTTTTTCGTGCTTTCCAAGCTTTTATAGTGTACAATAGAAGAAATAGCGCTCTATGATTAGAAAGGGATTTATATGATGTCTAAAAAAATTACTCTCCTTGCAACGCTCTTTTTGAGTCTTTTCTTCTTGACAGCCTGTATGTCTGATTTTCAATCATATTTCAAACCGGAAGAAACGAGCTCTCGTGCCTCTTCTAAAAAACAAGAGAAAAGTGAAAAAGAAGCCTCATCGTCAAAAAAATCATCTAAAGCTAGCTCTTCCAAAAAAGAGAAGAAAGAGTCTGAGACAGAAACCAGCTCTAGTAAAAAAATGGAGGAGCTCCCTGCCAATGCTAGCGAAGCTCCAACAGACAAGATCTATGCAACAGGCGATTCTGTCGTTTACTATAGAAAAGATGGCGATACATTAGAAGCCGCAACACCGGATTACGAAGGCTATACTAAAAAATTTGTTCAAAAAATTCTTGGGGAACCTGAAAATGTCCTTAACGACCCAAAGTATCTGGTCGAAACCTTCTCAGAAAAGGAACGGGAAAACCTCGTGAAACTCTATCAAGAGGGACACTTAACAGATGAACAGCTTCGTGCTTTTTGGGCTGGTGCGATCGATATCGCTCAAGCCACTAGGTTCGGTCAAACGTACACGGTTTATATCTACAAACAGGGCCAAGTACAGCTGGTCTTCAAAGAAGATAACCTTATCTACATCACTCCAAATCCAGAAGTGCTTTATTTTAACTAAGAAAAAGCCCTCTTCTCTATTGAGAAGAGGGCTTTGTTTCACATGAAACTTTAGATAGAGGAAGCTTAGTCTTCTTCCATCTTTTGAGGTTGATAGGCCATCATTCCTAGACCAATACACAAGCCCAAAACTAGGGTAAGGAAGGTGACTTGCCCACCTATCTGACCAGATAAGGAAATGGTTTCCCTTAATCCCGATACGGTATAACTCATTGGCAACAGTGGGTGAATAGTTTGGAAGAAACGATTGGTGAGGGCAAGCGGATAAGTCCCTGCACTAGAAGCCAGTTGAAGGAGCAAGAGAATCAAAGAGATAAATGCTCCGACCTTGTTGTTCCATGTCGTTAAGGCGGTTACCACGGACATGAAGGTCACACTTCCTAACACACAGAGGAAGAGAGTCAAGCTTTCATGGTTTGCCGCCATTCCGAGCAGGTGGACAGCTCCGTAGACCAGGACACCAGCCAAGACCGCAATCATCCCGTTCACTTCCAATCTCGATTTAAGCCAAGCCCAACGACTTTCTGGATGACGCCCAGATGGCAATTTGGCAAAAATCATATTAGTAGAGAGAGCCGCGACGAAAAGGGCAACAGATATCATATAAGGCGCCATTCCTACTCCGTTCACTGAAACATTGTCATGGTCTGTCTTCGAAAGAGTGATTGGATCTGACAATACGCTTGCATTTTCTTTTTCAGTGCTAGCGCTATTTAGTTGGTCCTTAGCTGAACTCAAGCCTTGACTAAGATTCTGACTACCTGTTTGGAGATCAGCCAAGCCTCCGACAAGAACCTGACCTCCTGTCGCTAATTGACCAGAGCCATCAGCTATTTTTGTTGCACCATCCGCCAATTGATGAGAACCTGATAGTAACTGACCTGATTTATCCGATAACTGATCAACTCCTGATACCAGTTGATCAACACCGCTAGCCAAAACCGGTGTTTGACCATTTAGTTGACCGATCCCACTAGCTAGCAATCCAGCGCCTGTTGTTAATTCACTAGACTTACTAGTCAATTGGTTGGCTCCTGAAGCTAATTGATTCATTCCAGCAGTCAGAGTTGGCATTTTCCCATTTAGGTCTCCCAATCCTGCTGCTAGTTGATTACTTCCCATTACCAAGTCACCAGATTTCTGCTCCAGCTGACTTGTCCCCGCACTCAATTGAGTAGCTCCTGCAATCAAGCTACTGCTATTATCCGTAAGCTGACTAGCTCCACCGGCTAACTGATCCACCCCTGTCGTATAGAGTTGAATGCCCTGGCTAAGGGTTTGGCTTGCTGGTAGAAGTTGCTCTGTTACTGCGGTCTGTAGGGAGCTCAAGCTAGTTGAAAGAGTATTCAAGGTAGACGAAGCTGTTGGCAAGATCTGGTTGGCACTTTCTTTTACTGTGGCCAAGGAACTCTCGGTTGTTAAGCTTTCTTGCAAGCCTTGAACAGTGGTTAAAATCGCTTGAGCAGCAGTCTCTGTGGTACTTGAAGTAGCAGAGACAGCAGCCGTCATTTCTGCCTGTTGCTCAGCTGTCATCGATTGATAGGCAGCAGTAGCTTGAAGATTTGCTAGCACCGAATTGCGGTCAGCCTGTGCTGCTGCTGAAATCCCTTGAGCAGAGGTGGCGATGCTTGCCAAAGCTGTGCTGAGTTGACTGGTATCCCCGCTCGTGTTCTGAATAGCTTCATTTAATTGGGTGAGGCCTGCTGTTAATTGGGCAAGTTGCTCTTGTTGATTTGGTTGCGGAGTGAGTTGGGTGGATAAGGTTTGAATGCCTGTCTCTAACTGAGACACTCCATTTCTTAATGCTTCCGATTGGCCGCTTAATTGACTAGCTCCACCACTGAGAGTAGCAAGCCCTGAGCTATAGCTGGTGAGGCCAGCCGTCAAGTTACTAGCACCAACATTCAACTGACTAACTCCCTTTGTGTAGGTATCCAGTCCCGTTGAGAGAGTCGTCATCCCTGTATGCAATTGGCCAATCCCAGAGGCTAACTGTGGCGTTTGACTAGCCATTTGGTTTAAACCATCTCCCAGCTGTCCAACACCAGATGTATAGGTCGTCAGTCCACTACTAAAGGTAGTAAAACCATCATGAAGTTGTCCAACTCCCGATACGAGGGTGGGAACTTTCTCCTGCATTTGATGAAGACCCGTTCCTAATTGGCCAACTCCATTGGTGTAGGCCAAGAGACCAGTGCTAAGAGTCTGTGCCCCATTTGAAAAAGACAGACTCGAATTGGACAAGGTGGTCAAATGGTCTGTCAGGGTCTGTCCACCCTCTTTTAGCTGACCAGCACCAGTCGCTAATTTCTGGCTTCCTTCCGCTGCTGTTCCCATCCCTGTCTTCAAGCTTCCCATCTTTTCGAAAAGAGCGCTGGTATAGGTTTGAGTGACATTACTAGCAACGGTTTGCTGGATTTTTATCATGGCTGAATCACTCATCTTACCAGCAATAAAGCTATGCCCACTAGATGTTTGGTAGGCAATGGTCATCTGTTCCGGATGATTGGTTAAGATAGAAGCAGCTTTAGCAGATAGATCTTTGGGCAAGGTCACCACCATATAGTAATCACCCTTTTCCAGCCCCTCTTTAGCTGCTCTTTCATCGACAATATGAAAATCCAGGGCGTCACTTTTCTCAAAATTGGACACCATGTCTTTTCCGATTGCCAATTCTTCTTCCTGATAACGAGCTGGCTGGTCTTGATTGACAACTGCTACTGGCAGGTCGGAAACCTTGCCATAAGGATCCCACATAGAGGATAGAAAGATCACATTGTAGAGAGCTGGTATCAAGGCAACCCCGATCATCACAACGATAAAGGTCGGTTTCCTAAAAATCGCTTTCCATTCCTTAAACATTTTTTGTCTCCTTTTTATACACATTGTCTAATTTTTTTGATATAATTGATTATACAGTTCTTTTTAAAAACCGCAAGTTAAAAAAATCATTTTTGGACACTGTGTATAATTTTGTGTATAAAAGAGGGAGACTAAATGGTTACCGAAAGCAACAAGCGAATAAAAACAAAACGGATCATCCAGGAAGCCATGGTTGACCTGCTTCATAGGGAGTCCTTTGATGAGATTTCAACTGTTCAGTTGGCAAAAGAGGCTGGTATCAGCCGGAGTAGCTTCTATACCCACTACCGTGATAAATACGATATGATCGAGCGCTACCAACAGGAATTTTTCCACAAAGTTGAATACATCTTCGACAAACAACAAGATGATAAACACCAAGCTGTTACCGAAGTTTTCGAATTTCTCACCAAGGAGCCCCTCTTTGCTGTCCTTCTAACTGAGAATGGGACAAAAGAAATTCAATCCTTCTTGCGGCACAAGCTACAAGTTCTACTAGTCGATAGCTTGCAAGAACGTTATGGCCATCGATCTTTGACCGAAATCGAAAGAGACTATAGTTCCGTCTACCTCACCAATGCCTTCTTTGGAGTCTGTCAGATGTGGGTGGCGCGCGGGCAAAAAGAAAGCCCCCAACAAATGGCGGACTTCCTATTAAAAATGCTGGAATAAAAGAGAGTGGGACAGAAATCGGTAATTCGTTAGAATTCGATTTCGTCGTC